>DAIMZF010000030.1:0-17099 GCA_036734085.1 Aggregatilineales bacterium
CGCCGCAATCCTTTGATTGGGATGGTGTGCAGGCCGCATACTATCTGCTGGATAACAGCGAAGGCAACGTCACGGTTGTGATTGGCCTGGTTGTGCCGGAGGATACCCGTCTGATTGCGGTGAGCGTCAGCGCGCCATCTCAGCAATTGGCGCGTGTCCGCGAAGAAACCCCGCGCCTGCTGGATGCCCTGCGTATTAACGGACGCACGCTATCCGGCGCTTCGCTGGAACTCATGCTCCCCCATGATTTACAGATTATGCCTGTCTTGCGTCCGCGTGGCGCGTCGTTGCCTGTTGTGCCCGCCTTCGGCATCTTCTCCGGGTTGTTGCCCGCACCCGGTGAGTAATCGTTGAATTGAACCCCGCCCTGAATGTTGTATAATAGCCTAGACTTTATCGGACTGACATATGAACGAGAGTGAGTTAGCCGGATATGTCCACCACTTACGAAAAACTCAAGGCGCTGTTAGAAGCTGACGGCACACTAAGCACCGAGAAGATTGAAGAAGTCGTCGCGGAAAGCGGCGAAATGACCGAAGAAGAGAAGATACAACTAGAGGCCGACCGCCTGGAACAAGAGAAAACGGCTAAGCCGGAAGTCGTCGCTATGGACGCCTATCTGGAAGCCCTCAAAGTGCTGGATACCGAGCCGGAAGACAGCGACAAATTTAAAGAAGCCGAAGCGATTGTAGAAAAATACGAGCGCGGCGTTTAAGGCAGATTAACGGAACAAAAAACAGATGGCGACGATTTCCTCCCCTTATACCCCCCCACACAACCCACAACCGGCGGCGTTTTGGGTGTGGCTCATCCGCCTGCCCATTCTGTTGATTACTGGCGGGCTGATGCTGACTATTATTTTATCGCTTCTGGTCGGCGCGTTCCGCTACCGTTATATGGAGCGCATCACGCCGGGCGTGACCGTCTTCGGGGTGGCGCTGGATGGCCTGGATCGTGACGAAGCCATCGGTTTATTAAGCGGGCGCTTCACGTATGATGCCGCGACGGTGTTTACCTTCCGCGATGGTGAGCGTGCGTGGCAACTAAGCGCCGGGACGTTGGGCTTATCCTTCGATGTCGCCGCCACCGTAGACCAGGCGCTAGCCGTCAGCCAGCCGGATAACGTCCTGCAAGGGCTGTTACAGCAGGCGCAAACATGGATGAACGGCCATGCCATCGCCCCTATCATCCGCTATGACCAGAATTTAGCCATCGCACAACTTAACCGCATCGCGGCGGAGGTCAACCAAGCCCCACAGGATGCCTCGCTCCGCATCGGGGAAGATTTAAGCATCAGCACCACGCCCGCCCAGCCCGGACGCACGCTGGATGTGGACGCGACGCTGGTACAACTGAATAACGCTATGTTAGCGCTCAACGGTGGCGCGGAAGTACCGCTTATTATCAACGAGGCCTTGCCCGCCATCTGGAATGCGGACTTAGCCATTAACCGCATAGAGGCCGCGCTTTCCGCCCCACTCACGTTAACCGCCGTTGCGGAAGATGGCGCAATATTGGGGCCGTGGACGATTGAGCCGCAACAAATCGCCGCGTTGTTACAGGTAGACCTGGCCGAGCAGATGGACGGCACATGGGCTTACACCGTCAATGCGGATTTAAGCGGCTTTAGCACGGCGCTGGAAAGCCTGGCGGATGGCCTGCGCTCACTACCGAGCGATGGGCGCTTCTCATTCGACCCTATCACACGCCAGCTTATCCCCATCCAGCCGCCCCAACTGGGCCGCGCCTTGAACGTTACCGCGACGCTGGCACGCCTGCAGGCGGCGGTCTTCCGCTATGATGACCGTAACGTGATGATGGCGTTTGATTATGTGCAACCGCGCTATCATGCGGGCGTCACCGCCGCCGAACTCGGTATTTCCGAGCTTATCGGGGAGGCGACGACGTTCTACAACGGGAGCGGCCCCAACCGCCGCCACAACATCGCGGAGGGCACAGCCCGCCTTAACGGAATCATCATCGGGCCGGGTGAGGAATTTTCCTTCAATGATTTTGTCGGTGAAATCAGTCTGGAATCCGGCTTTAAAGAGGGCGCGGTCATCGTTGGCAATAGCACGGTGGCCGGAGTCGGCGGCGGCATTTGTCAGGTCAGCACGACCATCTTCCGCGCCGCGCTGAATGGCGGTTACTGGATTACCGAGCGCAATACGCACGCCTACCGCGTCCACTATTATGAACTCAACGGCCAACCCACCGGGCTTGATGCGGCAATCTGGTCACCAGACCGCGACCTGAAGTTCCTCAACGATACGCCCTATCACATCCTGATTGAAGCCATCATCTCACCCGGCGACAGCACACTCACCTTCCGCATCTACAGCACCCCCACCGGGCGACAAGTCGAAATTCTTGCACCGGAAATCCGCGATGTTGTGCCTGCTCCCGCGACACGCTTCCGGCTGAACAGTGACTTGCAGACGGGCGACGTTGTGCAGACCGAGATCGCCGCCGATGGCATGGATGTGGTTGTCATCCGCCGTGTGACCGAGCCAGACGGACGCACACGCACCGACCGCGTGTTCACACACTATCTGCCCTGGGGGGCGGTGTATGAAGTCGCGCCGGGCGACCCGCGCCTGTCGCAAAGTACAGGCGGCTGACGGAGGCCGTCTTTATTTCGCCCGGCAGGTAACGCCACCCCCTAGCCGGAACAGCTTAATAGGCGCTTTCCCACCCTTCCCCCAACGATTAGGGGGATGCAATGCGGCCTGCGTGCTATAATAAATGCATAGTGTCCGTCTCTATGCCAGAGGTCTAACCAGAGGTTTAACAACAACTATGTTCAAGTCCATCGCTCGGCTCATAACCCTTCTTATCATCATCAGTGTTGCCAGCGTATTGGCTTTGCCCGTCGCCGCGCAAAACGACGATGACGTGTTCGACTTCCCCTTTTTGGAAAACGGGGACTCCGTCAGCGCGTCGTTTGAACCCGGCGTTGATAGCCAGCTTTACGCCTTCGTCGCCAGCGCCGGAGACCGGCTGACCGTCCGCATGGTGCAAAGCCCGGCCACCAGCCCGCTAGACCCGTTCCTGATTGTGTTTTCGGAATTCGGCGAAGTTATGGCTTATGATGACGACGGCGGCGACAACCCGTATTTTTCCGCGCTCATCCGCGACTTTAATGTAGAGGCTGACGGCTTATACTTCGTGCTTGCCACCCACAAAGAAGGCACGCGCAAATCCTTAGAGGAAACCATCGGCAATTCCGCACAGAGTACGCTGAATTATACGCTGACGCTCAGTGGTATTACGCCGCCCGTGCGCTTTGATCTTGAGGATGCGCTGGACGCCTTCATGCAGAATGAAATCTCCGTTGGTGGGCGGGTGTCGGCGGAACTGAGCGAAACTACGCCAGTCGCGTTTATCACATTCATCGGCGCGGAAGGCCAAACCGTGACGTTGGAAACCAGCAACCCGGCAGGGGAATCAGTCGATACTATCATCATGCTGTTTGATATTGAAGGTCGGCGCATTGGCATCAACGATGACGCGCCCGGCATCGGCTTACTGTCGCGCATCACAACAGAATTAGAGGTGGACGGGGCGCATCTGGCACTGGTGACGGCGTACCAATACGAGCGCACATCGGAGCTAAACTTCGCATGGTCTGAAGAAGGCACAACCACCCTCAGCCTGACCGCGACCCCGTAACGGCTGACGCGGGGGCGCTCACACGCCCTATAACATCCACAAACAAACGGACGACTTGTGAAGGTCGTCCGTTTTGCGTTTTAACATTGCTATGAGTTGGTTACAACAGGGTTGTTTACAACACAGCTTCCGCCATCAAGCGCACCGCCTCAATGCTGGTTGTGGCTATATTGAGCGTGGTCGCGCCGCTTTCCTTCCATAGCTGGACGCGATCGCGGATGCGGTCTGCACTGCCACACAGGGCAATTTCATCTATGAGGGCATCCGGCACGGCCATCATCGCCTCGCCCCGATTGCCCTCTAAATATAAGTCCTGAATTTTGACGGCGGCTTCCTCGAACCCGGCACGCACGGCTAAATCAAAGTAGAAGTTCTTGCCGCGTGCGCCCATCCCGCCGATGTAAAGCGCCATCATCGGCTTGACCATGTTGTACGCCACCTCTAAATCATCCTCTAACGCGACGGTGACATTTGCGGAAATATCAAAGCCTTCGCCCGTCTTGCCCGCTTTGGCGAAGCCTGCTTCCAGATAGGGCTTATACGCTTTTTCGTACAAGGTGCGCGAGTAAAAAATGGGCAACCAGCCGTCCGCAATTTCCGCCGTCAGTTCAACATTCTTCGGGCCGATGGACGCGATATAAATGGGTAAATCCGCCCGCCCGTGCAGGATGCTCTTAAGCGGTTTGCCCAACCCGGTAGCGTCTTCCCCCGCATACGGGATTTGATAATGCTCCCCGTGATGCACGAGCGCCTCTTCGCGGGCGAAAATCTTCCGCAGGATTTCCACATATTCCCGCGTTTTGCCCAATGGCTTGCCGTAGGCGACGCCGTGCCAGCCTTCCACCACTTGCGGCCCGCTTAGGCCAATGCCCAACACCATGCGCCCGCCGGAAAGCTGGTCGAGCGTGGTGGCGGTCATGGCGGTATTTGCAGGGGTGCGGCCTGGCATTTGCAGGATTGCCGTGCCTAGCTTAATCTGTTTGGTCAGTGCGCCAATCCACGCGAGCGGCGTTACCGCGTCCGACCCGTAAGCCTCCGCCGTCCACACCACATGATAGCCTAATCGGTCAGCCTCTAAAATCATATCCATCGGCAACTCTACCCGAGCGCCGGAATACCCTGCCATTAACCCTAAACGCATCACAATAACTCCTTGTAAAATAATGTTTTTGCAATATTTCAGTCTGGTAACTTCACGCTGAATTGTACCATGTTCATCGCACCTTATGTTACAATGGCCTTGTTTCCGTTAGCTAAATATCATCGAAGAATATGCACAAGACATCCAGACTATTCATCTTGCTCATCACCTTATGGATGCTGGGCGTACAGCCCGCCGCCACCAGCCCATCCCAACAAGGTTACATTCTGGCCGACAGACTCGGCATCGCGCACATTTCATCCGCTACACAAGTGACCCCACCGGAGCGTTACCAGCAGGCGCTTTCACTCGGCGCGGGCTGGAATCGATGGCCGCTTTACTGGAACTTTGTAGAAGCCACCCAAGATAACTGGAACTGGACGGCTTATGACCGTCAGGTGGCCGATGATTTGCGTTACGGCTTACGCATCAATGCCATTTTAATCGGCGTGCCGCCTTTTCATCAGGAGGGAGAGCGCATCGCCGGGTTATATAACCCCATCTTCGCTGATGGCACAGACCTTCCCGCACCCGGCAAGGCCATCAACCCGGATAACCCATGGGCGGGGTTTGTCTGGCAGGCCGTTAACCGCTATAAGCCGGGCGGATTTTTGTCACAGACGGGCGGAATCCCACGCGGGCAAGGCATCCGCATCTGGGAAGTGTGGAACGAACCGGATTTTGTGCAGTTCTGGCGCGGCGGTGCAGATGCGTATGCGCGGATGCTGAAGGTGAGCTATATCGTCACCAAACTGGCCGACCCCGCCGCGCAGGTGATGTTCGGCGGCTTGCTGTTCCCCACAGAGGATAACTTTCTCGCGCAGGTGCTTAACGTCATCGTGCAAGACCCGGCGCATCAGGCCAATAACTGGTACTTTGATATTGTCGGTGTGCATAGTTATGCTGACCCCTGGCGCAGTGGCTGGTTGACACTGTACGCCCGGCAGACCATGATTGCGTTCGGCTTTCGCCGTCCCATCTGGCTGAACGAAACCGGCGTGCCCGTGTGGGATGACTACCCCGGCCCGACCTGGCAGGCCAACGCGGTTAATTACGCCACCATAGAGCAACAGGCGTGGTACTTCATCCAGAGCGCGGTGTTTGCGTGGCACGAAGGCGCGGAACGGGTGTTTTTGCATCAGCTTTATGACGACTGCGGCGACCAACCCGCCGGGACGAACTTCCCGCCGCATAACGGCAACCTGTGTACGGCGGGGCGGCAATGCTACGGGGACGCGCATGGCATCTACCGCAACCACGCGGACTCTATCTGCTTTTCTCAGCATCCTAATCCCGGAACGGCACGCCCCATCGCGCAAGCCTACCGCCTGTTAGCAGAAATTTTTGGGAACGAACCCTTCCAGCGTGGTGAAGAAGACATCCGCCTGGATGCAAACTTCGTCGTGCTGACCTTCGACCGTCCGCGCACGGATGAGCGCATCGCGGTGATGTGGAACCGCCGCACGCAGGCCAACACGCTAGAGTTCGAGCCTATCAGCCGGGTGGGGCGGCTGGTCTCGTTGCAGAGCAACAACACCATCACCCCCGATGATGACGGCTTGTTCCGTATTACGCTCCCGCCAGCGACGGCCAGTGGCACAACAAGCGGGGCGGGCTTTGGGGGGTTAGCCATCGGCGGGATGCCCTATATCCTCATCGAACGCCGCGATAGTGACCTGGCCCCGCGTGGCGTAGACCTGACACCGACGGCCACCTTCGCGCCGACAGACATCCCCGCGCCCACAATCCGCCCGACAGTAGACCCGGCCAGCGATACGCGCCCGCCCGTCGCCAATGTGTTGCCCTTGCCGGAATTCAGCCCGACGGAATTTGAAGTCCGTTGGACGGGCACGGATGACGGCGGCATTGATTATTTTATTATCTGGGTGCGGGTGGATGGCGGGAATTGGCAGAATTGGCAGACCACCGGGCTGACAGACGCCATTTATCAGGGTGTGCCGGGTAGCACTTACGAGTTTGCGGCGTGGGCGGTGGATTTAGCGGGGAATTGGTCTACCAATGTTAATTTACAACCGCAGGCCGTTACTCAGGTGGAATAGCACCCGGTCAACGTGCCTGTAAAGGGGCTGACTAAATCAGTCGTCAGCCCTATTGTACCGCCTTATTTTTCGTCCGCTTGCGTCTGTGCTTCTTCCGCTTCTTTTATCTCTTCTTCTTTTGCTTCGGCCTGGTCTGCATCCGCGAAGACGACTAACGCGCTCATCTGGTCTGCTGTGGGGCGGACGAACGGGCGCGATCTGCGGATTTTTGCCCATGCTTCTTCCGGTGTTTCCCCCAGACTGATGAAATAAGCGGCCACCATCGCGGGGCCACGCCCCAGCCCTTCCCAACAATGGATGTAAACCGACCCACCCTGCGCGATTTCATTACGGATGAAATCCACGCCTAGCTGTAAATCCGCCTGTGTGGGCGGGGTGTCGTCAATCGTCGGCAGTTCCAGATAGTTGAGGTTGGTCGCGCCGACCTGGTCGGCATAGCTGTATTCATCGCGCATGTTGATGATGCCCGTGACGCCAGCCTGCGCCAGCTTGATTAGATGCCGCCTTGCGGGTTGGCCGCCCAAAATAATCTGGGGAGAGATGCGGTTATAGCGCCCTGCCGGGTTGTTGCCAAACGTGCGGCGGAGCTTATCCAGCCCGGCCAACGTCGCCAGCCACAAGCCCTGCTTGCGTACCTGCCGAACCACCCGTTTAAATTCCGTCCATCCGTTAAATTTTGCCATCGTGGTTGTCTGCTTTCTTCTAATTGGGCACGGCAACCGTCAGCGCACGCGGGATAACCTCTGCACTGGTGCGCTTGCCGCGCTTATGATAATCACCGTCTATCGCCATCACCTGAGTCGCCTGTGTGCGGACAGTGACCTTTTGCGCCTGCCAATGGTTGATGCTGTCCACATCGTTACGACTGCGCCGGAACATAAACTTAAAAATGCCGCGCAACAGATACGGTAACTCCATACTGGGCACAAGGATTACATCCAGCTTGCCGTCATCCATCAGGGATTCGTTGATGAGCTTCACATTCGGGATGCCCACGTTGACCGAGTTGCAGATGAGGCACGTCACGCCATACCGCACAACTTCCTCATCATCCAGCGTGAGGTAATAGCGCGTCGGGCGCAAGCCACGCAGTTGCCGCCACGCCGCCAGGAAGTAAGCCGCCCGCCCGAACCGCTTCTTTTCTTCACGCTTCGCGCCGACGGAAATCTGTGCTTCGTAGCCGATGCCCGCCCGCAGTAACAGCGTTTTGTTATCCATTTTGGCCGCGTCGATAGTACGCATGTGATAGTCGTCCGTCGCTAACCCGTTGAGGATGGCGTTTAAATCTCCGGGAAAGCCTAGCTCCACCGAGAGGACATTGGCCGTGCCGCCGGGCAGAATCGACATCAGCATATCTTCGCCGATTAGCCCTTCCGCCACTTCGCGCACCGTGCCATCGCCGCCTGCCGCAATCACAAGATCGTAACCATCCGCACAGGCGCTCTTGGCAGATTCGCGGGCGTCGCCGTCGCCCTGTGTTTCGTAGACATCCCATTCAAGGGTAGGGTGCGCGGCCATCGCCTCTTTGATGGCGGCTTGCGTGTTGTTGTTCGTGCCGGAAACAGGGTTCAGCACTACGCGGATTTTTTTCACAGGTGGTTCGTCTTTCTGGTAGTGTTGCTAAAAAGTGTCTTTTGGGTCGGTGCGCTGGCGTTGGGCAAGCTGGCGGATGTGCGCGAACTCATCGGTATCATCCGCCCAATCTTCTACTTTATCGAACCACCGCCGCGCCGTGTCATCATCGCCCGTGCGCCGGTAAAGCTCGCCGATGAGATATGTCATCAAAGCGCGTCGGTCTTCCGGGATTTCGCCCGAACTCAGCGCGAATTCAAAATGTTTAATCGTGTACTTGCGGTAGGCAATCTCGCGGAAGACATCGCCTTCGTCCTCACAGCACCACGCCGCCCGCAGGTACAAATTCCCCTGTTCTTCGGCGGTGGCGTCGCGCAATGCGGCGATATGCGCGGCAGTCGCATAGCGAAAGCTCGGCTGTTGATGCTCGTCATCCTGCGGCGGCTGTACCTCCGCACGGATTTTCGCCCGCACTTCTTCCGATAACGGGCGTGGTGCTTCAAAATAGCGGGTGAAATCGCTATAACCGCACCCCGCGCATTGCACGATGACAAGCGACAGAGGATCCATCCCCGCCGCTTTCACCCGTAAATCGGATGTGCGCCCGCCAAATGTGTTGGTGCTGGTCACCTGATGCAATGTAACTTCATGCTGGCAAAGTGGGCAAGTCGCTTTTTGCTTGTGAAACGTGGTCATCGTCTTAACCTTATCTCCAACGTCAAGCGGACTCTACCACAAAATCAGCATTTTCACGCGCACCTTCCCAAGCCTAACAAATCATCCATGCGGGCACATCCCCCACCCGACCCCTTTTTTTATCCGCCTATGCGCCTATCCAGCCAGCGCATAATAGGCGTGACCGTTAACCCATGTATGAAGATGGAAAACAAGACCACCAGCGCCACCAGCGCCCATATCGCCTCTGCTTGCTGGAAGTCTGCTTTATTCAGCGCGTAAGCCAGATAATAAAATGAGCCAACCCCGCGAATACCAAAAAACGCGATAATTAAACGTTTTTCACGCGGAACATCACGACCCAACAAGGATAAGTAACCCGCCACCGGGCGAACAAGCAGGATGATTACCAGCGCAACCAGCACGCTTTGCCACGTCAGCACGGCCAGCAGGCCAGTAACCACCGCGCCCCCCAGCAAAATCATCAGCAGGACGAGGAGCATACGCTCGATTTGCTCTACAAAAACGTGCAACCGTTCGTGATATTCATGGTCGCGCTCGTACTGGCGGATGACAACCGCCGCCACAAACACCGCTAAAAACCCATAGCCGTGCACGATTTCCGTCAGGCCATAGGCGATGAGCGTAATGGCAATGGCGACTAAGCCTTCGTTGCGGTCTGCGACGATATTATCCGCCGAAAAACGAAAGATGAAACGCGCTAATAACCCACCGATGATTGCACCGGCCACCACACCGACGATAATCCGATAGAACACATCAACCAGTAACCAGTCTGTCAGCCCATTGGCGGCGCTTAACGTGCCTGCGGTGATGGCTACCAAGACCATCGCCAGATAAGTAAACGGGAACGCGAGGCCATCATTTAACCCCGCTTCCAGCGTCAGGCTAAAGCGGACTTCATCCTGTTCACCTTGCGGGCCGTTGACCTGCACATCATCGGCCAGCACCGGGTCAGTCGGCGCGAGTACCGCACCTAGCAATACGGCAGTCGGCAGGGCAAGTCCCGCCACACCCCAGCCCAAGAGCGCAATCATCCCGATGCACAACGGCATCGCAATTGCTAATAATCGTATCGCTGTCGCCCAATTCCTGAAGTTTGGTTCGCGGTTCAGTCGTAGCCCTGCCCCCGTCAGCGACAGAATAACGGCCACTTCCGTGATGTGTTCGGTTAAAAAAGGATGTTCTAGTGGGTCAGGGGCGGGTAAATCAAAGCCGAATAAGGTGTTATACGGGACGAGATACAGCACAGCCCCTAACCCGACATACACAATGGGGAGTGATAACACACTGGTATGAATGGCACGCGGGAGCCAACTCATCAAAAACATGGCTAGCCCGGCAATGGTCATAACAAAGATGATGAGTGACATATGCCATCCTTTTACGTGTGGATAATTTCTTCATCTGCAAGTTTACCAGACTTGAACAATGGCACAAATCACGCCTTCAGCACAAAGTCCACGCGCCCGCATACCACACCGTTAACCTGTACTTCGATGGCGTGCGGCCCAGCGTAATAGCGCCGGGTGCTAATGGGGCGGAAGCTGTGCCGCTTGCTGACGGTCAACTGTTCTTGTGCTGGCAACACAGCTTTCATCAGCTTAAACACCTTCGCGTTGTGCTGGCCGTTCGCCCGCATAAAATACATGATGTAATCAACCATCAGGTTTTGGGGGGCATCGCTTGAGGACTCAAGCACAAAAGAAAGCGTAAGTTCTTCCCCCATGTGCAATGCCTGAGGAGTCACCGTCAGGTCATGCAGGGTGAACGCGCCGCCCAACGGATAGCCGACCAGCGCCAACGCTTGCGGGTGGCCGCGCTTGATTAATGTACGGAGCGCATGGCGGATAATCCACTGTGTCCCGGCGTCTTGGCTGACCGCCCACCGCCCAGTCACCGCAAGCACCTGTTCCGGCTGATTTTTGGCGATGTCGTTCAGATTATTGGCAACACTCCGGCGGACTGTCTCGGCGGGGTCGGCCTTGAGTTGCTCCAGAATTGGCAGGATGGGCGCGGGGTCGGCCTTGAGTCCGCGTAGCACCATGCCCCAGGGGAGCAACGGGCGGCATCCTTCGCTGGCAAGGCGGCGCACTTGCGCGTGGGGGTGCGTCGCCCACGTCAACATCTGCGCCATCATGCGCGGTTGGTCTTGTGTGATGAAAGGCCGCACCGCAAACTCCGCGCTGGCGATTTGTGTAAAACGCTCCAATGCAGGCAGAGAAGCCTCCCAATCCGCCAGGCCATAAGTCGCCACAAAATCCGAGAAGATAAGGTTTTCATATTCATAGGCGGCCATCTGTGGCGCGGCCTGGAGCAAAATCGCCAGCGCCGCACGGTAATCTGTCGGCAAAAGGCCCCCTAAAACCTGCGTGGTGTGTCGCATCCACGCCATCAAAGGGCGATCCTGCCAGCCTTCGCAATAAATTTGTTGGATGAACGCCGCAGAATCGAATGTGGGATAGGTGCTTGTTATCGCGGCGTTGAGGTCATCGTAAAAATCACGGTTAAAAAAGCGGTCTTTCAATCGTTCAGCCATCATTCCCCCTTACAGGTGATAATCCATACGATGATTAGACCGCATGTTCTACCGCCTGTCAACCATTATCTGGTGCGTCGTCCTGCGCGGATGCGTCATCCTGCGGGGCGGATTGACGACTTAAGGGCGCGGTCTTGGGTAGCTCGGCGGTTTTGGGTAATTCACGGGTCTGGATTGTATCCTGCTCCGTAAATGAGGTAGCGGGCGTTTCAACCGTCTTTTCCTGCTCTAAAGCTTTACGCTGTTCCGCTTGTTTGATGTGCCACTGGTCGATGAACGTCAGCCCTTCCGCCACAGAGCGCACGATGCGCTTACGCTCCTCGCCGGGCGTGGCGCTGAGGCCGATGCTCAAATGCTGTTCCTGTAGCATCGTCTTGGCAACCATCGCTACCGGCAGATTGCTGAGGTCAACCTGTGCGTTGATGTTGAGGCTCCCTTTTTGTGTGGCAAGCAGGTTGCTTCGGGTGAACTTCTTCACATCGCTGAAGTCGTAGATGATGCCACGCGAAAAATCCGACCCGACGACGATGGCGGTCTTTAGCGCCCATTCATACATCTGCATCGCGCTTTCTGCGGTGAGTTCCTGGTGATACTGCACGATCAAAACACGGTTCTTTTCATCAAAGTGGGTGGTCACAAGGTCGGTGTTCAGGGGTTCTGGTAATTGAGGCGGTAAATTATTCACGGGGAAGCACTCCATTAAACGATTAAATGATTTTACGCTTATTATAGACCAACCCCTTCTTCATATAAAATTTGTATTCGCAAACCCTTTGACGCGCTATAATAAAAAGCAGAACTTATCGCTATGAGGCCAACATGATTAATCGTCAACGGGGAAGTTTATTAAAAAACCTGTTTCTCTTTGCTATTGTCGGGGCGTTAGGCGGGGTCATCCTGCTGATAGCCGATGCGTTAATTAACACCGCCAGCCCGCCAGACCCCGCGCCGGAAGCCGTCGCGGCGACCGCGACACCGCCCGCCGTCGTCATGGCGGATGATGTCGCGCTTGATGTGCCGTTAGGGGAGCCACCCACCCCCGCGCCCGGCACATATGACCTGAACAATGCCCAAATCATCATCCCGGCAGTTGCCATCAACGCGCCGATTATTCAGGTGTATCTGGGTGGGAGTAGCTGGGATGTCAGCGCGTTGGGCTTAAACGTCGGGCATCTGCAAGGCACGACATGGTTAACCGGGATGCCTGGCAATATCGTCCTGAGCGGCCATGTGGAGATGCGCGACGGGCGGCGCGGCGTCTTTGCCGAGTTGGGTAATGTGGAAGTCGGCGCGTTGGTCATCCTGCAACAGAACGGCGAAGAACGGCGCTATCAGGTGACTGAGATTGCATCCGTAGCGCCGACCGACCTTGACCCGGTGCGCCCCACCACGACAGAACGGCTGACGCTCATCACCTGTGATGATTACAATTTCTTCTCGGACGCTTACGCCACGCGCACGATTATCATCGCCGAGCCAATCGGGTAGCCGCCGGATGCCGTCCGCCAGTTTAGTCCGTTATCTCCTGCATCGGGTGTGGTTTGTGCATCCCCCCGTGATGTTCTTCTTACGAATCGCGCCCGCGCTGAGTATCGAACTCATGCGGACGGCGGCCAAGCCCAGCACCCAGCGATTGCACCTGCGGAATTTATTCGCGGATGGTCGCCGCTATTTTGTGGAAGGCAACCCGGACGGCTTTCGCATGATGACCACGCGCAACGTCGCGTTTCGCTATCGCCGCCGCACGACAGCCACCGCCATCCTGCGCGGGCGCTTTACGCCATTTGGAGAGCTAACCCGCGTCGATTTGACCGCACGCATCAACACCGGGTATCTGGTCAGCAGTTTTGTCATCCCGTCGTTTATGGCGTCTTTGCTGGTCTATATGCCGTGGTCACCCGCACTCGTGGCTGTGATGATTGCCACGCTGTATGGCTTATCATGGATGGGGCATCGCTACAACGCCCGCGCCGAAGCACACGAGATGGTGTGGTTTGTGCAGAAAACGCTGGAAGACGCGACCGTTTACGAAATCCCGACTTTAGCCGCATCGACCGCCGAAGTGGTGGACATCCACGAAGATTTTGAGGCAGAATGGAGCCGCTTTCTTGACCATTTACAAGACAACGACCGATAAAGGAGGCGTCACGTCATGATGATAATGATGAAAAAATTCAGGCTATGGCCGCTAGCGATGTTGCTCGTCCTGCTCATCACGGCCTGCCAACCGTACCTGACCACCGCCGACACGCTCGCCATCACCCGCGTTAACAACGCGCTGAACCAGATGCGCGATATTAACAGCCTGAGCGTGACGATGACGGCGGACATCCAGCAGGAAATGAACACGTCCGCGATGGGGCAAAGCATCCGCTTTAATACGGCAGTCACCATGTCTGGCGGCGGCAATTCCGCGCGGAATGCAAGCGGGGGCTATGACTTCGCGTTTGATATGCAGGCCGACCTAAACCTGCGTTCCAACGAACGCGCACTGGGGAACATCAACGAACAGCTTGATTATGGCGTTGTGCTGGTGGATAACGTATTCTTCACGCGCATGGCGGGTAGTGGCTTATTGGGGGATGCCAGCACCAATAATCAATGGATTTATGCGGACATCAACGATTTGCTGGCCGGGCTTCCTGCTGGTTCGCTGAATATTATGTCCATCTTCGGCGTAGAAACTTTAGACTCCTACCCTTTAACGCAGAACACCGTGCAGAGCGTTCAACGGCCTGCCGCGACGGTTGTTAACGGGGTGCGTGTGGATGGCTACCGCTTTGAGGTGGATATGCTGGCTGTGCTGGATGAAATCGGCTTTGAGGAAGTCCTGCGGCAACTGGGCGCACTGGGCGATTTAGGCGACATGGGCGACATGGCCGAACTCGGTGAAATTTTTGGCACAGGGGCGAACTTCGACCCGGTGACGTTCATCAATAACATCGCCCGCGATTTTTACAAAGGAAGCCGCACGGTGATTACGGTCTGGCTGGATGATGCGGACATCATCCACCGCGTTGATGTTGATATGACCCTGCGTGCGGATGTCAGCCTGATGGGAATACGCCTGCGACTGAACCAAACCAGCCGCGAAAGCGTGACTTATGGGGCTTTCAACCAGCCGGTGACCATTAACCGTCCGCTATAGACACAAGGGACAAAAAACCGTTCACACTCAAAATACAATGACACTGCGGGGTGTGTCTGTTATAATGGCGCAAATTGCACCGATATTAGTTAAGAGGCAGAAGATATGAAACGGTTATGGCTTATTTTGATGGTCTTGGCGCTGATTGTAACCCCCGTCGCCGCGCAGGACGATGTAGACGAAGCCCAGATAGACCCCGAAACAGAGATGTTGACGACTGTCACCCGCATTTTAGACGAGATGGCGGCGCTTTCTTCCTTCCGCGTGGATGGTGACCTGACCGTGCGCCAGACCGTGCAAACGGGCGGAACCAGCGTAACTACCACTTTAAACCAGGATATTGACTTGCAGATTGGCCGTGACAATGGCCGTGTGGAGCGCATCCGTGCGGATTTACAGCAGACGATTAACTTAGGATTGGGCATTGGTAGTGGTAGCTTTTCAATGGAATTGCTTCTGCCGTCCCCTGATGATAACTTCTATGCGCGGTTAGGCAACTTTAGCGGCCTGATGCTGGAACTGACCGGCACAGATTGGGTGGTCATCGGCTCGGAGGCCAGCGAAGCCGACTTCGTGAATGAAGCATTCCCATCTCCGCAAGAACTTATTACATCCTTCAGCCGTGTGATTGAGTACCCCATCACGGAAGAAACCGTGTTGGCCGTGCGCGAACGCCGCGCCCAAAACATCCGCTACGAACGCTCAGAATATCCCACCCGCCGCATCGAAATTGAGTTTAGTGTGCCTGTCCTGCTGGAACTAGGCGTACTGAATTCCGAACTAGGCGCGGTGGACGCACCCGCGCTCGGCCTGACCAATGCGGAACTCATCGAGGCATTGATTGACGGCGCTTCGTTGGTTGTGAACTTCTACGTTGACGAGGAAACCGGGCTGTTCCGCCGCATCGAAACCGCGTTCACTTATGACACACGCTTCACCGCCATCGGGGAAGAAATCCGCCTAGAGCAGACCAGCGAAGGCCGCTTCACTTATTCCCGGTTTGAAGAAGAATTTGTGGTCGTCGCGCCGGAAGAATACGTCGAATAAACAGTCATTTACGACTCATCCTGCATCTCTAAATAGGCCGCCAGACGTTCCGCGACTTGCTTAACGTCATAGCGGCCTTTGGCTATCTCTAGGATGAGCGTATAGGCTTCATCATCTGTCCATGTCAGTTGGGCGGCGTGCTGGGTGGCAAAGCGCTGGACGGCGGCGCGTGCGGTGCGTTTGTTGCCGTCCACAAACAGATGGTCGTGCGCCAGCGCATGAAGCAACGCCGCCGCTTTTTCCGTCAGCGTGGGGTAAGCCTCCTGGCCGAACATGCGCGTGTACGGGCGGGCAACGGCGGCACGGAGCAAGTGCCTGTCCATCACCACTGGCTCACGCCCCAATACCTCCTGATTAATGCTGTACACATCCGCCGCAGACAGATAAAAAGAGGCCGTCATGCTGGCTCATTTTCTGCCGTATTGCTGGCAATCCATGTGATGATTTCGTCCAGTGTTGCACCGCCTGTCGCCCCGCGCAGGATGAAGCCCAACGCTTGTTCGTCGTCCCAGCGCACACGATAGCCGTTTAATTCCAAAAAGAGGATTGTCGCCACTGTTGCCGTGCGCTTGTTGCCGTCCACAAAGGCATGGTTGCGCGCCAGCGAATGAAACAGCGCCGCCGCCTTGTGGGGGATGGTCGGGTAGGCGTCCTCACCAAAGGCGCTGGCCTGCGGGCGGAGTGTCGCCGCTTCCAGCAAGTCTACATCGCGTAATTGGGTACGCTTGCCGATGATTTCTTCGTTGATGATGATGAGTTCCACAATGGTTAGATAGCGCGTCATGTTATTGTTTGTCCAGTTCGTCCAATAGCCACTGATGTTGAACCATCGCCTCGCGCACGCGCTGACGGAACGCGGATTCGTGGGTGTGCGCCTCGACGTATTGCGTGATGGCATCGGTAATAATCTCGCTAATCTCGCGGGCTTGTTGCCGGGAGATTTCCTGCAATTGCAGGTTGGTCAATGTCGGAATGTGAATATCCATGCTATTACCCTGTGCTTGTGGCCGTCCTGACGAAGTTCATGACGAAGTCTCTAGCGAAGTATACAGCGCATCAGCCATCCTTCACCAGAATCAAAAAGGGCGGCACAGTGACCGCCCTACATAACTACAGCATCTCTTAGCTATAGGCGGCCTATGGCCTACCGCCACGCCCACGTCCCGGATTGCCGCCTTCTTCTTCGTTGTTGCGGTTAGGCGGGCCAGCGTGCGCGGGCGGGCC
>DAIMZF010000030.1:17199-21175 GCA_036734085.1 Aggregatilineales bacterium
GGCGGGCCAGCGTGCGCGGGCGGGCCTCCTGCATGAGCCGGTGGGCCACCCGGACGCCCGGCTTGTGTTGCGCCCTCACCATCACGCAACCACGGCGGGCCGCCGCGCCCCGCATGACCAGCAATCACACGGCCTGGCGCTAACTGGCTAGGATGCACCCCGCTAGAGCGCATCAACGCACCCCATCCGCCATCGCTTGCCTGCGCTAATAAGGATGCGACATCCTCACCAAAGCCGTATTCTTCCACCAGCAACAGCGCCCGCGCGATTTCACCAAAGCCGTAGCCCTGGCAGTGCAGGTCGATGATAAATGCTACATCATAGCCGAACTCATCGGCTAGCGTATTGGCGACGGGGTGAGTCTGGGGCACGCACTCCGCGAAGATAACGTCTTCGTCGTCTTCATCAATCACTTCTTCACAATCGGCGTCTTCAGCCAATTCATCACAGATGGCGTCTTCTTCGTCTTCCACGATGTCACAATCGGCATCTTCGGCCAATTCATCGCAGATGGTCTCATCCGCATCATCACAAATCGCCAGCGCTTCATCTTCAGCCAACTCGTCACAGACATCCTCTACCCGTGTGAGGCTAACTGCAAAGAGTGTATCATCCCCCAGCAGATAGCCCACAATGATGACTTGATCGCCAATGCTTAAGGTAGCCGGGATGAACGCCCCTGCCGGTGCAATCGTCACTCCATCGACAATGATGAGGTCATCTTCTAATACTTCGACTTCGCCAGTAATAACAATCAGGATGTCGTCGAAATCCGCTTCTTCTTCTTGTTCCTGCGCCAGTATGGGGACAGCCAAAAGTCCGGTCAATAACAGAATAAAAAATGAACGAAACAGTAATTTCATAGGGTTTATCTCCTTCTCTCTTACCATTAAACCAATAAACAGGGGGTGCTACCCCAAATCTGTACAGTTCTCTGACAAATCAAGGAGAGGTTGTTGGGCGGGGCGTAGAGGTGATAAACAACGGTGGCGCGGCCTGTAGTGCGGGTGCGTCGGCGGACTCTGCCGCGTCTGCATCAAACGTCACCGCCCACACATGCCCGTAGATGTAGTCCGCGACCACCAGCGCCCCATCAGGTGCAATCGCCAACGCCACCGGGCGGATAAGCCCTGTGATGAATGGCTCCGGTGTATACACGGCCAGGTCTGCGGGGTCGGTGGGCAGGCTGTTGGGGTCGATGCGGACAACCCGTTGCCCGTCCGGTGTGTTGTGCCACAGCGCCACAAACAGATGGTTAAACACATTGGACGGAAAATCCGCGCCGGTGTAGGCCACCACCCCACGCGGGAGCGTGTAATCCGGGAAGCGCAATAAATCCGCACGGAAGTCGAAATTATTCCGCGCTGGCGGGATGGGACATTCCGCACAGCCCAAGCCCCGCCAATACGGCCAGCCATAATGCGCCCCCGCCGCCACTTGCAACAGCCTATCGCCCTGCCCGGTCAGCAGGCCGTTGTCGGTGGCATATAAGCGCCCAAAGGAGTCGAATGTGAGGCCGTAGGGGTTGCGGATGCCGCGTGCGAAGACTTCCACCTGCGCGGTATGCGGCTGTATCCGCAGGATGGCGGCCTCTAGCGGTTGCAGTTCCGCATATTGCGCGATGCGTGGGTTGGGCGGCTCGGCGCGGTCAGTCAGCGCACCAACGCCCATATACAAATAGCCATCCGGCCCGAAGGCCAGCCCGCTTGGTTGGTTATCAATCACCTGGAAGCAACACGGCAAATCCTGAATAATCCGTGTGGTGTCGCCGTTGGTCACGTCCACGCGCCACAGGCCGCCGTCCTGCGTTAACGTCACCCGCCCACTGACGTATAAAACATCCGTGCCGGGCTGGAAGGCCAGGCCAAGCGGCGCGACAATCTCCGTGCTGATTTGCGCCGTGTTCCCGGCGGAATCCAGCGCATACACCGCGCCTACATTCAGTACCGGGTCGGTGATGACCGTCGCGTACAGGCGGCCATCGCGCCCGTAGGTGATGCTCATCGGCTGGCCGGGCAAGCGCCCCACATAGCCCAGACGATAGCCCGCCGGAACGCGAATCCGCGCCCTAAAGCCGTCGATGTCGTCCTCACACGGGAAGTCGTCGCAACTCCACCCCGCCACCGCGCTGAAGTCCGCCGGGCGATTGACGAACACGGCGCTATTAGCCGGGATTGCAAGTGTGGGCGTCCACAGGGGAGGTGTGGGTGATGGAATCGGCGTTAAGGTGGGGGATGGTGTGGGCGTTTGTGTTAACGTGGGCATTAGGGTGAGCGTCGGCGTTAGGGTGGGCGTTTGTGTGGGGATAGACGGCAGAAAGGTACTTAGCGGAATTTCCGCGACGGGGTTGGTGGGTGATGGCGGGGCAAGCGGGGTCTGCCCGACCTGATGCGCGGACGGCACATCGGCTTGCGCGCCGCTTTGTGCATAGGCGGTGAGGCCAAACAGCACGAAGCACCCTAGCATAATGATGATGGACAGATATTTGTGGAACAAGTGACAGCCTAAATGAAGTTTCGGGAGATTTTAGCCTATGGCCTGTAACATCAACGGTTTTTTTCTCGTGTGAGGGTAAAAAGCGTGTGCCCTTCCACCCTCTACCACCAGCAGACCGGGTAAAAGTCCCGGTTGAATGATTGATTGGTTAGTCCGTGAAGCGATATTTGACCAGCGCCCACAACGCCTTAGGCGCATCGTGCCATTTAATCTTCTTGCCTTCGTCCCACTCGCGCCCGTTGTAGGAAATCGGCACTTCGTAAATGCGGATGCCCTTCTTCAAGACTTTAGCGGTGAATTCCGGCTCGAACTCGAACCCGTGTGCGCGAATCTTCATGCCGTGTACGACTTCCCGCCGGAAGACCTTATAGCAGGTTTCCATATCGCTGAGGATGGCGTTATACAGCACATTGGTGGCTAAGGTCAGCATTTTATTGGCGACCATATTCCAGAAGTTCATGGCCTTGCGCGGCCCGCCCAAAAAGCGCGACCCGTACACCACCGGAGAAATCCCCTCCGCGATGGGGCGTAATAAGGTGGGATAATCACGCGGGTCATACTCCAGGTCTGCGTCCTGGATGAGCAGAACATCACCCGTCGCCGCCTGAAAGCCAGTGACCAGCGCCGCGCCCTTGCCTTTGTTTTCCGCATGGTAGATGATGCGTAAGTCTTCGTTGCCCGCTTCGCTTTCCAGCCGCGCCAGGATGTCGCGTGTGCCGTCGGTACTGCCATCATCCACAATCACAATCTCGTGCGCCAGGCCAACCGCCCGTACACGCTGTAATACCTTCTCTAAAAACTCAACTTCGTTGTAGCAAGGAATGACAACGCTTAAGGTCAGGTTTTGCTGTGGGTTCGCCTGTGATTGAGACTGTGTTTGCTGTTCGGTCATCGGTCTTTACTCCGTGCGTATTCTTGTATGTGGTGGGGTACAACCGCACACCCACCCGCAAGCCAAGCGGCATTATAGCACGGTTTTTCGCAGATAAAACGGTTATTCCGCCCGATTGAAGACCGCGACCGCCGCGACATAGTACGTCTGCGGGTGTAAATCAAACGGATAGACCGCGCCGAGTGTGTACCCCTGCCTGACCAGGCGCACCGCGTCGCGTGCCAGTGTTGCCGGGTCATCAGCCACGTAGATTAAACGGGGAATGCCGCTATCGGCCAGTTGGTCAATGACTTCCGGCGTCAGCCCTTCGTTGGGCGGGTCGATGATGGCGGCGCTGTAGGTTGCCTGTGCGTCATCCAAAGATTCCAGCACATCTTCCACCGCACCTTCGATGATGTCCACGTTTTCAAAATCCGCCAGATTCACTTCGGCGTCCGTCGCGGCAGGCGGATAGCTCTCGACGAGAGTCAGCACGCCTTCACGCGGGGCGATGTGTGGCGCGACAAACGCACTAAAGACCCCGACCCCGCCGTATAAATCCAGCACGTCGCCGTCATCGGGGATTTGCGCGACAACACAATCAATCAA
>DAIMZF010000030.1:21275-30925 GCA_036734085.1 Aggregatilineales bacterium
TGGTGACGATACGCCCACTGTACCGGACTCGGCGTGATGTCGCGCACGTCGGCGTCTTCAAAACCACCGATGCGTGCCAGTTGGTCGGCCAAAACATCCTGCTTGATTAACGTCTGCGCGGTGTAGTCGATGTGTTGCCACTGACACCCGCCACAGCGCCCCGGCCCAAAATGCGGGCACTGCGGGAATACGCGGTCTGCGCTGGCGTCGATGAGCGTCACGCCTTCCGCAAAGGCCACGCGGCCTTTGTCCTGCGTCACGCGCACCTGGATGACTTCGCCGGGAATGGCATAGGACACAAAAACCGTCTTGCCATCGTGCCGCCCTAGCGCCCGGCCACCGTGCGCCATCGCCAACAATTCAATTTCAAATGTTGGGTCGTTCTGGCTCATGATTGCTCAATAAGCGTGATGAGGTCACTCACCGCGACGGGCTTCAGCAGAAACGTCATACTGGCGTCTTCCACGCGCTGACGCAGGGCTGGCTCGCCGGAGATGACAATAATGCGGCTCCCCTTAGATTGTAACCCCTGCCATAGCTTGAATATCGGCTCAATATCGCGGGAACTGTGGGTGTCGAACATCGCGTCCGACAGCACAATGTTAAAGAAGGAATCCTGGTAGAAGTCTTTAGCGGCTTGCGGGCTAGAGGCTTGCGTTACGTTGTGTCCTGCATATTCCAGCATTTCGCGGTACACACTGCGTAACGCGGCGTCGTCTTCAATAATGAGTATCTTCATAGTGATTTCAAATCGGCTTGATTCCCTCTTTTTACTAGATGGTGTTTTATCATTATAACTGAATTTATGAGGTATGAAATAAGACTACGCCCGACCAATCTGCATTTCCACCATCGCGGCGCGTATTCCGTCCAGGTGTCGGTCAATCAACGCTTCGGAAAAACGCAGGCTCCCCCACTCATCCACATGCAACGCATACAAGCCCATCGCCCACACCGCACGCGCCGCCCGGAATAGCGGCAATGCCTCTAATTCCGCATCAGTGATAGGCCGTATGGCGCTATAGCCTTCTAAAAACGCCTCGAACACGACTTCCGGCACACGCTGGAAGTGCGCGTCGGACTGGAACGCGGCCAGGTCGTACACGCGGTAGCCTTCGCCGATGAAGTCAAAATCCAGCAGGCCAACGCGCCCGTCATGCATCATCACCACATTGGACGAATCCACATCGCCATGAATCAACCCAAAGCCGGGTTTCATGGGCGGCAGGTCGGTCATTTTGGTGCGTAATACCGATGTGATGCGATGCAGATAGGCTAAATCTCGTGCCCGGTGTGCCAGCAAGCCCGCCGTCTTCAACGCCCGCATCGGCTCTTTGAGCAGGGCGTCGGCGTCCAACAGGGGACGGTCAAACGTCAACGTCAGTTTATCCAGCGTGCGGTGTAACTGGGCTAGTGTACCACCGAATGCGGCGGCAGTCTGTGGTTTAAGGCCGTAGCCTAACGATGTGCCTTCAATATACCGGAACAGCACGCCGTAGCGTTCGCCCTCTGGCGCGGTCAACTTTAGGATGGCACTGCCGTTACCGTTACGCCCGCCGACGGTCATCGGCAAGGGTACGATTAAGCCCATCTCGTGCAGATACGTCACCAGCCGCACTTCGGCCTCAATCTCCTCATAGGTGCGTGCGCCATGCCGGTACACGCGCAGGACAAAACGCTGGTTATCCGCCCAGACGTTGTAGGTATCGGCCATCATCGCCTTGATGAGCCGACAGTGTACGCCGCCCGTAAAATTATAAGCCGCGCTCACCAACCGTTTAAGGTCTTCCGCGTTGAGGATGGAGCGTTGCACCCGTATTAAGTCGCGTGTCATGTTGTCAACCTTGCCAATAAGCCGCTATAACGCTTCGCTACTTTGTTGTTCCGCACCGCAATTTTTACGGCTTCCCGGTTGCCCACAATCACCACCATAGACCGCGCCCGCGTGATGGCGGTGTAGATGAGGTTGCGCTGGAGCATCATGTAATGCTGTGTGAGCAAGGGCAAAACCACCACCGGATATTCCGAGCCTTGACTGCGGTGTATGCTGATGCAATAAGCATGGATGAGTTCTTCCGCTTCGAGATAGTCGTATTGCACGAATTGATCCCCCATGACGATCTCAAAATATTTTTCAACGTCGTCAACAGATTGTAACCGCCCGATGTCCCCGTTGAACACATCCTTTTCGTAATTGTTACGAGTTTGCATCACTTTATCCCCCACGCGGAACGTGCGGTAGCCCATTTGCTTCTCCGCTTTGCGCCCGCCGCCGGGATTAAGCGCATGTTGCAGGGCTTTGTTGAGGTTATCCACACCCGCCGGGCCACGATACATCGGCGCAATCACCTGGATGTCGGTCATCGGGTCGAAGCCGAATTTAGAGGGGATGCGGTTGACGACGACATCCACCAGCAAATCGGCGGCATTGGCCGGGTCATCTTCCCCGAAGAAGAAGAAGTCCGCGCTCCGGTTATCCATATGGGGGGTTTCGCCATTATTGACGCGGTGCGCGTTGATGATAATGTGGCTATCCTGCTCTTGCCGGAAGATGTTTTCCAGCCGGGTGACGTGCGCGATGCCGCTATTAATCACATCGCGTAGCACGTTGCCCGCACCCACGCTGGGCAACTGGTCAACATCGCCCACCAGCAGAATGTGACATTCCGGGTGCAGGCCGCGCAGAACATGGTAGAACAGCAACAGGTCAATCATGGAGGCTTCGTCCACGATGAGGAATTCTATATCCATCGGGTCAGTCTCATCGTAGAGAAAGCCGCCTTCCGACGGGTTAAAGCCAAAGCGCCGATGAATCGTGAAGGCTTCGCGCCCGGTGGCTTCCGTCAGGCGTTTGGCGGCGCGCCCGGTGGGGGAAACCAGCGCGTAGGAATAACGATTGTCTTCCAGCGCGGCGATGACCATTTGTAGCGTCGTGGTCTTGCCCGTGCCCGGCCCACCCGTGAGGATGCTGATTTTGCTGGTCAGCGCGGCCTTGACCGCCCCCTGTTGCTGGGCGCTCAGTGGCTCGTAGTTATGCTTTGTGAGCTTCTCTAAGTACGTCGCCCAGTCTATGGTCTCGCTGGCTTCGGTGATGCGTGAGGGCATACTTGCCATCGTCCGCAGGTATTGCCGCGTTTTTACTTCCGCCCGGTGATAAGTGCGTAAATAAATGGCCTCAACCACTTCACCATCAATCAGCAGGGGGTCTGCAATGAGGTTCTCCGCACGGATTTCTTCATTCAGGATGTCATCCAGTATGGGGAGATGCTCCTCCTGTAGACCAAGCTCATCCCGTGCTTTGGCGAACAACTCCGGGCGCGGGGCGTAGGTGTGCCCGTCGGATGCCAGCCGATTGAGCGCGTAACTTAGCCCGGCACGTAAGCGTTGCGGTGCGTCGAACGCCAAGCCCATGTTCCGCGCGATGACATCCGCCTTTTTAAAGCCGATGCCGTGAACTTCATCGGCCAGTGTGTAGGGGTCGTTCTGCACGATTTCCACCGCGCCACGCCCTAATGAATCATAAATGCGGTTCGCCATCCGGCCAGAGACACCGTAGCCCTGCAAAAAGATCATGGTCTGCCGCACTTCGACATTATCCGCCCACGCCTGCGCTAATCGTTCGGCAAGGTCGGTCTTGATCCTGGGGACTTCTTTTAAGCGTTCCGGCGCTTTGTTGAGGATTTTGAGCGTGTCATCGCCGAAGTGTTCCACGATGAGCCGCGCCCGCGCCTCCCCAATACCTTTTACAATGCCGCTAGACAAAAAGCGGATAATGCCCTCTTTGCCTGTCGGGACAATAGGCCGCGCCGACTCGACACGCATCTGCAAGCCATAACGCGCATCTTCCACCCACACGCCGACAAACTCGACATCTTCGCCGGTGGCAAGTGGCGGCATATTACCCACCACCGTTATCAACCCTTCGCGGGAGGCATACTTGGGCATTCTGGTATCAGGCCGGACTTTCAGCACAGCGTACCCGGACTCTTCGCTATAAAATGTGATGCGCTCTATTGCGCCTGTGAACGTGGTTTTTTCTTCTGGGAACATATGCCTATTGTACCTGATTTTCATCGTAGATGTTCATCAAAAAAACTCTTGTCGGGTGTGTGGAATGGTGTATAATGTGTGGAGTTCACTTTGAGGAGTGGCCAAGTTGGTAAGGCGCCTGACTTTGGATCAGGAGATCGTAGGTTCGAGTCCTACCTCCTCAGCTTTCTTTATACACATTCCCCCGCAACACCCGGTTAATCTTCATAACAATCATCGCCACCCGGCCTTCAGGTTCAACCCATCATCATAAACTTTGACAACATATTGTTACACCACATTGTCTTGTCACCTGTGGCGCTTTCGGCCATAATCGGCATGTATCAAGTTAAATACAGACACTTATAGAGAAAGATTACAATGGATTTTAACCCACATCTGGTCGATTCCCGCACGCAAACGCTCATCACACAAGTGACCACCGCCCAACAAGCCGCCGATACCCCCTACAAAGCCGCACAAGCCATCATGCCGTTTTTAGGCGCTCAGGTACAGGACGGTCACGCGCAAATCGGTTTTTGGACGCCGGAAATCCGCGAGAACAACATCCCGCCGGGAGAGGTCTATTTGGAAGTCTTCCGCCCTATCACCCCGCTTGACCTGTCCCAGCCGACGCAGAGCGTACAGTTCGTCCGCCGCCGCGTTGCCCTGCAACAACATGGAGACTTCCTGCTGGGCGTCGTCGCGGGGATGCGTCCCGGCACACGCGATGTCGTCGGGGATTTTTACCATGTGGTCTATCAAAAAGCGGGCACATGGCACAGCATCCCGGATTATCTGGCCGCGTCTATCCCGTTTGGCGCATTTGCTCCGGCGGAATATTATGACGTTGATACGATGCAGGCCGCCCGGACAGACCGCGCTCACTTCGCCCGGCTGGACTTTGACCCCGCGCACCGGGCAGACGGCATTGACCGCATCGCCGCGCCGCGTAACATCCTGCAAATTCACGTCCGCTACGCCTCACCGGAAGGCACACTGGCCGGGTTAACGCGCATCTACCGCGCCATCGCGCACAAGTTAACGTCCGGCCAGGCGCTTAGCCCATCGGAGCAGAATTACATCGGCTACGACGCCATCCAACTGATGCCGATTGAGCCAATCATCGAATACGAAGACGAGCGCCTGTTCTGGCGGCAAACACCGGATGAAGGCCACGCGGATAACGTGAACATCACGCTCCGTAAGCCGGACATGACCAACTGGGGCTATGACGTGATTATCAGCGCGTCGTCCGCCATTAACCCCGCCTTGCTGGAAAGCGGCAGGCCGGATGAACTGCTGGACTTCATCGCCACGTTGCACAACTTTCCCGGCCAGCCGATTAAGGTGATGCTGGACATCGTTTACGGCCATATTGACAATCAAGGCTTGCCCTTGCTGAACCCGCATTTTTTTGCTGGGGCGAATATGTACGGGCAGAATGTTAACTTTCAGCATCCGGTAACGCGGGCAATCCTGCTGGAGATGATGCGCCGTAAGCACAATTACGGCGTGGACGGAATCCGCGTGGATGGCGCACAGGATTTTAAGAACTACGACCCGGCACTCAACCAGATGATCCATGATGACGCCTATCTGCACGATATGAACGATGTTACGCTCCATGTCGCCGGGCAGACTTACCGCCCGTGGATGGTGTTTGAGGACGGGCGGCCCTGGCCCAATGATGATTGGGAACTAGCCTCTACTTACCGCGAAGTGACTAAACAGATGCCGAATGTGTGGCAATGGGGGCCGCTGACGTTCGCACATAATACGCCGTTTCTGTTCACGTTCTGGATGATGAAATGGTGGCGCGTGCGGGAGATGGCCGAAGTCGGGCGGGAGTGGATTACCGGGTGTGCGAACCACGACACACTGCGGCGTGGCTCCCAAACGCCCACCGAAGCCCGTGTCAACACGTATCTGGGCGGCAACCTGCGCGAAATCTTCGCCAATGGTTACGACAACCCCGCCGCCAAGTTGTTCGACTATATCATCATGCCGGGCGTGCCGATGGATTTCATCAATGCGTCCATGCACGCGCCCTGGGGGTTTATCCGCAACACCGATGACCGCTACGGCGTGAAAGTCGTCAGTGAGGAGGCACGCTTTAGCGAATGGCTGATGACCGACGCCATGTACAACAGGCCGGATTTCTTCCGGCGTTTAAAGGGCTTCGGCTTTAAAACGTTGCGCTCCGTGCAGAATTTTATGGATGTACTCGACCATGCCGTGCAAGCCACCCGCTATGATTTAGACTCCATCGTGCGGATTTTATCCAGCGATGTGACGCCGGATTTCGCGGTGACGGATTTAGACGTGCCCAAGCTCAAGCGCATCGCCCGCGCATGGATGGACGACGTACACGAGTTTTGCAACGTCAGCCATTACAGCGCGGAAGTCGCGCCGGAACTGGCCGCTTTTAAGTTAAAGGTGCGGAACTTCCGGCAAGCGCGGGCGTGGTTGATGGACAATCTGAGGGCGGAGGATTGCCTGGACTATCTGCACCCCACCGATGGCACGGTGCTTTATTACGGCCTGCGCCACAGCCCGGATAGCTCCGAGCAAGTGCTTTTTATCGCCAATATGGAAGGCGCACCCATTACACTGACGCCGCTTGATTTACCCATCGCCAACTTAGCGGACACCGGCTGGACGGCGGCGCTGGTCACACCCGGCGTAGGCGCACACGCGGCGGAATCTGCGGTGACGTTAAAGGATAGTCAGGGCGTAGTTTTTACACGTCAGGCAAGCGGCGGCAAATAGCCGAACAAGGTCATTAAACTATGGTATCCCTGATTATTGATGTGGGGAGTTCATCGGTGCGGGCGGTGCTGATGGACGCCGAATTTAATTTAATAGAGGGCACTTCCGCACAGCGCGCCTATCAATTCAACCATCAGCCGCCGGGCGCGGCGACGGTAGACGCGCTGATGTTGCGCGACTTGACAGAGGCGTGCATCACCGAGTTGTTACAACACCCACACGCGGGGGCGATTACGGCGGTTGGCATGGCAACGTTTGTGGGCAATCTGCTGGGCGTAGACCGTGATAATGTGCCGCTAACGCCCATCTACACTTACGCGGATGTCCGCAGTGTGGCGCACGTTGCCGCGCTCAAAAATCAAGTGGATGCCGCCGCCCTGCATCAGCGCACAGGCTGTATTCTGCACACGGCCTATCATCCGGCGCGTTTGCGCTGGCTACAGCACACCCAGCCCGCCCACACCTATCAGGCGGTGCATCAATGGCTGGATTTTGCCACGTATTTGTATCGCGCATGGCTGAACCCTGACACGCCTACCAGCTATTCCGTGATGTCGTGGAGTGGCCTGCTCCACCGCGAAACGCTGACATGGGAGCCTGCATGGTTGGATGTGCTGGGCTTAGAGCCGCAAACCCTGCCCCCCTTAGCGGAGTTCAGTCAGGTGCAGGCCGGGCTACAAGCGGATTACCGCGCACGCTGGCCGCAATTGCGCGATGTGCCGTTTTATCTGGCGGTGGGCGATGGCGCGGCGGCCAATGTCGGTTCTGGCGGAACCCGCCGCGACCGCCCGGTTTTGACGGTGGGCACAACGTCGGCCTTACGCATCATCACGGATGCGCCTGTGCCGCCTGTCCCGGCTGGCCTGTGGGGGTATCGTGTGGACGCGCACCATCACCTCATCGGCGGCGCGACCAGCGAAGGCGGCAACATCTTCCAATGGGCGCAGGCCACGTTAGCCCTGTCTGCGGAGGCCACAGAAGCGTATTTGTTGGATAGTCCGCCCGGCGCACATGGGTTAATCTGCCTGCCGTTATTGGCCGGGGAGCGTAGCCCGGGCTGGCAGGCTGGCGCGACAGGCACGCTACACGGCATCACGCTAGCGACCACACCGGAGGATATGCTACAGGCCGCGCTGGAAGGCGTCGCGTTGCGGCTGGCAAGCATCGCCGACCAACTCATCACCGCCGATGCACAGGTGTATGCTTCCGGCGGTGCGCTGGTGCGTTCCCCCGCATGGGCACAAATCATCGCTAACGCGCTCAACCGGCCTGTTCATCTGTTGCAGGAGCATCAAGTCACGGCGCGGGGTGTGGCTATGCTCCTGCATCAGTGGCCGGATTCCCCCGCACAACCCGCCGTGAGCCGCATCTTACAGCCCCAAGCAACCGCCGTTATCGCACTGCAGGAAGCACGGGCGCGGCAGGAGGCATTGTATCAATTATTGTATGATTCCGGCGCAGAAACTTAAGCGCGGTTTGTTCTATGCGCTAACCCGCCCGTAACTCGCATATAGAATCCTATACATGAAACCCCCTTGAACTTTGTTATACTAAGGACAGCAAGCCTTACGCAAGGAGAAAAACCGATGGTGAGTCGTGTGTTGGTTCTGTTGGCTTTATGGATATTATCGCTCGTGCTCGCCGCTTGTGGTGGTGGCGGCCAGACGCCCAACGTGCAGGATGCGCCCGTGCGCCTGCCGAGCGATGAGGTCATCCGGTGGGATACCAGCCCGTCACACATCATCTTCCGCGCCGATATTACCAGCGCCAACGACTCCGAAGACTTCTTCGCCCGGACGGAAATTCCGCAGTGTACGGTGTATGGAGATGGCCGCGTGGTGTGGACGACTCGCGCCGACAATCCACTCGATTCCGTGCTGACCGGCCCGGTGGATGAGCCACGCATCCGCAGTTTAGTCTCCTACCTGACGTTTGAGGGCATTTATACCTACGGCACGCTGGCAGATGTCCAGACGAGCGTCGTATCGCCTATCGTACAAACCCTGTACCTGAACGTGAATGACATCGACCATACCTCTGATTTATACGGCGGCTGGGATGAGACTTTTTATGACAACGTGCTGGAAATATGCCGCACACTCAGCCCGCGCCCGCAAATCTACCGCCCACCCGCGTTATGGGTGCGCGTGATGGAGCAGGATTACAAGGTCAACGCGCCGTCCATCATCTGGGATCCTGCGGTGACTGGAATCGACCTGGCCGAGATTGCGGATAGCGGCGAACCGCGCTGGCTGGATGGCCGCGTGGTGCAGTTGTTCTGGGCATACCGGATGCGCTCCCCGCTAGATTTGCAGTACGCGCAAAACGGACGCACGTTTGTTGTCGCGCTGGAAGTGCCCAACCTCACCCGCTTTTCGCCGCCTGCGCCCTAGCTACTTTAGCATAAGGTCGTATAACGGCTGGCGCGGCGTCCCGTTCTGGCGCACCAGCCCGTAGCCGTTATCCATGCTATCCGCCCACGCATACCAGCACGCCGCCGCAATCTGACCGGGAAAGCGATTATTGAGGTCGGCTAAAAAGCCGCGTGCATAATTCGTCACATCGTTGGCAAGGCTATCCTGCCCTTGTTTATCCAGCACACCCCATTCCGTAATCCAGACGGGCTTACCGGGCAGAACCGTCAGCCATTTTTCCACTTCGGACGTAATCGGCCCAAACGGGCTAAAGATGCTCCCGGCTGGCCCGCGCCCGTAGGGGTGGCAGGCCACGCCATCCGGCCTGAGGTTGGGCGGCATGGCGTTAAACGCTTGCGTCACGTACACCGCGCCCGTCGTCGGGCCGCTGATGTGCCCGCCCGTGATGATGCGCGTGGCGGTATCGTGGCGGCG
>DAIMZF010000031.1:0-21380 GCA_036734085.1 Aggregatilineales bacterium
AGAAGAAATGGACTTCGGCCTGTTTGACGAGGAAGACGAGGAAGACTCCGAGCCAGTACCCGATTGGTTAGCGGACGCCGCGCCGCAAGTTGAGGAAGCCGAAGAAGAAATCGACTTCGGTCTGTTTGACGTGGAAGACGACGAAGAAGACGCTGACTTAGTGCCGGATTGGTTAGCCGAAGACACCGATGAGTCAGAAGATATTGACGCCGTGCCGGATTGGTTGGCCGAAGAAACCGAAGCCGAAGAAGAATTCGAGCTAGAGATGTTCGACACGGTAGACGCCAGCTATGCGGATGCCCAACCTACCGAGAGTGACCTCATCCCGGCGGCGGCGCAAAATGCACCGGACTGGCTCAATGCGATGGTTCCCGGCTTCGATGTGGACTTTGAAGCCAGCGAAGACCAACAACTCGAATCGGAATTTTTGACCCCCGCGCTACAGGCCGCCGTCGCGGAAGCTGGCGCGAGCGTGAACTTTGGCTGGTTAAGCGCGATTGTAGAGGCGGAGATGTACCGCCCGCCCCAAATCGGCGTGGATGCCTTGCCCGGCCTGACGCCCAATCCTACTGTGCCGTCGCAACCTGCGCCGGAAGAAGCCGCATCCGCGCCGCGTGGACGCTTCCAGTTTAGCCGCTTGCCCGTGTGGTTGCGTGGTCGCGCAGGCCGCCCCAGTGCCCTGCCACCCGCGCCTGTGTCGCCTAAAGCGGATGACATCGACATGGATGATTTGCCGGACTGGATGACCGATGATTCCGGGCCGGATATTGATAACGCTTTCTTTAGTGATGAAGCGTTGATGGACGATACCGATATGTTCGGCGATGAGTTGTTCTCCGCGCCGTTGGGCGGTGCGTCCAGCGCGGACGATGACCTGGACTTCGACGATGATTTATTTGACGATGATTTGTTTAACGAGAAATAGCGGGAGAGGTTAGGCTATGCCCCCATCTGACAACATGCCCGACTTCGATTCCATGTCGCCGGAAGAAATACAAGCATGGATGGAGACGTTGGCGGAGCGTCAAGGCGCGACAGAAGGTTTTACCACCGATACGCGCATGGACATCCAGGAGATTGACCCGACCACCGTCCAAGTGGAAGATAACTATATCCCTTATGGCAAAACGGCGGACGAATGGGCACGCATCCAGGAGGAAGAACGCGCCGCACGGCAGGCCACCCGTCCTGTGCAACCATCCGCGCCACAGCCAACACCGGCGGTTGCTTCTGTGACCAGCACACCGGACGCCGCGCCGAATGCCGCGCCGGATGCAATGCCCGACTTTGACTCCATGACGCCGGAAGAAATCCAGATATGGATGGAATCTTTGGCGGAACGTCAAGGCGCGACGGAAGGCTTTACGACGGAAGCCCGCGTAGACATCGCGGAGATTGACCCGACCACCGTCGAAATTGAAGACAAGTACATCCCCTACGGTAAAACGGCGGATGAATGGGCCATCATCCAGGAGGAAGAACGCGCCGCACGGCAGGCCGCCAAGCCGCCGCAAGCAACGCCGCAATCCCCTGCGCCGCCACCCGTGCTGGAATCCTTCGCGGATGCACCCGCGCCGGAATCGCAAAGTATGGAGATGGACTGGCTATCGGAATTAGCCGCGCCCATCAATGAGGAGGCTGTGCCGGACGCCATGCCAGAGTTGGATTTATCCGGCTTGGGCGATGACCTGCCCGACATCGGTGACCTGGATTTAGGCGACCTCGACATGCAGTTTGACTTCGACTCGCCGCTAGACCTTGACCTCGACGCGCTGGATTTAGAGGGCTTGAGTGGTCTGGGAGAGAGTGGCGGCGACCCAATGGCGTGGTTAGATGGCCTCGTCGCGGAGCAGGACACCCCCTTTGACCTGCCGACCGATGACGTTGTTCCGCAGGCTGTCCGCCCGTCCGCCCGGCTGGATTTACCGCCGTTGGACGAAGAAGAATCCGGCGGGACGGATACGCTGGATTGGCTGAATAACCTCGCCCAGCCGGATGCAGGCTTTAACTTGCCGGATTTGCCGGAGCCGGAGCCGTTGCCCTTTGATGGTGGCGATGAGCAGGAAGACCCTGCCGCGTGGCTGGATGCGCTGGCGGGTGGCGGGGAATACAACCCGCGTGATATGGCAGACGAGCCAACCCGCGACATATTTGACGATGAAGATGTAAACGAAGCAGAGACTGTAGAGGGGGTTTCCACCGATGCCCTCATGCAAGACCTGAGCAAAGGCATTAGCGATCCGGGCGTGATGAAAGCGTGGATGGATCAAATGCTGGAGGCGGGCGCATCGCGCACGGACGTAGCCGACTACGACTTTGACGATGAAGACGAACTCACGTTAGAGCCAGCATCGGCGGATTGGCTGGCGGAGATTGCCGCGCAAGCGCAAGCCCAATCACAGACGGATACCGTCCCGGCTGTTTCCGAAGAACAACTCATCGCGGATTTAGGGCTGGATTCCACATTTGATACGGGCGATTGGGACGCGGACAGCGAATTCGGCGTTGAGGCGGAAGGTGACATTGACTTTGACTCCCGCGCCGACGATGCGTTGATGGGGGAGATGCCCGACTGGTTGATGCAAGACGATGCCGACGGCGACGACGCGCCGCTAGAGCCGCAAATCCCGGATTGGCTGATGGAAGACCTGCCGGAAGGCACGGACGAAGTACAGGCCATCTTCGCCAAACCGGACTTGATTGATGATGATAGCGACCTCGACAACACCGATTCTTGGGTGGAGGCGTTCGAGCTAGAGCGCGAGATGCGGCGGCAAGGGCTGGATGACATCCCGGAGGAATGGCTGGAAGGCGAACTGCCGCAGGTAGACACCAGCGCCATCCGTGAATCCGTGTTGACCGGGCAGATTGTGCTACAGCAGACATCCTTCGCGGACGACGAACTGCCCGTCGGTCAGCTTGAGACCATCCCGGCATGGCTGGATACCTCTGCGGAGCCGCAAATCATCGAAGTCGAAGCACCGCCGCCCGTCGTCGTGGAGCCTGTGGCCGCCGTGCGGAACGAAGATGACGATTTGCCGGACTGGTTACGTATGGAGGGCGAAGAAGCGGACGAACTGGACGCCGAATCCATCCCGGATTGGCTGGCCGCCGGTGGCGTGGAAGATGTGGAGCAAGTGCCGGATTGGTTGCTGGATACTGGCATGTTAAGCAGTCTGCCGCCGGAAGTCGAAGCGCGGTACGAACAAGCTATCTCGGAATCCGAAGCGTTGCAGTCCGCATCCACACAGCCCGCGCCTAAGCCAGCAACACCAGCGCCTAAGCCATCTTCATCGCCAGCGCCGGTTTATGTGGGTGATGTAGACGCGCAAGCAGTCTTAAATTCCGCCCGTGCCAAGATGAAGATGGGCGCGGTGGAAGACTCCTTGCAGGATTACGAGACCGTCATCCGCGTGAACCAGAATCTCGGCGCGGTGGTGGAAGACCTTAAGACGTTGGTCAAGGAAGGGCCGCAGAAGCGCAACGCCGCCGCTCACCGCGTTTTAGGCGATGGCCTGATGCGTCAAGGCCGCCTGCAGGAGGCGCTCGACACTTACCGCAAGGCGCTGAACTTGTTATAATGTTCGGCATAAGGTGCGGTAACGCTGATTAAAAATCCAATCAGCCGATTAAAAATCAAATCGTCGGGGGCATGAGGCACAATGCCCCTGCAAAAACCATATTGTTGTGCAGAGAGACAGGTCTATAACAGACCTGTTTTTTGTGGGAAAAAACAACCAATCGCCAGTTAATCACAAAAAGGATGAATAAAACAATGGAACGTACACTCATCATCATCAAGCCGGACGCCGTGCAACGCGGCCTGACGGGTGAAATCCTCAAGCGTTTCGAGCAACGCGGCCTGCGTATCGTCGGCATGAAGTTCTTGCAAGTCACCGAAGCACTCGCCAAGAAGCACTATGCCGACCACGACGGCAAGCCCTTCTTTGGGCCGTTGGTGGACTACATCACGTCTTCGCCTGTGGTTGTCATCGCGCTGGAAGGCACAAACGCCGTCGCCGCCGCCCGCGTGACCATCGGCGCGACCAAGCCCCAGGAAGCCGCCGCCGGGACGATTCGCGGTGATTTGGCGCTGGAAATTGGCCGCAATCTGGTTCATGGCTCTGATAGTGTGGAGAATGGGCTTAAAGAGGTGGGCAACTTCTTCACCGATGAGGAGCTCATCAGTTGGCCGCGTAACACCGACGCATGGATTTTTGAGTAAACAAATCTGCCACGCGCTTAAGGGGGCGGCCTGTTTGCAGGTCGCCCCTTTTGAATCTTCGTCTGTTAAAAGCCGCTGAGTTCGCTTAAATCCGCCCGGCCTGTTTGCATCGCGCTGATGGCCTGCAACAGCCCTAAGCGGTTGTGTCGCACGGCGGCATCCTCCGCGTTGACCAGCACGCCATCGCCTTTGCCCGTGCCGAAGTACGCGGTCACGGTGGGCACCATCGGCGCGAACGCCGTCAGGAACGCATCCACATTCCCGCTTGCCTCTAACTTGCTGGCCGCTTGCTGATACGCCGCATAAAGCGCGTGTTCTTCATCTTGCTGGAATAGCGTCGGGTCAATGCTGTGGCGCGTGGCTTCGTTGCGCGTAATGCGGACGCACCGGGCGAAGCTATCCAGCGTTTGTTCCCAATCCGGCTGGCGCACCCACTTGGTTAACTCCGCACACGCGATTTGTGCGCGGTAGGGGTTGGCGCTTTGCTCGGCCAACACCGCCTTGATGACATCCGGCGCGAAGCCTTGTTCCGCCAGCCAGCCCTGCAAGCGCCCGGCGATGAACGTCAGCACGGCCTCTTTATCCTCAGTGGAAAGGCTAATCGGTTGGGCGGCGGCGGCCAGGCTCACCGCTTGCCGCAGAGTCGCGTCGATGCCACGCCCCGCCATAATCTGAATCACGCCGAGCGCGGCACGACGCAGGCCGTAGGGGTCTGCGGTGGATTTAGGCGCTAACCCTGCGCCGAACAACCCCACTAGGCTATCCAGCCTATCGGCTAAGGCCAACACGATTCCGGCGGGGGATTGCGGCAGGCTGTCATCCGCGTTACGCGGGAGCCAATGCTGGAAGATAGCGTCGGCGACTTCCGGCGGATAGCCTTCTAAGCGGGCGTATTCGCGCCCCATAATCCCCTGTAGGCTGGTCATCTCTACAACCATGTTGGTTGCAAGGTCGGCTTTCATCACTTTGGCGGCGCGATGCGCGATACCCAGTTCTGTGCTAGGGATGCTGAACAAATCGCCGAGTCCGTCTACCAGTCCCGCTACACGGTTATTTTTATCCAGCATACTGCCCAGCTTCTCGTGGAAGGTGAGCGTATGCAGGCGGGGCAAATAGCTATCCAACGGATTTTTACGGTCTTCTGTGTAGAAGAAGTTCGCATCACTAAAGCGGGCGCGGATAACGTGTTCGTTGCCGTGTGTCACCGTGTCCAGATGTTCCGCGTCGCCGTTGCGTACCGTGATGAAGTACGGGAGCAAGTTGCCGTCCGCGTCTTCAAGCGGGAAGTAACGCTGGTGCTTCTTCATCACCGTGACCAGTGCCTCACGCGGGAGCGTCAGGTATTGGCTTTCAAACTGGCCGCGTAAAGCCGTCGGCGCTTCGATGAGGTTGGTCACTTCATCCAGCAGGTCGGCGTCTTCCGGCACGCGCCCGTGAACCTCATCCGCAAGGGCTTTCACCTGTGTGCGGATGGCTTCGCGGCGGTCTGCGCGATTGATGATAATGCCCTGTACGCTCATGGTTTCCATGTACGTTGTCGCGTCCGCCACCTGCACCGGGATAGAGCCGTAAGGCCGCAGGCCGCGTGTGATGTTGCCACTGGGCACGCCTGCATATTCAAACGGGATGACCGCCTGACCGAACAGCGCCACCACCCACCGAATCGGGCGCGAAAATGCCGCGTCGGTGCTGTTCCAGCGCATGGATTTTGCAAATTTAATGTCAGCTATCAGGCGCGGCAGGGCGTCCTTGAGGACATCTACCGCCCCGCGTCCGGTTTCCTTCACAGTCACGGTGATGTACTCGCCGCCGTCAATCTGCTTGACCGTCAGCGCGTCTACATCTACGCCTTTACCGCGCGCAAAGCCGATGGCGGCCTGTGTAGGCTTGCCGTCTGCGTCAAACGCACGGCTGGCTGGTGGCCCGCGATGCTCTAGCTCAATATCGGTCTGTGTGGGCGCGACACCCTGCGCGTGCAGGACAATGCGGCGCGGCGTGGCGTAGACGTTCAGCCCGGTGTGGCTCAGGCGTAATTCCTCGAACAAAGCCAGCGCGGATGTTTGTAACTGTGCTGTCGCGCCGTCTACATCGTTGGGGGGCAGTTCCTCCACGCCGATTTCCAGCAGAACATCCTGCGCGGTATCGGACGGCATCTGCCGGGTCACGGATTCATGCACGCTTCTGGGTTGCGGCTCACCCCATGCTTCCAGTTGTTTCATCAAGGGGTAGCCCAGTTCTTCGCGCTTGGCGACATAGGCTTGTGCGATGGTGCGCGTCATGTCACGCATCCGCCGGAAGTACCCCGCCCGTTCTGTCACGCCGATAGCGCCGCGTGTATCCAGCACGTTAAACAGGTGACTGCACTTCAGCACATAGTCATACGCGCTGATGAGGGCATCACCCGCTAAGGCGCGATTGTATTCACGCTCGTAAGTGTCATAGACCGTCTTCAGCCCGTCCACGTCGGCCACGTCGAAGTAATAGCGGCAATGCTCTACTTCTTCGTTGAACATCATGTCGTGATACGTAATGCCGGGCATCCAGTCAATTTCCCATGCGGAATTTTTGCCCTGCAATGCCAGCACGATGCGCTCCAGCCCGTAGGTGATTTCCACCGAGACAGGCTTAAGCTCCAGCCCGCCGGCTTGCTGGAAGTATGTAAACTGCGTGATTTCCTGCCCGTCCAGCCACACTTCCCAGCCTAGCCCCCACGCCCCCAGCGCGGGCGATTCCCAGTTGTCTTCCACAAAGCGGATGTCGTGTTCACGCGGATTAATGCCCAACGCTTCCAGCGATTGCAGATAAAGCTCCTGCGGGTTGCCGGGATCGGGCTTGAGGATGACCTGATATTGATAGTATTTTTGCATCCGGTTGGGGTTTTCCCCGTAGCGGCCATCGTCGGGGCGCACGGATGGCTCTACATACGCCACACGCCACGGCTCCGGCCCCAAGACACGCAGTAACGTTGCCGGGTTGCCCGTGCCCGCGCCGACTTGCACGTTATACGGCTCCCAGATGATACAGCCTTGCTCCGCCCAGAACTGATGTAATTTTAAAATCACCTGTTGGAAGTTCAACGGATTTGTTCGCATGTGGTTGTTTCCTAATTGTTTTCGTGCGTTGCTAGCGCACAATTATAGAAGAAGTCGCCACACATCGCTAGCCGGATGGTACACATCGCTAGGCGCATGGTGGACGATAACGCCCATACGTAAATCCAACCTGTATTAGCACCCACATAAGAAGTCTGCTAGAAATAGATAAAGGTAATTGACCATTGGGGTGTATTGTGCTAACCTACAGCATGTAAATTAGCACTCTCCGCTTTGGAGTGCTAAAAATTTGTTAAGCAATTTATGAGGAGGATTACGCAATATGTCCGTAAATATTAAGCCTCTGGGTGACCGTCTGCTGGTAGAACCCATCGAAAAAGAAGAAACCATCGCTGGCGGCCTGTTACTGCCGGAAACCGCCAAAGAAAAACCGCAACAAGGGCAGGTGCTGGCCGCCGGTGAAGGCCGCCGCGACGAAGCCGGTAAGCGCATCCCCATGGACGTGCAAGCGGGCGACAAGATTCTGTTCGCCAAGTACGCTGGCACCGAGATCAAGCTAGATGGCAAGAAACTGCTCATCATGAAGGAAACTGACGTTTTAGGCGTTATTGTCGATTAATACAGCGCTTTCGCAAGTTGCACACTCGATAGAAAAATCAGGAGGAAACCCCGACTATGGCAAAACAACTCTTATTTAGCGATGAAGCCCGCCGCCGCCTACAGCACGGTGTAGATGCCGTCGCTAACGCGGTCAGCACCACATTAGGGCCTAAGGGCCGCAACGTTGCACTGGACAAGAAGTTCGGCGCACCGACAGTCACCCACGACGGCGTGACCGTCGCCAAGGAAATCGAACTGGAAGACCCGTTCGAGAACATGGGCGCACAACTGCTTAAGGAAGCCGCGACCAAGACCAACGACATCGCGGGTGACGGTACAACCACCGCTACCGTGTTGGCACAAGCAATCGTCCATGACGGTATGCGTAACGTGACCTCCGGCGCGAACCCGATGTTGCTCAAGCGTGGCATTTTGGCCGCCGCCGAGCGCGTCGCGGATTTCATCCTGGAGCAATCCACCCCCATCGAAACCCGTGACGAAATCGCGCAGGTTGCCAGCGTCTCCGCACAGGACGACGAAATCGGTAACTTAATCGCGGACGTGATGGACAAAGTGGGCAAGGACGGCGTTGTAACCGTTGAAGAATCACGCGGTCTGGAATTCGAGACCGAATACGTCGAAGGTATGCAGTTTGATCGTGGCTACATCAGCCCGTATTTCATCAGCAATACCGAGTCGATGGAAGCCGTTATCCCCGACCCGTATATCCTCATCTACGACAAGAAAATCAGCGCCGCCGCCGACATCGTGCCGGTGTTGGAGCGCGTCGTGCAAACTGGCAAGCGCGAATTCGTCATCATCGCGGAAGACGTGGACGGCGAAGCGCTGGCAACCTTAGTGCTTAACAAACTGCGCGGGATGCTGAACGTGCTGGCGATTAAAGCGCCGGGCTTCGGTGACCGCCGCAAGGCCATGCTCCGCGACATCGCCATCCTCACGGGCGGCACAGTCATCAGCGAAGAGACAGGCCGCAAGCTGGAAACCGTGACTCTGCAAGATTTGGGGCAGGCCGCGAAGGTCGTCAGCACCAAAGAAAACACCGTGATTGTGGACGGTGCAGGGAGCGCGGAAGAAATCCAGGCACGCATCAACGAAATCCGCAACGAAGTGGAAATCAGCACCAGCGATTACGACCGCGAAAAACTGCAAGAGCGCTTGGCTAAGCTGTCCGGTGGTGTGGCCGTCATCCGTGTGGGTGCCGCGACCGAAACCGAACTGAAGGAAAAGAAGCACCGCGTAGAAGACGCCCTCAGCGCCGCCCGCGCCAGCGTGGAGCAAGGTGTTGTTCCGGGTGGTGGTGTGGCTTTGGTCAACGCTGTGGAAGCTCTGCGTACCTTCAAGCTGGACAACGAAGACGAAAACACCGGTATCGCCATCATGCGCCGTGCGCTGGAAGCGCCCATGCGTAAGATTGCCGCGAACGCAGGTGAAGATGGCGCGGTCATCATCGAGAACGTCCGCCGCCTACAAAAGAGCCGCAAGAATCACCGCATTGGCTACAACGTCATGACGGGTGAATACGTGGACATGATTGAAGCCGGAATCCCCGACCCCGCCAAAGTGACACGCGGCGCAGTCGAAAACGCGGCCAGCATCGCCGCGATGATCTTAACCACCGAAGCCCTCATCACGGACGTGCCGGAAGATACCCCCGCCATGCCCGGTGGCGGCGGCGGCGGCATGGATATGTACTAAACCGCGCTTCGCGCACCAAACCCTATGCTATAAAAAGCCCCCTCTTTTTAGAGGGGGTTTTTTGTTACTATAGCTTGGCGCGTGGCGTTGAATAGTTGTATACTCCGAATATGTGTTCTGTTCTTATCACGTACAAGACATCACAATATCTATCAGGGGGCTGTGGATGACGGATTATAACTGGCCAGTTGGCTCGTATCGCATTTTTATCTCCTATGCGCGGGAAGACTCCAGCGTGTTAGCCTTCCGCTTACGCAATGACCTGAACGACGCCGGGCAGGATGCGTGGCTGGATACGGCGGAAATCGGCGCGGGGGCGGCGTGGGCACAGGACATCGAAGCCGCCATCGAAAACTGTGATATTGTGCTGACGTTATTCAGCCATGCGTCGTATGTGTCGCCCACCTGCCGTGCGGAGCAATCCCGCGCTTTACGCAAGCACAAACGCATCATTCCCATCCTCGTGCAACCGGATGCTGATCGCCCGCTTGAGTTGGAAACGTACAACTATATCGACTTTGCCGACCTTTCCCGCTACGAAGCCGCCTTCGCGGACTTAGCCACCGCCATCACCACCGGCTACATCTCCACCGGAGACACCGCCCCCATGAGTCCTTATCTGCCACCCAAAGAGGGCACCGGGCAGATGAAGGCCGTTAACATAAACCTCAAGCGCGATGCAAACGGCTTCCGGCGTTACCTCAACGATTTACGCGGTGAACCCTGGTTGGGTGAGCGCCATTGGTGGACGTATTTTCTGTTTGTGTATTTTGACGTGCAGGATGTCATCAACATTTTGCAGGCCGGGCACATTACACCGAAGGCCAGCAAGCCCCGTCACGGCAGTTGGGATCATACCGTGCGGCTGAACTTCCGCCCGCGCACGCCGGATTTGTTCGGCTGTGAAGGGGTGCGCCCGGCGGCCACCCAGCCCAACAATCACTGCCCGTTGCCGGTGTATCTGCTGTTTGATATGGAAAGCGTCGTCACCTTAGCGGATGCCCGGTTTAGCGAAGGCGATGTTTACCAGAATCCGCGTACCTTCAGCACGGCGGCCTCCTTCCGGGATTTACCCTTCCACCGCATTTACCACGATTCATGGTTCCGCCCGGAAGAACGCGACGAAGTGCTGAACGCCCGCCGGGCTCAGGTGATTTTGCCCCATGCGCTGGATTTATCGCACCTGCGGCATATCTGGTGTCGGTCTGCGGCGGAATATGAAATGCTGTATCTGATGTTGCCGGATACCGTCCGCGCCCAATGGGGGGATAGAATCACCGTCCGCAAGGATTACAACCTGTTTCATAGCAAATGGGTCTATGTGGAGGCGGTCACACTCAGCGCGGAAGGGGCGCTGTTCCACTTTAACCCGTGCGGGTCTACCTCTGCTGAGGAGTGCGGCACGTTTGATGTGCGTGTGGAGGTCAACGCATGGCATGGTGACGGCCACACACACGAAATCGAATTTGAGAGCTTGACGCCGGATGAGGACTTCGGCCTGGACTTAAGCATGTTTGACCTACAACGCGGCTATGACATCCGGCTATACTTGGATGATGTGCTTGTTTACTTCGGGCGCTACATCCCGGAACGGAGCTAAAGCCGCCATGCCCACACCTTTTACCCATCTGGAAGTCGCCCAGCGTCTTATCGCGGATGATGCCTTGCCGCCCCAAACCCGTGCGGAAATCAAAGAGTCGCTTGGTGCGTTCCTGCTAGGGAGCATCGCCGCCGATGCCCGTGTCAACGCCGGGACAGACCGCGCCGCCACCCATTTTTATCATTACGGCAGGCCGATTGACCAGCCGCCCCATCAGATTATGCTCAGTCGTTACCCGGCGCTCCAACGCCCAACAGACAATCATCATCGGGCGTTTATCGCCGGGTATGTCGCACACCTCAGCGTGGACGAACACTGGACAACCCACATGACGCATCCGTACTTTGGGCTGGCGGAATGGGCGGACATGAACGAGCGTTTTTATATGTTGCACATCATCCTCATTTATATGGACGAGCGCGACCACAACCGCCTGGAAGCATGGCAAGCGGACGCCCTGCACAGCGCCCAGCCGCAGGATTGGCTCCCGTTTATGCCGGATGCTGTTTTGCGCGGCTGGCAACACCTGATTTATGACCAGATTCGGGTGGGCGGCATCAGCCAAACGCTGACCATCTTCGGCGGGCGCATCGGCAAATCTCCCGCCCAACTGCGGCACATCCTGGACGCGCAGGACACCATGCAGGCGCGGCTATGGCGGCACATCCCGCAAACCCTGCTAACACACACAGAAGCCGCGATGTACACCTACGCCCGCGAACAAGTCGCCGCTTACTGGGAGGCCACATCCCAACCTTAACCCCAACCCCCGCCAGCACCCCGCCAGCACCCCCACCCACCGCCATATCCTGAAAAACGAGACATTCTGCTGGACGTATTGACCGTTTTTGCGCCCGCTTTCCTCTTATGCTGATGATGTTGAATGTAACCACAACCGTATCCACAAAGAGGAGCATAAGCAGATGTGGCTTAATCGCTTGTTTGGCAAAAATTTACGGACAACCGCCCCGCATGTGCAGGCCATCGCGGTGCATAACACCCCCAACTGGCCCAACCTGACGGAGCAATCCGCGCAGGGGGAGGTCTACGGGCGGTCAGCGTGGGTGTATGTCGCCGTGAACCGTATCGCAGAGGCGGCGGCGCTGGTGCCGTTGCGTGTTTATCGCCGGGCGGAGGGTGAAGACATCGCCGTGCCCGACCACCCCCTACAGAAGTTGCTCGATTCTCCTAACCCTTACCTCAGCCGTTTTGAATTGTTCGAGCAGACGATTGGCTATCTGGAGCTAACTGGTAACGCCTACTGGTATCTGATGGGTGATGAGCGCGGCCAGCCCGCACAGATTTGGCCGCTTCGCCCCGACCGTGTGAGCATTGTGCCGCACCCGTCGCGCTATGTGTCCGGCTATGTTTACGAATTAGATGGTCAGCGCATCCCGTTGGAAGCGGTGGAAGTCGTCCACTTTAAGCGCTGGCATCCCGCCAACGACTATTACGGCCTTTCCGCGCTGGAAGCCGCCCGCCTTGCCGTGCAGACTGACCGCGCCATGAGCGAGTGGAATCGCGCCACGTTCGGCCAGAATAACGGCATCCCCGCCGGGATTGTCAACATCCGCGAGTTCGTCAGTGATGATGATTTTGAGCGCATCAAGCGGGAATGGCGGGCAAGTTATGGCGGCACCCAACGCCGCACGGCCTTCCTGCGCGGTGGCGCGGTGGATTGGCAAGACATCGGCCTCAACCATCGGGATATGGACTTTCTGCAAGGCCGCCAGGCCAACCGGGAGGAAATCCTCAATGTGTTAGGTGTGCCGTTGGGCTTGGTCAGCGATAACGCCACCGAAGCGAACGCCCGTGTCGCGGAACGTACCTTTATTGAGCGCACACTCTGGCCCAAGCTCGTCCGCATTACCGCCAAACTGGTACAGGAATTCGCGCCATTCTATGCGGAAGACATCACACTGGCCTTTGATGACATCCGCCCGACGGATGCCGCCCTGCGCCTGAATGAGATTCGCACCGCCTACCGCGTGATGAGCATAAATGAAATCCGCGAGAAGTATTATCACATGCCGCCTGTCGCGTGGGGGGATGCGCCCGCCGCCGCCTTGCCGCATGAAAAAAACACCAACGCGGCAACAGCAATCCCCGAAGCGCCAGCCGAAGCCCAACCGCCAGACCCCGACTCGCTCAAAGTCGCCTCCATGCAGGATGAAATCGCGCAATGGGAGCGTTTTACGCTCAAGCGTCTGGCGCAAAGATCCGGCACGCCGCGCCCGTTTAATGTGCATATCATCCCGGATGACATCGCGCTTGAGGTTTCCGTGCGGCTCATCGAAGCTGGCGGGGATGCGGACGCTATCCGCACGGTCTTCAGGGATGCGCGGCAAATGTTAGGGGCGTAATCAACCTGATAAACAACGAAAGGGGGATTAAATGGTGTCCGTTCGCCCAAAGACGTGCAGTATATCATCAACCCGTGACCTTAGTCAGTACGAAAACAGAGTGTGATACCCTATAGTTATAGCTATAACCATTTACACGATTTAAGCTATAACTGAGGAGAGAACACCATGAAATATCTAAACCATCGCCTTTCAGCCGCAATGTGGTCACGGGTACTTTTGCTCTGGTTCACACTTTTTGTCGGCGCCGTCGTTCTAGGCGGAATCTCATTATGGTTGGGCGGGTTTATTCAGGACAATGTCCGTAATGAACTCGTAGCCCAGCAGATTAATTTTCCGGCGGCAGAACAACTTTCCGACGCGGAACGGCAGATACCCGGCGTCCTGGAAAATGCAGGCCGCCCACTCACCACTGGTAATCAGGCACAGGCTTACTCGGAATACATCGGGTTGCACATGCAGGAATCAGCCGAAGCGGCGGGCTATCCGGGCGCTGTGTACGCCACATTGGGCGGGATCCAACGCGGCTTAAGAGCAGAAGTCGCGGCGGCTACCGAAGCGGGTGACGATGCCGCACTGGAACAAGCACAGGCGGAATTAACAGCCGCGACAAACCTTCGCAACACCATGCTGACCGGAAGCACACTGCGGGGAACCCTGCTCTCTGCTTACGGCTGGGACAACGTCGCTACAGGGGTTAGGGTTGCAGGCGCATTCATTGTGGTGCTAGGGCTTGTGTTCCTCGTGCTGTTCGTCTACGAAGTACGGCGCGGGCACTTACCCCCCACCGAAGCGTAACACAGCCGCACACGCCGACTGACATCAACAACGACAATACCTCCGTGTGCCAGAAGCAACGGAGGTATTTTTTATGATGCAGGCTATAATGCGCGGCAAATTCTGAGAGTATAAAAAAGGGGCGACACATATGTGTGTCACCCCTGATATTTTTAGCCTAGCGGGTCAATCGTCGGCGTTGGTTGGCCGTCATCCGGCGCTATCGGGTCGAAGGGCAACGGGTCGCCCTCAATGGGGGGCAATGGCTCGAAGGTCGGCGGTGGCGCGACAGTCGGGAAGGGCGTCGGTGTCTCCGTCGGGATGGGCGTCGGCGTTGGCTCTGGATTGTTCACAATCACGTCCGAGACTGTGCGATACACGAAGCCGTTATTGGCATTATTGGCGAACACCGCCAGCCGGATTGTATAGCGCCCGTTAGGGACAGAAGTCGTGTCCCATGTCGCCAACGGGGAATTCGCCGCCGATTGTGGGCTGGTGGATGTCGTGATGGTCTGGAAATTCTCCGTCCCGGCGGGGGCAATCTGGATTTCATACCGCCCGAATTCCTGTTCGCCCACCTGCCCGGTAATCACGACATCATCCTGCACGGTCTGGCTCCCCTGTGGGGACGTGATGCGGGCGGTAGGGATGACCACGTTAATATCACAGGCTTGGGTGGGTGGCGCGACAGCCGGTAATGGCAGGCCGATGCGTTGCGCGTAGGCTTGCCCCTGTTGTGTATTGTTCAACCAATTTAAGGCTGTGGGGTCTGGGATGTTGACAAACTGCCGCGTAGCGCGGTTCTCCGCGCAGTTCTGGTTAGCGATCAAACCTGACCATGTATCAATCTCCACCGCCGCCAGGAAGCCTTGCTCCGGTGCGGGCGGGCGACGATTGGTGATGAATTCCACGTTTCCGGCTTGCGGGCAGTTGTTACCGGGCGGGACTGTGCCCGTCGCCAGACAGCCCTGCGCTTGTAGCACGTTGGCCGGGCGCTGGAAGCTCCCGATTTGTGTCCCGGCGATGGTCGTCCGCATGATTTGGTTCCATACAGGGGCCGCCGCGTTGAAGCCGGTCAGGTTGTTTAGCACCGGGTCGCGGTTGTTGTTTCCCAACCACACGCCGACCACGCGGTTTGTGCTAAAGCCCAGCGTCCACAGGTCACGGCTTCCCGGCGTTGTGCCGCTGACTGCGCCCACGCGCGTTCCCGGTATCGTCAGGGCGCTGTTGGCCGGGAAGCGCGGCTGACGTGCCGCGTCGTCGGATAGGATGCTCTGCAACAGATACGCGATTTCTGCGGATAGCACCGCTTCCGGCGCGGGGCGTAAGTCCTGCGGTACGGGGATGGCGTTACCGTTGGCATCCGTGATGCTCTCGATAGTGTACAGTTGGTGCAGGTTGCCGTTATTGGCGATTGCGCCGTACATCTTCATCAGGTCATACAGGCGCACTTCTACCGTGCCCGTCGCGGCATCCGCGCGGATTTGTGCGTCGGATGTAAAGCGCAGTCCCAGCCGTTCCGCATACGCTCTAAAGCGGTCTGGCCCGCCGAAGTCCGCGAACAGCTTCACCGCAGGGATGTTGAGGCTATTTGCCAGCGCGAACCGGGCGGATATTGCGCCGTTGATGGCGTTGCCCGCGTTCTGGATGGCTGTGCCATCGCTGAAGGTGGTCGGCACATCCCATAAAATGGTGGCGGGCGTGATGTATTGGTCAAAACTCAGGGTTCCGGTTCCGTCACGGTCTAGCCCGTCAAAGGCCATCGCGTACACAATCGGCTTAATCACATCACCGGGTAGGCGATACGTCCGGCCTTTGTCCTCCTGCCCACCGACGGACTCATCGTCGTAGTCCGGGCTACCAATCAGCGCCAGGATTGCGCCGTTGCGCGGGTCGGTAATCATCACCGCGCCCGTGTCGATGCCGTTGACGCGCAGGTTGTTCACTTGCTGGACGAGCGCCTGCTCTGCTTGGGTTTGGGCGCTCCGGTCGAGCGTGGTCGTCACGCGGTAGCCGCGCCGGTAGATGTCATCGCCGAAGGTGGCCTGTAACTGGTTTTGCACCAGCGTGACAAAATGCGGGAAGGCGGTCGTTGTGCCGCGAGTCTGCGTCCGCAGGAAGCGAATCACCCGTGATTGGTCAAGCGCGGATTGTGGCGAGTCGACATCGCTTGTGTTGATGCACAGTTGGCGTGTGCCGCCTGCCGGGAGCGTGCCGACAAATTCAATACAGCCCACTTCCGCCATGCGGAACATCGTCGCCCGCATCTGGTCGAGCGAGAATTCCCGGTTGGTGATGGGGTCAAGGTCGGCGGGGGATTGGCTGACTGCGGCCAAAATCGCCGCTTGTGCGAAAGTCAGTTCTGCGGCGGTGCGGGTGGCTGTGTCACGCTCAAAGTAGAAGCGGGTCGCGGCCTCTACGCCGTAATTCTGGTTGCCGAAGAACAGCACATCGTTCACGTAAAATTCTAATAATTGAGCGCGGGTATAAGTGCGCGTCAACTCATTGGCGACGATGAGTTCATCGCGGCGGCGTTCTTCCGCCGTGTTATAAACCCGGTCACGCAGGACAAGCGCCCGCGCAACCTCTACGGTCAACGGGCTGGCCTGCACATTGGGCGTGCCGGATGTGAAGTTGCTGAGATACGCGCCTAGCCGTGTCGTGAATGACCATTCCGCCTCCTGGTAGAAGTCGGGGTCGGTCAACGTGAGCAGGGCATGGATGAAGTACGGCGACATTTCGCTAATCGTCACCGGGCGGCGCACATCGCCACCTAAGGATAGCTCCGCAATCTGGTTGCCGTCACGGTCAAGCAAAATCACAGATTGGAAGGTGGCTTCACGGTCGAGTACGGCGAGTGCGGCCACCGGGTCGGCCCATTCATTCGCAAGGTTTTGATACCACAAAACCGCCAGCCCGATGAACCCACCGCCGAATAACAGGAGCAAGCCCGCAACCAGCGCGCCGACCAGTGTCGCCGTGCGTACCGACGAGCGCCGCGCCCGTTCCCGGGCTTTCTCGTACAGTTCGCCTCCTTCGTCTTCGTCGAATTCGTAGTCGGGCGGTTCGGTCTGGTCGTAAGCGGATTCAATCGTGCCATAGCCGACGGGTTGCGCCATCACGGTCGGGTTGCTGTAGGCCGCGCTGGGCACAGTCTCCGCAGAAGATGCGTCCCTGCCCATCTGGTAGGCGGCGGGGCTGGGCACAGTAGCGTCTAAGTCATCCACAGGCACACGGCGGGGGAGGGGCATATCGCCGTAACCGTCCACAGGGGTATATTCCCCATAACTGGGCGCGGTGGCCTGCTGTTGTGGGGCATCCGGGATGTAGGGCAAAGAGCCGTAGCTGTCGCTGTCCTGCGCGGGGGCGTAGCTGGTCTGTTGCACGCGGACGCGCTGTTCCTTCTGGAAGACTTCCGGTTCGCCTTCTATCCACACGCCATTCACCGCCTGATACCACTGGTCGGTCTGCACGCCCATCATCCACCATACCTGGTCATCGTCCAGCACCATCAACTGTTGTAGTTGGGCGACGTAATCATCATGGGAGATTTGCCCCATTTGCACCTGCTGGCGCATGGTCTGTACCGCCGCTTCCGTATCGCGGTAACGTTGGAGCAGGTCAATCTCACGCGGGCTAAGTTCTTCCAGTGGCACAGACGGCACAGAGGGTTGACTGCCCAAAGATTGCATCTGCTGGCGGGCGTAGGCGGCGGGGTCGTTGGGGTCGTAAGCGGCAGTGCTGGCTCCCACGCCGGTATCGCCCTGGTCACCCATCAAGGATTGCAGTTGTTGTCGGGCGTAAGCCGCCGGGTCGTCTTCATTGTCGCCATCTTCGCGGATGGTGGCCGTCATCGCGGAATCATCGCCGAGTAAGGCTTCCATCTGGCGACGGGCATACGCGCCGGGATCGTCTTCATCCACGATTTGCGCCTGTAGTTCTTCAGTATCCCCGCGCCCACCGCCCAACATCAGGCGTTCTGCGGGGGAAAGCATCTCAATATTGAGTTCGTCGCTGTCATCTTCATTGCGGGCGGCGAGGGCTAAATCCGCCGGGATAGAAGAATCTGCGCCGTGTTCCATGCCGTCCTGTTGCTCGGCCAGCGATGCCAGCGCGATAAGCTCCGACATGCCCAATGTCTCGAACTCGTCATCATCGACAATCTGCTCCATCTGGAGCAAATAGTCCTCCGGCGCGAGCACCTTCTCCGGTGCAGGTGCGGCGGGCTGGGCGCCCATCAGCATATCTTCCGGTGGCAGGATGTCCGCCGTGCGTGCGGATGTCACCGCGTCTTCCGGCGCGATAGGCTGTGCGTCTTCCGGAATAAGCCCTTCGTCTTCCGCCTTTACTGCGATGTCGAGCGTATCCTCTGGTGTAAAGGGTGTATCCTGCGCCTCCGGGCGATGCCAACCGCCAGTTTCTTCTGGTTCTTCTTCCAGGTCAGGCAAGGCGCGGACACGACGCCATGTGGCGCTTTCGTCCTCATCTTGCGGTGTGCGCCATCCGCCCGGTGTTTGCGGTTGTTGCCACAGGCTTTCATTTGAATCCGACATAAAATCAGCCCCTATGTTCGCTAGTTGCCATTGGTCAGCCTTTTGTTAGCGTAACCCCTGCTAACAAACCATAACAAAACTTGCCAACATTATACAACATTAGGCGCAACCGGACGAACAACAGTTACAAGTCATTTATGCGTCCTACAGTAACAACCCCCACACGGGGCGCCCACACGGGGCGCCCACCCGCACGGATAACACAGGCGGCCACTATACGCCCGCCGCATCTGCGGCTAGAATAAAGGCGCTGTCTTCCGCTTGTAAAATGGATGTTGTAACATGGCGCGTCTCCTCCTTGTTTGTGTCATCACCCTGATGTTTTTAACGGCGTGTAACCGTGATACAACGCCCATTCCCACGCGCATCCCATCCATTGAAGCCTTAGCGACCAGCGAATTTTTAACCGTCATCGCCCCGCCGGAGGGACTGCGCGACGGCGTCAGCCTGCCCCGCATCGACGACAACCTTGTTTTGCTCCCTAACTGGCGTAGTGAAGCCAGCTTTAGCTTTGACGGCGTGTTTAGCGGCACGCCCCGCACCATCACCGCCCAGACTGGAATCCGCACATGGTATAACCAGGTTGGCAATCGGCGGCGGGTTTTGCTGGATGGTAGCGGCGAACTCTTCGGCGATGATGACTTCCCCGTGCGCGAAGGTGTGCGGCTGGGCGGTGAGGCGTATCTGCTGATTGACGGGGTATGTTACGGCGCGGCGGACGGTGACGCGGCGCTCTTGGCGGATTTACGCATCGGGGATGTGTTGGGCGGCGTGCGTTTTGCCCCTGTCGGCGGCCCTATAGGGGGGGAACAGCGTGTGTTACACGGCCAGACCGTGTGGCGCTATGATGTCACGCTGGATGCGATTGACGTGCCCCTGTTAAGCCTGTCGGAAACCAGCGCCATCACTGCCGTGCAGGGCGAATTGTGGGTGGCGCGGGTTGCCCCTAATCAGAACGTCGCGGTGCGCTACTATGTGAATCTACAGGTGGAAAATGTGGTTCTGCGCCTGTTTGATGCCAGCCTGCCGCTAACCGGCACGCTCCAACTGCGCTATGATTTGTACGACATCGGCATTAACCCTAACATCACCCCGCCCAACGGATGTTAAACATCTTCCCCGTTGGGCGGCGGTCACTCATCAGTTTCTGATGTACTTCTGATGTACAGCCCCCTTGTATGAAGGGCTAAACCTTTGCTAACATGAACCGTCCACAAAGAATCTAAATTCAATAAGGAGCGTGCCACACGTGAGCGATAAGAAAGTACGTGTTGCGATTATCGGCGTCGGTAACTGTGCGTCATCTCTGGTACAAGGTGTGAATTACTACCAGGACGCCAACGACGATGACTTTATACCCGGCATCATGCATAACAATCTGGGCGGATACCGCATCCGCGATGTGGAATTCAGCGCGGCCATTGACATTGACGTGGAAAAAGTCGGCAAAGATTTAGGCACGGCTATCTTCAACGGCCAGAATAACACCGTGAAGTTTGCGGAAGTCCCGCACATGAACGTCAATGTAGAGCGCGGCATGACTCATGACGGCTTAGGACCATATCTCAGCCAGAAGATTACCAAAGCGCCCGGCAGTACCACCAACATCACGGAGCTATTGCGCGATACCAAAACGGACGTGGTCGTGAACTATCTGCCTGTGGGCAGTGAGCAGGCGACGAAATGGTATGTAGAGCAGGTGCTGAATGCTGGTTGCGCGTTCGTCAATGCGATTCCGGTGTTCATCGCCCGCGAAAAATACTGGCAAGCACGTTTTGAGGAGCGCGGCCTGCCCGTCATCGGGGACGACATCAAGAGCCAGGTCGGTGCGACGATTGTGCATCGCGTCTTGACGAACCTGTTCAAAGAGCGCGGCGTCAAGCTGGAGCGCACCAGCCAGTTAAACGTGGGCGGCAACATGGACTTTTACAACATGCTTGACCGTACCCGCCTTGAGAGCAAAAAAATCAGCAAGACCAACGCCGTGACCAGCCAATTGCCCTATGATGTGGGTGAAGGCAACGTGTACATCGGCCCTAGCGACTACGTGCCCTGGCTGGAGGATCGCAAATGGGCATACATCCGCATGGAAGGCCGCACGTTTGGCGATGTGCCGTTGAATGTGGAGCTTAAGCTGGAAGTCGTGGATAGCCCCAACAGCGCGGGCGTGATTATCGACGCGGTGCGCTGTGCTAAGCTGGCACTAGACCGCAACCTGAAAGGCGCGATTGAAGGGCCTAGCGCCTACTTCTTCAAGTCGCCGCCCATCCAGCCGGATGACAGCATCGCACGCAGGATGTTAGAAGCATTCATCCACGAAGAGTCTTTTGAGTGGCAGGGCATAGACCGTTCGCACGGCACAGGCGGCCATAACTAACGACAGTCAAAAAGGATAACTCACCGCAGTTATCCTTTTTTGTTTGATAGGTGCTTTTCATAAAACAAATGTTCTTGTATAATAGCTTTATTGCTCAAACAAAAAATACCAACCAA
>DAIMZF010000031.1:21480-30500 GCA_036734085.1 Aggregatilineales bacterium
AACCAGTTTTGTTGCTGGATGGCCGCGTCCAGTTCGCGGTATTGCCGCGCTAAATTGTCCGCCTGTTTTTGCACGGCGGCCACATCCACAGTGGTAATAATGCGGATTTCCGACGCGCTGTAACGGACTTGCTGTTGCGTCGCCGCATTGATGAGCGTCATCAACGCCTGGCGTTTGGTCTTTAGCATGTCACGCTCTGCGATGGCGTCCGTGATTGTGCCGCTATCCGCGAATGGGGTGCTGGAGTTTGTGCGATTAATGCGCTTGATGAGTGACTCTAACGCCGCGATGGTGCTATCCAGTTCGGCTAACAAGTCCACAGGGTTTTCCGGGAGTCTGTCGCCTTCCTGAATCCGTGCCACACGGGTTAAGCGATTGGTCAGTTCTGCGATGCGCTTTTGGGCGTCCGCCCGCAGGATGAGTGCTTCTGCTAATTTCATGATTGCTTGTCTCTCTAGCATAGAAAATGCTCACAAGATGAATTTGTGAGCCATTATGAACCATTGTAATCCGATATGCACAGGTTTGTCAAGTGGGGCGCGAGATACAATCGCGCCCCGTGTGTGCTTATGTGTGGGTGCTTAAAGATGGGGGCTTAAACGCGGTGCTTAGTTGTTTTCGTCAAAGTCCCGCAGGGTAAACTCGTCCTGCTGGAAGTCCTCCGGGCTGTATTGGCCTAAGTCGAAGGCGGCTTCCTCGCGGGTGGGTTTGGTCGCCGGGCGCAGATAGTCGCTGGCGGCGTTGGCGTGACGCTCGAACACCAGTTGGCCGTTCAGTTCATCAATCACAATCAGGTCGCCCACCGTGAAGTCACCGCGCAGTAAGCGCACACTTAGCGGATTTTCCACATAACGCTGGATCGTCCGGCGCAGAGGCCGCGCCCCGTAAGCGGGTTCAAACCCCTGTGAGGCCAGCCAATGCCGCGCCGGTTCCGTCAGATGAATCTCCATGCCGGTTTCCAGCACACGCTCGGCCACGTTCCGCATCTGCAAATCAACCATCTTTTCCATATCCGGCTGGGTAAGCGGGGAGAAGATGAGGATTTCGTCGATACGGTTTAAAAACTCTGGCCGGAAGGTGTCGCGCAAGGCGCGTTCAATCTTCTGGTGGTCAACCATCGCGTCCTGTTCATCCGCACGGACGAAGCCGAGCGCACCGCCCCGCCGCGCAAATTCTGTGCCTAGATTACTGGTCATGATGATGACTGTATTCCTGAAGTCTACCGTGCGGCCTTGTCCATCGGTCAGGCGGCCATCCTCAAGGATTTGCAACAGCGCGTTCCATACGTCGGGGTGCGCTTTCTCGATCTCATCAAACAGGATGACGCGATACGGACGGCGGCGCACGGCTTCGGTCAATTGGCCGCCTTGTTCATAGCCCACATAGCCGGGCGGCGCACCGAACAAGCGACTGGTGTTATGCTGTTCGCGGTATTCGCTCATATCTATGCGGATGAGCGCCTCTTCATCATCAAACATAAATTCCGCCAGGGCTTTGGCAAGCTCGGTTTTGCCGACGCCGCTACTGCCCAAAAAGATGAATGAGCCGATAGGCCGCTTGGGGTCTTTAAGGCCACTACGGGCGCGGCGGATGGCGTCTGATAGCGCGGCGATGGCTTTATCCTGCCCGATGACGCGCTCGTGCAGGGCGTCTTCCATACGGAGCAATTTCTCGCTTTCGCTTTCCAGCATCTGGCTAACCGGGATGCCCGTCCATTGGCCGACGACCTGCGCGATGTCTTCCGCGTCTACCACTTCATCCAGCGTGTTCTCTTTTTGCCAGACGTAACGCTCGCGCTCGTATTCTTCTTCCAATTGCAGGCGCTGAACCTTCAGTTGGGCGGCGTGTTCGTAATCCCGCGCCATGCCTGCGGTTTCTTCTTCGGTCATCAGGCGGTCGATGGCGTCTTTCATCTCGCGCAGGCGGGGCGGCATACTATACAGCGCCACGCGCAATTTTGCGGAGGCTTCGTCTAGTAAGTCGATGGCTTTATCCGGCAATTTGCGCCCGGTCACGTAGCGGTCAGACAAGCGCACGGCGGCCTCAATCGCTTCTTCCGAGATGGTGACGCGATGGTGGGCTTCGTAACGGTCACGCAGGCCGTAAAGCATTTCAATCGTATCATCGACGTTGGGTTCATCCACATAAACAGGCGCAAAACGACGATCCAACGCGCTGTCTTTTTCGATATACTGGCGGTATTCGTCCAGCGTGGTCGCGCCGATGGTCTGTAGCTCGCCGCGTGCAAGGGCAGGCTTCATCATATTACCGGCGTCAATCGCGCCACCGCCGCCACCCGCACCGACCACCTGATGCAGTTCGTCGATGAACAGGATAATCTCGCCTTCGGAGCGTTGCACTTCTTCAATAGCGGCCTTCAGGCGTTCTTCAAACTCACCCCGAAAACGGCTTCCGGCCAACATGCCGGGTAAATCCAACGAGATAACGCGCTTGCCGTGCAGAAGCTCCGGCACGTCGCCACTCATAATTTTCTGCGCGAGTCCCTCCACAATGGCGGTCTTGCCGACGCCTGCCTCACCGATGAGTACCGGGTTATTCTTGGTACGGCGGCTCAAAATCTGGATGACGCGCAAAATCTCGGCATCGCGGCCAATCACCGGGTCTAGCTTGCCCTCTAGCGCCATCTTGGTGAGGTCACGGCTATATTTTTCCAGTGTGCGGTAGCGGCTTTCCGCTTGCGGGTCAGTCACCCGTTGCCCGCCGCGTATGTCCTTGATGGCATCGAGCACGCGGTCACGGTGCAGGCCATTATCCGTCAGGATTTTGGCGATGGGCGTGTTGCGCTCGCTGACAACGGCTAAAAAGATGTGTTCTGTGCTGATGTACTCATCGCGCAGACGGTTGGCTTCCTCATTAGCAAGGTCTATCACGCGCTTAACGCGGGGGGTGATGAACACTTGCCCGGTGCCCCCGCCATAGATGGCGGCTTTGGGGCTGGCTTGCAGGATGTCGTCCACCCGTGAACGCAAGACGCTAATATCCACTTTGAGCGCGTCCAGCACCTGCGGAATCACGCCGTCGGCTTGTTCCAGCAAGGCCAACAGGATATGCTCCACATCGACCTGATTATGCCCGTAGCGTTGCAGAATTTCATAAGCGCGGGCGGCGGCGTCCTGGGCGCGTTCGGTGAACCGTTCAAATCGAATCATCACGCTTCTTCCCTAATCTGGGGTGGGGCTAGGCTTGGTTAGCACCACCAGTTACTGACATGGCTTGATTGTAGCTTAAATCTCGGTTTCTGGCTTTGAGTGTACGCCGTGCATGTTAGAATCATATTGTTGCTATCTTAGAGATATGTAGGCTGTAACTTTGTTCTGCTAAAATTGTTTTAGGATGATAAAACACTTTGCTGGATAGCAAAAAATTATCGCAACGTTATAAGTCACAAAACGAAAGATTAACCCCAATGGCAAAACGACTGACCATTCTTGACTTACAGAAGATGAAGGCGGATGCCACGCCCATCACCATGCTGACGGCCTATGATGCCTTTAGCGCCAAAGTCGCGCAGGCCGCCGGAGTGCCCGCTATCCTGGTGGGGGATACACTGGGGATGGTGGTGCAAGGCCACGATTCAACCCTCCCCGTGACGCTCGACCATATGATTTACCATTGCGAGATCGTCACGCGCACCACCCAGACGCCGCTTGTGGTGGGGGATATGCCATTTATGACTGCCACCACCAACGCGGAAGCCACCCTGCACAATGCCGCCCGCCTGATGCAGTCCGCCGGGGTGGGCGCGGTAAAGCTGGAAGGCGGCGCATACATCGCGCACACCATCCGCCATTTGACACAGGCTGGTATCCCAGTGATGGCGCACATCGGCCTTACGCCGCAGAGCGTGAATCAGTTCGGCGGGTTTAAGGTACAGGGGCGCGATGTCGAGGCGGCTGTGCAATTGGTACGCGATGCGGACGCGGTGCAGGCGGCGGGCGCGTTCGCGGTGGTGCTGGAGCTTGTGCCCGCGCCGTTGGCGGGATTCATCAGCCAACGTTTGACTATTCCAACCATCGGCATTGGGGCCGGGCCGGACTGTGATGGTCAGGTGCAGGTCTTCCATGATGTGCTGACGTTATTCACGGAATTTATGCCGCGTCATGCCAAGCGTTACAGCGATGCAGGCGGGATTATGCAGGCGGCCATCGCGCAATACGTCGCGGAAGTGCAAGCCCGGCAGTTCCCTACAATGGAACATGCCTTTAAAATGGACGAGGCCGTTCTAAGCCAGGTCAGGACGGCGATGGGCACAACACCATAGCCCAACCGCCGGATAAATTATTTGCGTCGCACCCTAAAGCCCACTATACTGCAAGCATGACCTTTGAGTGATTTAACAGTCTGATAGAGTAATGTCAAATACAAACGATTCAACCCTGATAAAATCTATGCTTGGCGAAGTGCGCCAAATTCGCGCTCTAGCGGATGAAACACTGGCCGCTCTGCGGAGCCAGCGCGAACTGTTGCAGTCACGCGGGATGAATTTGCCGCCGATGGCGATACAGGCGATGACCCACTTTGCGGAAAACATCGCCAGGCTGGAAACAGAATTGGTGGAAGAACAGGTCGAACTGGGGCAATTGCGTTTTCTGGTACAGACGAGCGCGATGGTCAACTCCTCATTTAACGTCAATGATGTGCTGGTGCGCGCGATGGACGTTATTATTGATCTCACCCACGCCGAACGCGGTTATATCATCCTGCGTAATGATGAAACACAGGAGTTTGAATTCCGCGTTGTACGAGAAAACGAACTGAACCCCAAGCAGGGCGGCAGTACCCCGCAGATTAGCCAAACCATCCTGCGCGACGTGCTGACTACCGGCCAACCGTTGCTGACCGATAACGCCTATCAAGATCAACGCCTGCAAGAGGGCGCGAGCATCGCACAGATGGTGTTACGCTCTGTGCTGTGTGTGCCGTTGCGCTATAAAGAAGATGTCTTCGGCGTGGTCTATGTGGACAATCGCCTGCGGGCAGGGGTGTTCACCGACCGGGAGAAACGCCTGCTGACGGCATTTGCAAACCAGATGTCGGTAGCGGTGGAAAATGCGCGGCTGTACATCAACATCCAGCATACAATGGAAGAAATCCGCCAGATTAAGCAACTGATGGACGACGTGTTCGCCTCTATCGGTAGTGGGGTGGTGACGACCGACATCACCCATCAGATTTTGTTATTTAATCGTGCGGCGGAGCAAATCCTGGAGCGTAAATCTGATGAGGTCATCGGCCAGACGCTGATGAGCGTGATTCCGGGCGTCAGTGCGGATTTAAACAGCCATCTGAGCAAGGTACGGGCGGACAGAAGCGGCCAGACGCTGGAAGCCGAACTGCAAATATCCCGGCGGCGCGTGGCGCTGAACATGAAGCTCACTCCCTTACGCGGGGCGGCAGGGGTGGCGATGGTCATAGACGACATGACCGCTAAAAAGGCCAGCGAAGAAACCCTGACACTCATCCGGCGTTACCTGCCGCCGGAAATGGTGGACAACATCCACACGATTTCGCGGTTGGCGCTGGGGGGGGAAAAACGAGTCGTTACGTGTATGTTTGTAGATGTGCGCCCGGTAGATACCTTCCCGGAGCATTACAGCCCGCGTGCTATCATGGAACATATGAACCAGTACCTCACACGGGCGACAGATAAAATCCACCGTCATAAGGGCATGATTGATAAATATATGGGCAACGTGGTGATGGCGCTGTTCAACAGCCAGCTTAACCCGATGGACAACCACGCGGCACGGGCGCTGGAAGTCGCGCTGGAGATTCGCGAGTCCTTCCTGCGGTTTTATGATGAACAGGGCATCAACCCCGACCCGCATTATTACCGCATCGGCATTCACACGGGCGAAGCCACGCTCGGCAATGTCGGGAGTTTAACCCGGCGTGAATTTTCCGCGATTGGGGATACCATCAACCTGACGAAACGCCTGGAAGAAAACGCGCACTACGGGCAGATTATCGTCAGCGAGAACACCCTGCAACACGCCCAGTCCTTTACCTCACTGGATGGCCTCGACATCCGCGAGCATGAGCCGCTACAGGTAAAAGGCCGCCAGCAAAAGACCATTGTTTACGAGATATTCCGAGCATAACTTATGGCCGACGATAACAATACAAACTCGATTACCGGGAACATCCAGCAACTGAACAACCAGCTAGAAGAAGTCATCCAACTGATGTTGAGCCAGCATGACATGCTCAAGCAACGCGGGATGACATTGCCTTCCGGCTCAATCGATAATTTGACGCTGTTAAAATCCCGGTTAGGGTCTTTGCAGAATCTTGTCGTCAATGCGATGATTGAACTGCAACGCCTGCGGGCATTGGCGGAAACAACCGCGCTCATAAACTCCACATTGGCGGTCGATAGCGTTTTAGAGCAAGTGATGGATACCGTCGTCGGGCTGACGGGCGCGGAACGCGGCTACATTGTGCTCAAAGACCGCGAAACAGGCGAGTTTGACCAGTTCCGCGTGGCACGCGGCATCGACCACGACGCGCTATCCGGCTATGGCGGCGGGGATGAGCCAAACGTCAAGCGGCAGGCGCTCATCGTCAGCCGGACGGTCGTCAACGAAGTGGCGAGAACAGGTGAGGCCGTGCTGACGGACAACGCCAGCCAGGACGAGCGTTACCGGAGCCAGCAGAGCATTGTCGGTTTTGCCCTGCGGAGTATCCTCGCTGTGCCTTTAAAGGTGCGCGATGAAGTCATCGGCGTGGTGTATTGCGATAATCGTATTCTGGCGGGGTTGTTCCAGGCCAGTGATTTAGAGACTCTTAAGGCGTTTTCCAACCAGGCCGCCGTTGCAATCGAGAACGCCCGCCTGTTTGAGGAAGCCCACCGCCGACTGGAACACATCACAGAGATGCGTGACCTGATGGACAACGTGTTCGACTCCATCGCCAACGGTGTGATTACGGTGAATGTGGAAGGCGTGATTACCGCGTGCAATGCCGCCGCGCTGAATTTGCTCCATGCACCGGCAGGGTTCGATGCGTCCGGGCATCTGCTGGTGGAAGTCATCCCGGAATTAAACCTCACGTTCCACGAAGCAGTGGGCAAAGTGCGGGCGGATGGCAAGCAACGCCTGTTTGAGCTACGGCCTATGATTCAAGGCTTGGGTAAACGTCATTGGAGCGTCATTATCAGCAGTTTGATTGACGCCGCCGGGTATCCGCAGGGCATCGCCATTGTCATTGATGACCTGACCGAGCAAAAACAACGCGAAGCTCAATTACAGGAATTACGCCGTTACCTGCCCGGCGCGTTGATTGATAACTTTCAGTCAATGGATGAGGTTAATCTGCAAGGGGAGGAGCGCGTCATCACCGTGATTGCCACCGATGTGCGCGGCTTCACCAGCTTTAGCGAACGGCTGGAACCGGAACAGTTAATGGAAGTCATCAACCACTACCTTAGCCTTGCCAGCGATGGCATTAACCTGTACGAAGGCATTGTGGATAAATATATGGGCGATGCGGTGACAGGCTTATTCAACACCCAGCTTAACCCGCAGGAAGACCACGCCATCCGCGCCGTGCGCGCCGCCCTGAGCGTGATTTATGACCTGTACGCCCTCCACGAGATTATGCCGGACGACCAACGACTCTATTATGGCATCGGCATCCACACCGGCCCGGCGTATCTGGGGAACGTCGGTAGCCCGGATAGGCAGGAATTCTCCGCCTTAGGGGAGGCGGTCAGTGTGGCAAAATTGCTGGAAGCCAACGCCAAGCCCGGCGAGATTATGATTAGCGCGGCGACCTATGAGCAAGTAAAGGGGTATTTTGAGTGCGAGATGCATCCGGTGGAAAAAACGGGTGGACGCTACCCGCTAGAGGTCATGTACAAGGTGACAGGCCGCAAAAAAGGCACACAGACTACACAACTCTTCCTCGACCCGGAACTGGCGGAATTGCTGGCGGAAGACGATACCGAGTAAGCGTGGTGGTTGCCATCTGTTAAAATCCTAACCCCTCTCTATCTTTGCGCGTCGGAACATCTGTGCTAGAATCAATTTTTAGCGAAGACTCATGCTCAAGCCCTGTTCAACGGTGGCGAGTCCCTGCGCGGCGGTGTAGACTCCATACAGGGATAAGACAAACACGCAAGGAAAACACCCGGCGATGACGATTCAGCAAGTGGCAGTGCTCGCCCACCCCTTACGCCCACCGAGTTATGCGGTCGCGGCGGAAATCCGCGACATCATCCGCGCACAGGGGGTTGGTGCGACGGCCTTTAACGATTGGACGGCGGAAGGGGTGCGGGCGGTCGTCGCGGAAAGCTCTATTGTTATCGCTATCGGCGGGGATGGCGCGATGTTGCGTGCGGCGCGGGTGTGTGCGCCGTTGGGCGTGCCCATTCTGGGTATTAACATGGGCTATCTCGGCTTTTTAACAGAGGTCAATTCCGTTGAGGAAGTCGCGCCTGCGGTGATGCGTGTGCTGGCGGGCGAATACTGGACGGAGACACGCCTGATGCTCCGGGCAGAGGTCAGGAATGCGTCCGGGCAAGTGGGCATCTCCGGCGAAGCGTTGAACGATATTGTCATCAGTGGCAACGCTGTTGGCCGCATGACCCACCTGGAAGCACACATCGACGGCCACTGGACGACGACCTATAACGCGGATGCGCTGGTGGTGGCGACGGCGACCGGCTCTACGGCCTATGCGCTCTCGTGCGGTGGGCCAATCCTGCCACCGGAACTCAACAACATCCTGATTGTGCCTGCCGCGCCGCACCTGAGCATGGCGCGCCCGCTTGTTTTGTCCGAAGGGGTGCAGGTGGATATTCTGCCGACGGCCAACAACCGCAACCCGGTTTTAATCCATGCGGACGGCGTGACGTTAGGCGAGATTGACACAGGGGAACGGGTATGCGTGCGGGCGAGTGAGCATGTTACGCGCTTCATCCGGTTACGGGATCGCAATTACTTCTATCGTTCATTGTTAGACCGTTTAGAGCCGCGCATCCCGGATGGGGGATGAGA
>DAIMZF010000032.1:0-13617 GCA_036734085.1 Aggregatilineales bacterium
TTGTCCATCAGGTAGATGTGGGCGTGGTACAGGTCGAAGCGTTGTTTGGTTAAGTCCGACACGGCTTGCAGAAGTTCGTCCAGGTCTAGGATGTTGGTCGTGGTGGTACTCACTTCCGTCACTGTTTGCAGTTCATCAGCGCGGCGTTCTGTTGCCATTTGCAGGCGGTAGCGTTCCAGCGCGGCGGCTAATAGGTCGGCGGTACTGGTTGCCAACCGTATATCACTATCGCTGAATGTGCGCGGTTGGTCGTAGAATAGGTTGAACGTCCCCATGATGCGATCACCGATGACCAACGGGTATGATAGATACGCCTTGTAGCCTAATGCCCCGATGCCTGCCGCTGTCTGCTCGTCGATTTGATCGCGGTTCTCTATATCTTCCACCAGCAAAACGGGCAGGTTGTATAGTTCTTGCGCCTGCGGGAAGAATTCCATCGAGAAGCGATTACCCACTTTTTGCACCAACTTAGTGGGGTCTTCGGTGGCGATGGCGGCAGTCTCGAACCAATTCGCTCCCTTCAGGTTGTAGTTCTCGAAGAGTGCGATAACCGCCGCATACGGGTTTAAGCCAATACTGCTAGCCATTGCGTCGGTGATGTCCTGCGGGGTTGTGGCATTGTTCACCGCTTCACCCACCCGATACAGCGTTTCCGCTTCTAAACGCGCTTCTTGTAGGGCGATGGTCTGTGCCCGCCGTTCTGTGATGTCGGTTGTGATGGTCGCAAGGTTAATCGGATTGCCGTTTGTATCGCGTACTACGAATATGGTTTGATCCACCGGGAACTGCGAGCCATCCTTGCGTACATACGTGATTTCTTTTTGCCAGCGTCCGGTCTGTATTGCTGTCGGCAGACCTTCACTAAGTACCATTGGCAATTCTTCTTCAATATAGAACTGTGCAATCGGCTTGCCGACGACTTCATCGGTGCTATCATAGCCCGTCATCACCAAACCACCAGAATTAACGAACTGCACAATGCCATCCATAGAAGCGATGCCGATGAACTCGGTAGAGTTTTCCACCACTGCGGACTGACGACGCACCGTTTCTTCTGCTGTCTTGCTTTCAATCATCAGCGAGATTTGCCGCGATAAACTTTCAGCCAGTTTCACCGTATTTTCGTGGAAGTTTTTCTGTGAGGTGATGTGGTTGAAGAACAAAGCGCCTGTAACCGTGTTTCCTGTAAATACGGGTAACACCATCGCGGATTTTAACCCCATTGTCTCCACATAATACTCAAGGGAGGGGTAAATTGTGATGTCGTCCAGCGCTACTACTTTTTCGCTCTCCATCATCATGACACCATGCGGGAAGGCGTCGCGTGGTTCGCGTACAGCCTTGACAATCTCAGTATTGATGCCTCCGACAGCGGCCACGCCTTGCCACATCTGAGTTTGGTTGTTATACGTAATATATGCGCCGATGTCGGCGCCAAATTCGTGCATCAGCACTTCTAATGCGCCCTCTACCGCACTGATCATATCAGGTGTATTACGGCTAATTTCCGTAATGAAGTTGACAATCTGCAAGTTATTCAACTGGCGTTGCGTTTCCTCAAACGATTGTGCGTTACGTACAGCCACCGCAATCTGCGAGGCCAACACCGCTTTCACGGCGGCGACTTCAGCGTCAAATGCGTTGATGGTGTCCGCTTGCACGTCCAGCACACCGACGACTTCATCACCCAAAATCATCGGGACGGCCATTTCCGCCCGTGTGTTGGGGAGCATCGGGTGTGGCAGGAAGTTTTCATCTGTATGGACGTTATTCACGATAACGCTCTGTCGGGCACGGGCGGCCTGCGCCACAAGGCTTGTGGGGGCGTCTAATGAGATGGAGCGTTTTTCCGCAGTCATCACGCGCCCGGCTTCGCCAGCACCACCCGATAGAACGAGATTTTGCTTGCGTTCGTCCAGCAGGTAGATGTGGGCGTGATACCGGTTGAACCGTTCTTTGGTTAAGTTCGACACGGCGACGAGCAGTTCTTCCAGGTTGAGGATGGTGGTCGTCGCGGCGCTCACTTCCGCCACTGTTTCTAGTTCCAGCGCGCGGCGGGCGGTTAACTCGAACGATTGCGCGTTCCGTACAGCCACCGCAATCTGCGAGGCCAGTACCGTTTGTACGGCGGCGATTTGTGAGTCGAAGTAATCTTCCTTGTCCGCTTGCACGTCCAGCACACCGACGACTTCATCACCCACAATCATCGGCACGGCCATTTCCGCCCGTGTTTCCGGCAGAAGGGGGTGCGGCAAAAAGTTGGGGTCGCTTGCGACATCGTTGGCGATAACGCTTTCACGAGTACGGGCGGCACGCGCCACAAGGCTCTGTGCGGCTGTCACCGGAATGGAGCGTTTTTCCGCCGTCATGACGCGCCCGGCTTCGCCAGCACCACCGGCCAACACCAGGGTTTCTTTCTTATTGTCCATCAGGTAGATGTGGGCGTGATACAGGTTGAACCGTTGCTTGGTCAATTCCGAAACGGAAACCAACAATTGGTCTAGCTGTAGGATGGTGGTCGTCGCGGCGCTCACCTCCGTCACGGTTTCCAGTTCTGCGGCGCGGCGTTCTGTTGCCGATTTCAGCCGATACCGTTCCAGCGCGCCCGCGAGCAAGTCGGCGGTGCTGGTGGTGATGCGGATGTCGCTGGCGGTGAACTGACGCGGCACATCATAAAAGAAGTTCATCGTGCCCATTAAGCGGCCACCCAAAATGAGTGGGAATGAGATGTAACTGGCATACCCTAACGATTTAATGCTGGCCGCCGTTTGCTCATCGACTTGATCACGGTTGTCCACGTCTTCAACCAGCAGGATTGGGCGATTGTAAAGCTCGTGTGCCTGTGGGAAGAATTCTATCGGGAAGCGGTCGCCCACTTTTTGTACCAGCTTAGAGGGGTCTTTCGCGCTGACCGCGCCTGTCTCGAAGTACCGTGCGCCCTCCAGGTTATAGTTCTCGAACAGCGCAATCACCGTAGCATAAGCGTTCATCCCGGAATGTTCCGCTACAGCATCTGTGACTTCCTGCGGTGTTTCCACAAGGTTAACGGCTTCACTTACGCGGTACAGTTTTTCCGCTTCCTCACGGGCGACTTGCTCTTGCAAATAAGCCCGGCGGTTAATGGTGGAAGAAGCACCCGGCAGAATGGCTTGTACCATCTCTAAAAATGCTACTGAAACGGTGTGCGGCTTGTTCCATAAAATATTAACCGTTGCCAGCCAGTTGCCACCTGTGCGGATGGGGATAGCTAACACAGCGCCGATGTTGAACGCGGCGGCGATAGCGCGGGTCTCGTCATTCATCTGCTCTTGCGCCAATAAGTCGTCAATCATCACCAGATTGCTTTTAGGTTCGATGATGTTGATGAGAGGGTGCGTTGCGCCATCCAGCCGCATTGTTTTCATTTCCGGCGGCAGAATAGATTGACCGTCATTTGTGATGAGCGATACCAGTCGCGCACCAATGGGGGCTTCTTCTGCGGATGTTTCATCCAGATACACCAGCCCGGCCATCATCGCGCCTTCGTTTGCCATCAATGCCTGTAATGACTGGAGGATATTGTCTTCTTCTTCCGCGAGTGAAAGCTCCGCGTTGACCTGCGCGATGATTTCCGCATGGGCGCGCTCATCCATGACCATGATAATCTGTTGTTGCTGTTTTAGCTCGGTTACGTCGCGGACGCTGAACGAGATGATGTCGTTTTCCAAATCCGGGTACGCATTCCACGACAGCCAATGGTACGAACCATCTTTGGCGATATAGCGGTTTTCGAAGGAGATGGTCTTCAACCCTGCGCCGAGTTGTTCGCTTGCTTCGTTGTTAGTACGCTCCACGTCTTCGGGATGCACAAACTCTATGTAGGGCTTGCTCATCAGTTCATCGCGCGTCCAGCCCAGCGAGACTTCCCATGCCGGGTTCAGGTCTTTGAAGTAACCACTGCTCAACCCTGCCGTGCCTAGTAAGTCGATGGAGGTATTGTACAAGCGGTCGCGCTCTTCTTGGGACGCTTTAAAGTCGGTTGTATCACGCGCCACGAAGTAAATCATGTCGTTCGCCAAGTCCGGCGATGAGTTCCACGACAGCCAGCGATAGTGGCCGTCTTTGGTACGGTAACGGTTTTCAAAGGAGATGGTCTTAAATCCAGCGCCAAGTTGTTCACCGGCTTCGCGGTTGGTGCGCTCTACGTCTTCGGGATGTACAAACTCCACATAGGGTTTGCTCATCAATTCATCGCGCGTCCAGCCGAGTGTGGCTTCCCACGCCGGGTTCAGTTCTTTAAAGTAACCGTCACTCAACCCTGCCGAGCCGATTAAGTCGATAGAGCTTTCAAACAAACGGTTGCGGTCTTCTTGTGCGGTTTTACGCTGTGTGATTTCGTGGCGGATGGCGACATATTCACGCGGCTTGCCTTCTTCATTCAAAAACGGCACGATGGTGGTATCCACCCAATAGAAACTTCCGTTTTTGGCCTTGTTCTTGATCTCCCCGCGCCACACTTGCCCATTGGCAATCGTCACCCACAATTCGCGGATGAATTCTTTATCATGATGACCGGAATTAATAATGCGGTGGTCTTGTCCGATGAGTTCTTCACGATCATAGCCGGAAATCGCGCAGAATTTATCGTTCACGAAGGTGATTTTGCCGGTTTGGTCGGTGATAGCAACGATAGCGGCTTCATCCAGGGCGTGACGGAGTTGTTCAACTTCGCTCAGCTTGCCGGGTGCGACTTTACCATTGCCACCGCTATAGGTGGTGTCCGCGTTATGTTGCCATAGCTTTGTTTGCTTGTACCATTGCTTCATTATATTTTCCCCACACAACAACTAAACGTTGATGATAATTGCTTCAAGGCATAACATTACACATTCATTCTAACTTAATGTTTTCAGTAGAAGCGTTAAGGACGCGCTTCTAAACCAAATCCGAATCCTGGTGCAACAGCCATGTAATAAAACGCCTTCTATTCATCTGCCGGACTTGTGGGTAAAATATCGTCTGTTCCGTCCGTCACAAACGATGAAAAGGTTGAGGGAGAGTCCTATGGCAGAAAATCAGCATAAGCGCCTGGTATTGACCGGCCCAGTAGAGGTACGGCCAGAGATTTTGCAGGCCCAAACCGCATGGATGATAGGACATCGGGGCGATGCCTTCGCCGCGTTGTTCGCCAGCTTGCAGGCCAAGCTCCGCACCGCATTTTTGACCGAAAACCGTGTTTTCCTGGTTGGTAGTTCCGGCACGGGCTTCTGGGAAGGCGCATCCCGTAATTGCATCCGGGATGACAAAAAAGCTCTGCATCTGGTCGGGGGGGCGTTTAGTGAACGTTGGGCGCAAATCAGCCAGGCCAACGGCAAGCAGATTGATGTCATCGAAGTGGACTGGGGACAGGCGCACACGCCGGAGATGGTCGAAGCGGCGCTGAAGCAAGCCAGCTATGATGCTGTGTGTGTTGTCCACAACGAGACCAGCACAGGCGTGACCAACCCTATTAAAGACATCGCCGCCGTTGTGCGCCAGGCCAATGATGAAACGCTGGTGCTGGTGGATACGGTCAGTGGCTTTGTGGGCGCGGAATTCCGCTTTGACGAATGGGGCGTTGATTTCGCGCTGACTTCCTCCCAAAAGGCGCTGGCTCTGCCGCCCGGCCTGGCCTTCGGCGCGGCCAGTGACCGCGTGCTGGAACGTGCCGCACAGATTACGCATCGGGGTTATTATTTTGACTTTATCGAGATTGATAAGAGCGCCCAGAAGAACAACACACCTTCCACCCCGCCCATCTCCTTGATGTACGCCGCAGACCAGCAAATGGGCGACATCCTGAATGAAGGCATGGAAGCACGCTGGGCGCGGCATCTTGCCATGCGCGATATATCGCATACATGGGCACTGGAAAAAGGCTTCGGGTTATTCGCGCAAGACGGCTACCGTTCCCCCACCGTGACAACAGTTGATAACCGCCAGAAGGGAATCGACGTGAACGCGATGGCAAAATTCATGGGTGAGCGTGGCTTTTCGATGGACAAAGGCTACGGCAAAATTAAGGGCGAAACCTTCCGCATCGGGCACATGGGCGATATGAGTATAGATACGCTGGAAGAAGTGCTGGACGGCCTGAGCGCGTTTGTCGGTTAAATAACACAGCCTGCCGTCTACCATCACGCTAGACTATCCTATTGGCCTGGAATAAAAAGGAATTGACCATGTATCACGTTGTTGTACCGGATGCCGTCGATAAACGCGCCGTCCAATTGCTGATTGACCGCCCGGAATTTTCCGTTGTTGGCCCCGCCAAGATGAGCCGCGAAGAAGCCCTCGCCGCAGTCGCCGACGCGGACGCTATTATCATCCGTAGTGGCATCCAGGTAGATGCGGAACTTATCGCCGCCGCGCCCAAGCTCAAGGCCATTGCTCGCGCCGGCGTCGGTGTAGATAATGTGGATTTAGCCGCCGCCAGCGCACGCGGCATCCGTGTGATGAACACGCCTGACGGCAACACCATCAGCACAGCGGAGCATACCTTCGGCCTGATGATTGCGCTTTCCCGCTTTATTCCGCAAGGACACCAGTCTTTAAAAGAAGGTCGTTGGGATCGCAAAGCCTATACAGGGGTGGAGCTACGCGGCAAAACACTCGGCATTATTGGCTTTGGGCGCATTGGCCGGGCGCTTGCCAGCCGCGCGAAGGCGTTCGAGATGGACGTCATCGCCTACGACTTATACCCGAATCAAGCCGCCGCCGATGAACTCGGTGTGACGCTCGTCCCGTTGGCGCAATTATATCAACAGGCGGATTTCATCAGCCTGCACACCGCGCTCACCGATGAGACTCTGCATATGATTGGCGCGGAGTCGATCGCATCCATGAAGCCCGGCGTGCGGATTATCAACGCGGCACGCGGCGCATTGATTGACGATAACGCCTTAGCGGATGGCATTAAAAGTGGGCACGTCGCTGGTGCGGCGCTGGACGTTTACGACGTGGAGCCGCCACCCGCAGACCATCCGCTTATCGGGTTGGACGGTGTTATCCACACGCCGCATCTGGCCGCCAGCACATCCGACGCCCAGATTAACGTCGGCTTTGATGCTGTGAAGTTGGTCATCAACGCTTTGACGACCGATAACTACGAGAACGTAGTCAACGAAGTTTAAGCAGTAAACAAATAAGGGCGACCTCGATGGATCGCCCTTACTTCTGCTTCATTACGGCCTAGACTTAATTTGTGACCGTCTCTTGTTCTGGCTGGCCTTGTTTGCGTAATTCGCGCACTTCTATCTCGTAGAGTGTGCGCTCCTTCACTGCTTCCCCGAAGATGGACACCCCAGCGTTGATGGACACCACGCTGATAAGAAACTGGATGAACCACGCGAAGAAACCTTTGTTTCGGTTGCGAGAGTGTACCGCCCGCACCAGAATTGCAATACCAAAGCCAATCAGCAGAAGGCCACGCGGCGCGTACTCGTCCCACTTTTCATAGTGTTTGTTCATATAGCACCTCGTTGTCTTTCCGTTTGACTTCATCTTAGCGCAGGCTGATGAGTTACACAAGCAATTGCGCCCTCAACCTGCCTGACTGTTCACCATTGCTTCAGAATTTAGCCGGTCTACGTGCAAAAAGCCCGGATGTGTGCCATCCAACAGGTATTGAACGGCGCGTTCTGCTGTGCCGCCTGCCATCGCCAACCCGTGCCCGGTAAAGCCCACTGCAAACGCCACGTCCGGCATATCCGGCATCTTGCCCACAAGCGGCAGGCCGTCCGCCGTGAAGCCCATAATGCCCGCCCACCGTCGGCTGATGTTGAGCGTGCCGTCTTCCTGCACAATTTCCGGGTAATATTGGCGGCAATAGGCCTCTAATGTGCCCTGTACGGCTTCATTGGTGCGGTCTTCTGTGGTGTCATTTTCCAACGGCTTATTTTGTTTACGCCCGCCACCGATGAGAAAGCGATTGTCAAAGGTCATGCGGTAGTACATATAACCATAATCGCTATAGCCGCAGGTATCAATCAGCGATTCTTTTAAAGGCTCGGTCATCAGTACCTGTGCGCGTGTCGGGATGACCTTGCCCACAAAATAGGGATGAATGCGCGGTGAATACGCATTGGTACACAGCATCACCTTCTTCGCCCGGAAGACGAACAGCCGGGTGTAAACCATCACACAGGCATCGTCTGTTTGCTCTATATGATACAGTTCATTATTGGCGACGAGTTCCGCGCCGCTTTGCTGATAAATGGCCTGCACCAGTTTAACAGGTTGCACCGCACAATCTCGCGGTTGCTGGATGGCGGCATAATAGCCACGATTAAGCGGGTCGTGGTCGTGATAAATCGCGTGGATGCCGTCCTCCCGCAGAGCCTCAATCGCCAGCTTCAGGTCGTCTTTCTCCGCTTCGCTTTCCGCTAATAGCAGAGAGCCACACTGAGACAGTGGAACATCCCCTTTAGCCGCGAAGTTGTGCCACAAATCATGTGTATGGAGCGATAATTGCCATGCATCGCGGGTGACTTCTCGCCCGTAGGTATCAATCGCCCGATGATAATATGTATCCAACCCAGTAATCATGAATCCAGCGTTGCGCCCACTCGCGCCCAGTGCAACGTCGCGCATCTCCGTAATGACCACACTCTGCCTCTGTTGCGCGGCGAAGTAAGCGGCGGTGCATCCGGCTAGCCCCGCGCCCACCACCAGAAAATCCACATCGCGGATAGGTTGCTTGTTATCCGCTTGCCATAAAGAGACTGTCATAATGTGATTCCTTATAATCATCCGATAGAATCAAAATCTCCGCTTAGTGCGCACCTTAGTGTAACACCAAGCGGAGATTATCAACATGCGTGGTGCGGCGTTTAGCATGATGCACCATCCAGCATGATATGGGTGTTATGTTATGCCTTCACGACGTAGGTATTTGCCAGCTTATCGTGGAGTCCTTGCCGCCCATCATCGACAAAGGCCAGCAACCAGCCAATCATCAAAAGCGGTGTGTTGATGAGATAGCCCACATAACGCATAATGGCTTCAGCATCCGCGATGGGTGTGCCATCCGTCTTGATGACCTGAATCCCCACAACCATCTTGCCGATTGTCTGCCCGTTCTGGCGGGTGAGGAAGTACCATTGATACGCCGCGCCCAGGATAAACCCCATAATGCCGCCCCCCCACCAGATCATGCCGCCGCCCGCGCCCAGAATACCCCCCAGTACGCTGACGATGGTGCTATCAATCAAGAGTGCGAAAAAACGTTCACTAAACCCGGCGAGTTCATAACTTTGTGTTTGCATGATGATTCCCCTCTAAAATCCTGTGATTGTTGTCTGTATGCTGTGTATACGTGACAACTGTACAGATGGTTTCATGGGTTAGATAAACGCCTTCAACGCCTGGAAGTCCTGCAACAAAATGGCTTTCTGGTCGCCGCGATACAGCGCCACCGCCGGATGGAATAACGGCAGGACGTGTGCATGGCCGTAATCCGTCTTCACGCGGATGGCCTTACCGTGTAACGCACTAATCTTCTGTGTTTTCTCCGGCGCGTCAAACCGTGTCAGCACAAACTCCATCGAGAAGCGGCCTAACGTGGCGATGACTTCCGGCTGAATGATATTGATTTGTCGGTCTAAAAACGGCGCATATAAGGCAATCTCACCTTTTTGCGGGTCGCGGTTATCCGGCGGGCGGTCTTTCACAATATTGGTGATGTACACTTCTTCGCGGTCAAGGCCGATGCTCGTCAGCATTTCGTCCAGCACGCGCCCACTAGCCCCGCAGAAGGGCTTGCCCGTCTTGGCTTCGTTCTCGCCCGGCGCTTCCCCAATGAACATTACTTTAGCGTAGTGGTTGCCTTGCCCAATCACCGGGAAGTAATTGTTCTCCGTGCGGAAGCTGTGCAAAGGCGATTCTGTCAGGTTGATGATTTCATCACGGATTTCACGCAGTTTTTCGGTTCTCTCACTCATGCTCTCGTCCTTATAATAAGTCAGATAAATCAACATCCAGCCCAGCGCTATCCTGCATAAAAATCGCCTGACTGTCGATGACGGCCTGGCCCGGTGCGGGCATCACCCGGCAATAGCTCCCGTCGGCTTCCATCTCCCATGCCAGCGTATTGCACTGTAAATCGGTTGCCAGCAGGCGCAAAACCCGCCGACGCAACCTGCGCTCCAAAATGGGGAACACCACCTCAACACGGTTGTACAGGTTACGCCGCATGATGTCCGCGCTCCCCGCATACAGTTGATTTTCCGGCGGGGCATTGCGGAAGTAATAAATGCGGGAATGCTCCAGAAAGCGACCTAATAAACTACGCACGCGGATGTTCTCGCTGAGTCCCGGCAAGCCCGCCCGCAAACAGCAGATTCCACGCACGATGAGGTCTACCTGTACGCCTGCTTGTGATGCTTCGTACAACTTACGAATGATGACATCTTCTTCTAGCTGGTTCATCTTAAAGATGAGCCGTGCCGGATGCCCCGCCTGTGCCGCTTCAATCTCGTTGTCAATCAAGCTAACAAGCGTATTCAGCAAAAATTCCGGCGCGACCAACAGACGATTATAAGCGGTTTCCGGCGCGTAACCCGTCAGCCGATTAAATAGCCGGGTGGCATCCGCACCGATTTCCGGGTTGATGGTAAATACTGCCAGGTCACTATACAGGCGGGCGGTGGATGAGTTGTAATTCCCTGTGCCCAGATGCACATAGCGGCGTAGGCCGTCTGCTTCGCGGCGTACCACCATCGCCACTTTCGCGTGGGTCTTTACGGGCAATTCTTCCACACCATAGGTCACATGCACGCCGCGTTGTTCCAACTGCCGCGCCCATTCCAGATTATTCTCCTCATCAAAGCGCGCTTTTAACTCCACCAGCACGGCCACTTGCTTATCGTTTTCGCGGGCATCCAGCAACGCTCGTACAATCGCGGAATCCTTGCCGACGCGATACAACGTGGCCTTGATTGCCAGCACTGCCGGGTCTTTGGCCGCCTGCCGGAAGAACTCCTCCACAGGGGTAAATGAATCATACGGATGATGGAGCAGAATATCCCCCTGACGAATGGCGGCGAAGATGTCTACATTAGGCGGCAGAACCTCCGGCACACGCGGCACATGCGCGGTATATTTCAATTCTGCCCGGTCAACGCTCATCAACTCAAACAATGCGGAAGACCCCAAAGCGCCATTAATGCGGTAGACATCGCGTTCCGGGTCAATCTCTAGCTCGTCAATCAAGCGCCCCAGCATCTCCGTGCTGATGTCTGCCGGTACGCTCAAGCGCACAATAGAGCCAAAGCGCCGTTCTTTTACGCCTACTTCAATCAAGGACAGTAAATCCATGAGTTCGCTGTCTTGCTCATGTTCGTAGTCAATATCCGCATTGCGCGTCACACGGAAAGGAAAATGCTCTACAACTTCCATGCCGGGAAAAAGCAAATCAAGGTTGGCCGCGATAATGTCTTCAACCCATACAAAGTGGTCAAGCGGCAGGCCGACTCCATGCTTTGCAACGTGCTTGCCCAAATTCACCAGACGGGGCAGGATGTTGGGGACTTTAATACGTACAAATTCCAGTGTTTCGTCATCGTCCATCCGCCGCAGAGAAACCGCAAGGTTCAGGCTAAGGTTGGAGATAAACGGGAAAGGGCGGGCATGGTCTGCGGCAAGTGGTGTTAACACCGGGAAGACTTGCTCGTGGAAGTATGCCCGCAATGCCACCTGCGTAGAATCGGAAAGGGTCTGGTAGGAATGAAGCACGATGTTATACGCTTCCAACTCTTTTAGCAGTCCTGTCATCAGCTTGCGTTGATCGTGCATCAAGCGCAGAACTTCCTGCCGGATTTCCTTCAGGATGGCATGGGGGGTGTATCCATCCGGACGCGACGACGACAAGCCGAGTTTGACCTTCTGGATATACGCGCCAACGCGCACCATGAAGAACTCATCCAAATTGTTGCCCACAATCGCCACGAACTTCAGGCGCTCTAATAGCGGAATGCTCACATCTTCCGCGAGTGCCAGCACCCGACGGTTAAAGTTCAGCGTGCCTAGCTCGCGGTTCATGAAGTTTTGCGAGGTGAGTTGGATGCTTTCTGTCGTCATCTCTTCAACAATCTCTTTCAACGTAATACACGTGATTTACCGTGCGCTACAGCTTAGAACAATACTAGAACATATTCTAACATACCTCTATACCTCTACAACCGCCGCACTGTGCCGGATGTTAGCATCCTGCTCTGTGATGCTGGCACATAACGTCACTGCTGAACTTAAGGTTGTCGTAATGTAAGTGCTTTAAAGTAAGAAACATTGCATTGTTACGTCTATTCAGTCAAGAGACATTTATTTTTAGAGGTGAAATAGTGGAAGAAGTAAAAACACAATCATCCCGTGCCGGGTGGTTACTCGGTGCTTTGTTGGGGGGGGTGTTCATGGCCCCGTTAATTGCCATCTCCTTTGTCGGGGAGCAATGGCAAAACCTTCCTTTTATACCCTTTGATTTTTTCGACTGGTTAGCGCGTGTTTTGCCCGGCGATGTTATCCGCTTTGGCATTAACCGTATTATTGACTTCATCCAGGCCTTTAATCTGGGCGAAACATCCAGCACAGCTAAAATATTGGAGCAAGTGCAGGGTGTTGTGTTTGTGGTGGGCATTGGCATCCTTGCTGGTGCGCTGGTATTTGTTGCACTTCGTCGCATCCCGGCGGAACATGCGGGCATACTGGGCGGTGCGGCGGGCGCGGTACTCGGCTTATTCTTCGCACTGATTAATGCCTCTCTGCGTTCGGAATCCGCATTTGTGGAGCAAGCCGACGGCTTTGTGAGTGCGGTGTTTATCATCGCGCTGTTCATCGCATGGGGGCTGGCGCTGGGATGGGTATATGCCCAATATAGCGGCGAAACCGAGCCGCAAGCCACACAAATCAACCGCCGCCAGTTTTTGGTGCAGATGAGTGGTGCGGCGGCGACCATCACCGTGATGGGCGTGGGTGCAGGCACGTTATTAAGCCTCAACCGCCGCGATAATGTGCTCACGACAACCCCGCCAGAAACAGTAGAAATTCCCGATAATCTACCCAACATGAGCGCATCGCTTCAGCCTGCATCCGGTACACGCCCGGAATACACGCCGATTGATGACCATTATCGCATCGACATCAGCGCCCGCCCGCCCACCATCAACGGCGAAACCTACCGCTTAAACGTGCGCGGTATGGTCAGCCAACCGTTGGAAATCAGCCTGAATGACCTGATGGAAAACTACGAACCCGTAGATCAATTCGTCACGCTTTCCTGCATTTCTAACCGTATCGCCGGTGACCTCATCAGCACAACGCGCTGGACGGGCATTCCGTTTCATCGTTTGCTGGAGGATTGGGGGGTGGACGAAAACGCCAGCTATCTGCGTATCATCAGTGCGGATGGCTTTGATGAATGGGTCTCATTAGATGTCATCCGCAACGACACCCGCGTTATGCTGTGTTATGCGTGGGATGGGCAACCCCTCAAGCAAAAACACGGCTTTCCACTGCGTATCTTCATCCCGGATTTGTACGGCATGAAGCAACCCAAGTGGATTACTGATATTGAAGTCACAGATAGCTGGGGCGAAGGTTACTGGG
>DAIMZF010000032.1:13717-28671 GCA_036734085.1 Aggregatilineales bacterium
AGCAACAGCGCGAAGACTTGCCCGGCGTTACCGTCTAAAAATAGTGTGCCGCCGTCGAAGCGTTGCACATTGATGTTCCCATTGAATGGATTTTGAAAGGCAAAGCCCAGCGCCGCCCGTGCTTCCGGTACAGTCAACCACATGGATGCAAACACACCCGTTGGCGCGACCCTTCCGCTTGGCACATTGCCAATGGCCGTTTCGCCAATATCTGGTGCTTGCCCTAAGTACCAGTAGCCGCCTACTTCGCCTGCACGTCCCGGACTGATGGCCCAAACCTCGTTGGTTTCCGGCCTGTGGTACATCGCACCGCCTTCAAAAATCTGCACACGCCCGCCAAAGCCGAACATAATCTGAATGGGGCAACGGAGTTCGTTCCGCACACGTTGATTTTCGCGCCAATCCGCGCCGAAGATGCCGTCTTCTGGAATGTCGCAAATCACACGGATTCCTAATGGATTGGCAGTCGGCAGTTCCGCTATAGCGCCGATTGGGTTCAGGCTGGTAATTGTCGCAAAGGGGTCAAAATTAGCTTCTCCCAAAAAAACTCCGATGTAGGGCGGGCGCGTGGGGATCGGGGTAGGGGGCGCAGGCGTCGGTTGCAGGGCGACCAACGTTTGCTCTGCGATGCGGTCTTCTTCGCTGGGTGTGGGGCTGGGGGCGACAGTTGCCAGCCGTTTAATAATGTTTATCGGCTCTTCTATTGTCGGCGCATTCGCCACACTGTTATCTGGCTGGCATGCAGGCGCTATCAATACAATCAGGCTAACAATCCACAGGAATTTCATCATATATGCTCACATTCTCAAACTCACCAGCAAGGGTAACGCGGTACAGGCCATAGCGCACCGTATGCACGTCGTCAGCGCCTTCAATAGGGTAAATATCACTTACTTGCTCATCTGCCAGCCAACGGCTAAAAGGCCGCCAGCCATAAACAGGCGCGGATTGGTCACCTTGTGCGATAAGGTCACCATCTGCGCTTAGGCCATGCACAAATATGCTCAAGTCTTCATCAACTGACGGGTTAGACATCTGCCACAGTACATCTAACGCCACCCCGCGATTCCCGCATAAGATCGTCGCTTTCACTGGCATGATCGTATCCGTACTTTGCGTGGCGATGCGTGGCTCTGGAAATAACGTGACTAATCGCGGCGCGATAGCTTCCACATAGACCGCGTCCCAGCCCAAACGTTCCCGCCACCAATCCAGTGTTTGCGTAAATAATGTATATTCCGGTGTGACGAGTTGCCCGGTTATGGTGCGGAAGTCCACTTTATCATCCACAAGCGTAATGTGCGTCAAATCATCCTGCAATATTTGTGCGATGGCTCCGGCGAAGTACAAAGGCCCCCATGCCAGCATCACGGTAGCACCCTCCGGTGCTGGCCGGATTTGCTCGATAGCTTGTAGCCCGGCCTCATCATTGACCAGTTCATTCACAAAAGGCCAATTAAACGCTACTAGCCACACCGCCATCAGTGCGCCTGCGCCTGTTACCAGCCCGTGCCGATAGCGCATTTGCGTTAAGTTGAGGGCTTCGTGCGCCAGAAACGCCCAGCCAATCACTAAACTCACCATGACCAACAGCATAAACCCGGAGAGGACATCCGTATGGATGAGGCCTACATGGAATACATACGAAAAACCCGCTACTATTGCCAATGGAATCGCCGCCGGACGAAAGCGTGGATTCCATACAGCCAGTGCCAGACCGATAACACCCACCACAACACCCGGCACGCTCAAATCTTCTATGAGTACGGCGTTCACTGCACCCCAATTGCTGATTAATTCATCCCATGTGCCGGGCATCCCGATGCGCCCGGCGGCTTCTTCCCCTAAAAATTGGTCACGCAGGCCGGATAGCGTGCCCGGTTCGCCATACACCCAGTCATCACCGGATAAGCCGCGAATATATAAGTATACGTATTGAACAAATCCAGCCAATCCCAACATAAGACTCACCGCAACAAGGCGCGGTAATTTCCGCCGTTGTTCCCATAAATACGGCCACACGACCATCACCAAGCCCGGAATCATCACTAACGTGGAGCGATGATGTGCCAGCGCCACACCGCCGATAAATGCTAACCAGTAAATGCGGCCATTAATCGGCGGTCGCCATAGTGCGATAACCCATAATAATATCTGCAACATCAGGCCAAAGCTGTATACTTCGGCGGTTACAGCATGAATCCACACACTGCGCGTTAAACCGAATAACACTGTCACGCCTGCCGCTATCCACGCTTGCCCGGTCAGATGGTAGCACAGCACAAACAGCAGAAGCAAAAGCGCCCATGTCCACACTAAAGAAACAACCGCCGCCGCTGTGATGTTACTCATACCGAATGCCGTGAAGGTTTCGGTTAACAGGTTGCCACTCATCACAAACAGGGGGTAACCTGTCGCATGGAGCGTGCCCCAGTTGTTGAGGACAATTTGTGTTTCGCCCACATCTACCACGTAAATATGGCTACTTCCGTTAGGGATAGTCTGTAGAGTGGGCAGGTAGGCCACGCTTATAACGAGGATTAAGAGCAAGGCGGGCAGGCGGATTTTTTGCATCATACGAGGGTTTAGCTTTCTTTTGGATTTTTCAAAAACAGGGCTGTCCGTGTGACTTCGATGCACACCACGCCGTCCTGATTGTGGCCGATGTGCTTCATCTTCACGATACCGCGTTCCGGGTTACTATTGCTTTCGCGTTTTTCCAGGATGTGTGTTTCTACGGTGATAGTGTCACCGTGATACATCGGGTGCGGATGAGACACATTTTCATAGCCGAGATTAGCAACAATTGTTCCGGCGGTCAACTCATTCACCGTGATGCCAACCACAACCCCCAGCGTAAAAATCCCGTTGACAATGCGCCGCCCGAATTGTGTTTTGCTGGCGAAGGCTTCATCAATGTGCAGGGGTTGGGTGTTCATCGTCAGGCTACTGAACAGCACATTATCAGTTTCCGTCAATGTGCGGCCAAGTGTGTGCGAAATCACCGTGCCGACTTCCAGTTCATCATAATACTTGCCGGGCATAGAATATTCTTTCTGTATGTTACATAGTTTAACAAAATCTACTTGGCGAGTGTTTCCGCTAAAGCCAGCAATGCCGGGTCTAGGGGGCGGTGCTTGCCCGCGACGGCCTCGTGGGGCGTGGTCATCAATTCACCATTGAAGCCGCCCACCACGCCCACGACCACGCCAGAATTTCCGTTAGCTAATTCTTCCACCGCCGCCGCGCCTAATCGTGTCGCCAGAATACGGTCACTGACAAGCGGCATCCCGCCGCGTTGCACATGACCTAGTCGTGTTGTGCGTAGATCAAAGCCTATCGCCTGTTTATTTTCCTTGAAGTAATCGGCCATCGTATCCGCGTCATATTTCGCGCCTTCCGCAACAACGACAATGCCGTGTTTTTTGCCGCGCTCATAGGCGCTCAGTAAAATCTGCGCTACTTCGGACGGTTTGGTGTCAATCTCCGGGATGCAGATTGCCTCTGCGCCACCCGCGATTCCGGCCATCATCGCCAGATAGCCGCAGTCACGCCCCATCACTTCAATGAGAAAAGCGCGGCCATGTGAAGATGCTGTGACCTTCAAACGGTCAATCGCTTCTACCGCGATATTGAGTGCGGTATCAACGCCGATGGTGATGTCCGAGCCGTACAGGTCATTATCAATGGTGGAAGCAACGCCCACCACCGGGAAGCCCAGTGTATGCAAGGCATGTGCGCCAGTCTGCGAGCCGTTGCCGCCGATGACGACGAGCGCGTTTACCCCGTGCTGGTTTAGCTCTCGCAGGGCTTTGCGCTGTCCGGCCTCCGTGCGGAATTCCTCGCACCGGGCGCTCCCTAAAAATGTGCCGCCTAGTTGGATGATGCCGCCAACGTCGCGGCGCTGTAACGGCATGTAGTCACCATCCACCAATCCACGATACCCGTCACGCACGCCTACCACATCCCAGCCTTTATCAATCGCTGTGCGCGTCACCGCACGGATAGCCGCGTTCATACCGGGTGCATCGCCGCCACTGGTCAACACTGCGAGTTTGTTCATGGTCTGCATTGCCTTTCGTTTTACCTGTTCAATCATACGCTTCTATTATGCGCGTAAGTCGCGCATAAGCAATGAGTTAAACGCGCTGTTGGCGTCCGTTGATGTCTAGCTACTATGTAAAATATATGTCACATAATATACACTTCTTTTATCGTTTTTATCCAAATTTAACCAATCCCAACATGACAACCCCATACATGGGGTGTTATCATCTTGATAACTCCTTCAGCGATAAATTATGGATAAAGCAAAAACCTATGAAGACAGTAACGCTCATCAACGAAAAAGGCGGAGTTGGCAAAACCACAATCGCGATTCACGTTGCCGCCGGGCTTGCCATTCGCGGATACAAAGTCGTGCTGGCCGACGCGGACGCGCAAGGCCATGCTACCGTTTCACTCGGCTTAAAGAAAGATCCCGGCCTATATGACTTACTGGTACGGGGTACGCCCTTTAAGGAGGTCCTGCGTCCGGTGAACCCGGAAGTCTACGCGCCATTGGAGCAACCCCCCAAAGGTCAGCTTTATGTTGTGCCCTCCAACGTGGAAACCCGCAGTATCCCCATGCAAATCTCCGACGCCTTCGCGGTTGCTGACCGCTTCCGTGAATTAAAGGATTTGGTGGATGTCGTTATCTTCGATACATCGCCCACACCTTCCCTGTTGCACGGGTCTATCTATCTGGCAACGGATTCCATCATCTACCCGACCAAGTGTGAGTACCTCAGCTTTGATGGCCTGGTAGAGAGCTTCGCCCATCGTGATAGTATGCAACAGGCGCGGTCACGGTGGGGGTTAGAGGATATTTCCGTTATGGGCATCGTGCCGACCATGTTCCGCGCTAGCACGCTGGTTCATCAGGAAAACTTAAACAAGCTCAAATCTCGCTACGGTGATTTGGTCTGGCCGGAAGTCTTCATGCGTACAATCTGGGCGGAGGCGTCCACTGTGGGTCAGTTGGTCTTCCGCTTTGCACCTGATAGCGGTGCGGCGCGGGATATGTGGTCTATCGTTGATCGTATAGAGGTGGAGATGCGTTCATGAGTCGAAAAGGCAGACTAGCGGATATGGATCCGTTTTCCGGTGAAGGTGGTGGCGAAGAACAACCTACGCCCGCATCCGCCAGCACGGAACGCCCGTCAATGTCTATGTCCGATGCAGATATGGCATTGTTCGGTGAGCTTTCCAAACGAGAAGGCCAACGGCAAATCATCCGCCCGATTTCTATTTTTAACATCTATCCAGATGTCAAACAGCCGCGCCGCGCTGTACCCTCCAACGTGCGCTCGTACTGGTCGGGCGAACCCAAAGACATTGCGGATTTGTTCAATGCATGGTTACAACAGATCGACGCCGAACGCAAACAAATTGGTCGGTCGCGTTTTAACCTGGATGATGTGCTGTGGGCGGAAGCGGTGGAAAGTCGTGGGCGCGATGAGGACGAACACTTCAGCCATGATGATGCCGGGCCGATTGAAAAGAGCTTCCTCAAAGTAATTGAACTGGCAATCAGTATTCGGCGTGATGGCCTTGCCAACCCCGTAACCATCCAGCGCACATCTGGCACGAAGTATCGACTAGAAACGGGTGAACGGCGCTGGCTGGCTTTTCACATCCTGTTTGGTTACTTCAATGGTGGGGATGGCAAACCGCAGGAGCGCGAACGCTGGGAGAACGTCCCGGCAATTATCGTGGATGACTTCAGCGTTTGGCGGCAAGCCAGCGAAAATGCCGCCCGGGCCGATCTTAACGCGATTGGCCGTGCGCGGCAGTTCGCCATCTTGCTGATGGATTTACTAGAGCGCAGTGGCACGCGCTTTCGTCCGTATGAGGCCGTTGTTAACCCGACGGATTGCGACCGCAGTTACTACGCGCAAGTGATAGAGCATCGTGTGCCCACTGGCCGGAGCGATATGCTTAGCAATGGTTTGGGCGTGTCGCACCGCGCCGCCTTCAGCCGTTGCCGGACTTTGCTCGGCCTGCCCGATGAAGTATGGACGATTGGCGACAACCTCGACTTTAGCGAAGATGAGTTACTCCGCATTGCCAAGATTGAGCCACCCGCCGCCGCCGTCGAAGAAGCCCGCAGGCTTGCCCAAATTGTTGCGACTCGCAACAATTCGCCCAGTGCGGAACGCCCACCCAAGAAGCACGCCCAATCCCCTGCCCTATTCGCTGATGACGCCCTCACACGCGGTAAAAGGCTGTTCACCAAGCAAGACGCCCTCATCGCCAAGCAGGTTTTCGACATCCGGGATGGGGTGGGGCAGGCCTCGCCCGCGACGAAAGGGCAGTTGCGACAGGCCATCAATGACCTGCGGAACTACCTTAATAAGCTGGAAGAAGTCATGGATTCTGATAATTAGTCCGTGATAATGGTGCTGATTGTTGCGAGTCGCAACAATTTTTGACGATTTCCGCGCAAAAACCGTTACTTGCTAAGCCATTCCACAGGGCACGAAACATCGTGCCCTCACACATCGCGCATCATAGGGTGCGTCTCTACCTGTTTGATGTTACACTGAGATGAAGCAAAGACACATCAGGGAGCAACCATGTCTTTTTCGTAAAGCGACTCGCACGCTCAAGATTTGCGGGACGGCTTTTTTCCACGATTGTATTCATCAGCAGTACACTCTTAGTGCTATCCATCATCACGCCACAACCACCCATCCCCACGTTAACCGGATGGTTACCACTCAATGTGCCCACCGGCGCGCAAGTCGGCCATACCATTGATGTTGTCGTCGGGCCAGTGCCCCAGTCACAAGGTAAGCTCGTTGGCCTGGTTGTCGTCAGCACAGATGGCCCGTTTACATACAATGCTGTTTTCGACCCATCCGGCATGGCGTACTTCACCATACCCGCCGATGCAACACGGCAAGTAGGCTACCTCGCGCTGATTGTTGCCGCAGATGACGCACGCGGCGAAGCCAGTATTTTGTTATCACTCCCACCGCCATTGGCCTAACGCCCACGTCATGACAGTTAACTCATTTACCGTCGATGAATGTCACAATCGGCGGTTTTTGATTTACGCTCCATCATGCCGGGTGTTATAATTTAAGATAGGTCGACTACACTTTAATGGATAGGAATAACGATGACACGAACAGACACAATTTCCGCTTTAAAAGAAAACCCTGATGTCAGTGTGCTGATTATCGGCGGTGGCATTAACGGCATCGGCACCTTCCGGGATTTAGCCCTGCAAGGGGTGGATGTCCTGCTCGTTGAGATGAATGACTTCGGCTCTGGTGCGTCCGCCGCGTCTTCCCATATGGTACATGGCGGATTGCGTTATCTGGAAAACGGCGAGTTCCGTCTGGTGCGCGAAGCCCTGACCGAGCGCAACCGCTTATTGCAGAATGCGCCCCATTACGTCAAACCGCTACCGACGACTATTCCTATTTTTAGCCACATTTCCGGGATGCTCAACGCGCCTTTAAAATTTGTCGGCCTGCGTGATAAGCCGAGTCAGCGTGGTTCATTGGTCATTAAAATCGGCCTGACTTTTTACGACCTATTCACCATGCGCCAGCAGACGCTCCCGCGTCACCGTTTTTACTCGCGGGAGGAATCACTCCAGCACCGCCCGGATTTAAACCCGGACATCGTAAACACCGCCCAGTACTATGATGCGTGGATGCCATACCCGGAGCGCATCGCGCTGGAATTGGTGCTGGATGCCGAAGCCGACTCTCCCCAAGCCCGCGCCCTGAACTATGTCAAGGCGGTGGGGGCAGGGCGCGATACCGTTGAATTAAACGACACGCTCACGGGCGAATCCTTCACTGTGCGGCCTAAAGTCGTCATCAACGCCGCAGGCCCCTGGATTGATTTCGCCAATGATGCGTTAAATCGTGCTACACAGTTCATCGGCGGAACCAAAGGCTCGCACATCGTCGTAGACCATCCGCAATTACACGCCGCCTGTTTGGGGAATGAGATGTTCTTCGAGAACGCGGACGGACGCATCACGCTGTTCTTCCCATTGGAAGACCGTGTACTTATCGGCACAACCGATATTCCAGTGGATAACCCGGACGATGTGACCTGCACAGAAGAAGAAGTTAACTATATGCTGGATTTGGTGCGTGTGGTCTTCCCGAAGATTAAAGTCAGCCATGATGACATCGTGTTCCGCTTTAGTGGTGTGCGGCCTCTGCCGACCAGTGAAGCAGACTCGCCCGGTCAAATCAGCCGTGACCACAGCATTAAAACGATTGAAGCGGGTGTGCGTGGCGATTATCCGATTCTGTCGCTGGTTGGTGGCAAGTGGACGACCTTCCGCGCTTTTTCCGAGCAGGCCGCCGACGCTGTGCTGGCACATCTGAACAAGCCGCGCCGCGCCACCACAAAATCAACCCCTATTGGTGGCGGGAAGGGCTACCCGGTCTCTAATCGGGAAGGGTGGTTAGCGCACCATCAGGTAGAGACTGGCCTTGACCGCGAACGCCTGGAAACTCTGCTCGACCGCTACGGCGCGCGTGCGCTAGACGTTATCGCCTTCTGCCAGCAGAAGGACGACGCACCAATGGAAACTGTACCGGGCTACACACAACGAGAAATTATATTTATAACTACGTATGAAAAAGTAATCCACCTGGATGACGTGCTTTTGCGGCGCTCCTTGCTGGCGATGCTGGGCAAGCTGGATAAAAGCGCGATTGAGGAAATCGCAAAGCTCGTCGGTGGCACACTCGGCTGGAAGGCCGCACAGACCAAAGCGGAAGTCAAACGGGCGTTGGAAATCCTCACCACACGTCATGCCATGTCATTCTGATTCTGTGCTTGCATCACGATGGTTTGCATGTGGGGCACGATGACTTCGTGCCCCTTTGTGTTATATTAGCCCCAGCATTCATATCCAAGCTAACCTTGCCAGACCTTCACAAAGGGGAAAGATATGCGCGTTCGCTGGCTCATCTTCGCGCTGATAGCCGCACTTGTGGCCGCCTTTTTTTACAAGCTCACGTTTACCCATCTGATTCTGGCGCGTGGCGATACCTTCGCGTACTTTTATCCTTACTGGGATGCCCGCGATGCCGCACTCGCCGCCGGGACGTTACCGCTATGGTCGCCAGATTTGTTTATGGGCGTGCCTCTGCTGGCGAACAGTCAAATCGGCACATTTTACCCGCCCAATTGGTTGACGATCTCATTGGCCGCGCCGGATGCAATTCGGGTAAGTATTTTACTGCATGTGCTGTGGGCGGCTGTGGGTGCGTTCTGGCTGGCGCGGAGGTCACTCGGCCTTGCCCGCCTGCCAGCGTTGATAACAAGTGTTATCTTCGCGTTTGGCGGTTACTTAGGCACGCATGTCGAGCAGATTAATCAGCTTCAGGGCTTGGCATGGATGCCGTTCCTGTTTCTATTGCTGGACGCCGCATTTAAACGCCCCGTGCGCTATGTGCCGTTGCTGGGGGTAGCGTGGGCGTTACAACTGCTGACAGGCCACACCCAGACAGTATTCATCAGTGGCGTGGGCTTGGGCATTTATGCCTTAATCGCGCTTGACTGGAATCAGTATGCACTAAAAACTATGTTACATAGTATCAGCATCCGCTTATTGGGGTTGGCGCTGGCGGTGGTCATCGCTGTGGTCATCGCCTTGCCGCAACTCGTCCCCACTCAGGAACTCATTAGCGTGTCAAATCGTGGCGACGGACTCAACCGACAGGAAGCCACCGCCTTTTCGCTTGATCCGACCATTGTCGGGCGTGGCATGTTGCCGAGTTATGCCGGGCAACCCTTTGGTGAATATATCGGCTATATCGGCGTGATAGGCTTAGGCTTAATGTTATGCGGTGTCTTCAGTACGGATAAGCGCCGTTGGGCATGGCTGATAATCGCGCTGGTAGGCGTTTTCTTCGCATTCGGGCGCTTTAATCCGCTTTATTATGAAGTCTTAGCCCAATTGCCCGGATTCAATCTGTTTCGTGTCCCGGCGCGTTGGTTGGCATTATTCGCGTTAGCGGGTGCGATGCTGGCCGGACTCGGTGCGGACTCGGTGCTACAAGGTCGTGTCAAACGGCGTCCCGCGCTGATTGCTTCCGCTATCGGGGTGGCTGGATTAATCGGGCTAGCGTTTTTAGCGCAAAGCGGCCCGGAGCGCATCACGGAACCCGCACAGCCCACTGTGTTAACGTTGCTATTGTGGGCGGGTGCGTTTGTTGTATTTGTGGCGGTTACATTATGGCGACGGTCGGCGCTTTTGTTGGCGGTGGTTGTGCTGGAATTATGGCTGGCCTCGCACACCTTACCCTATAATGACCTGACAGACCCCGCCGTATATCGTTCGCCGCGCTTCCCGGTGAGCTTGCTCCGTGCTTACGGTAGTGACGGTCAACCCGCCGGGCGGTTACTCAGTATTAGCCGTAATCAGTTTGACCCGGGCGATAAACCCGTCCTGGCCGCCCGTTGGCAGGGGTATGGGCTTGGCGCAATCGCCATTGATCACGCCTTTACCGCCATCAAATTAAACGAGATTATCGCGCCCAATCTACCGCTAACATGGGGCATCCCGACGATTGATGGCTTTGATGGCGGCGTCCTGCCCACGCTGGCTTATTCCGCTTTTGCGGAGTTACTTCTGCCGCAAGGCGCACCGCGTACCGTAGACGGACGCCTGCGCGAGAATTTAGCCCTGCCAGATTGTCGCGGTGCGTGCCTGCCGGATGCACGCTGGTTAAACCTGACCGATACACGCTTCCTTCTGCTGGATAAAGTGTACGACCTTGTGCATGAAGGCATCTTCTTTGATACAGCCTTGCGCACGCCACTTAACACAGAAGCCGCCAATTTCCCTAACCGCACGGACTTTCTAGCGGATGGCTTGCACATCCTCTATGCTTGTACATCACAGAACACCTGTTCCGCGCCGATAGCTACTTTTGATGACGTGACGCTAACGCCAATAGCAGATGCTGTGACGGTAGACGCTTTCACATTAGCGCGTTACACATCAGAACAGATGTTTTTGCCTGCGGCAGTGACTTTAAATGGTACGAATGCCGACATCATCGCTGTAACGCTGGTGAATTCTCGTACAGGGGATTTTGCCCAACTCACGCCGGAAATGTGGCGGCGCATCTACTCCGCAGAGGTCAAAATTTATGAAAATCAGCTTGCCCTACCCCGTGCGCTCGTTTTTACGGGTGGCATGATGCTATCCGACGACCTGTGGCAAGGCACAGAGCAAGCGTTGTCCTACCTTCGTGATGAGTCCTTCAACCCTGCTGATAGTGTTATAATTCACAATCAAGTGAATTCTGATGTAATTTCCTTTGGTGCATCTGCCCCTGCCATGCCCGCACAGATAACAGCCTATACACCGACTCGAGTCTCAATAGAGGCGTCTACGGCTGTAGACGGTGCTTATCTGCTTTTTACAGACGCCTACTATCCCGGCTGGCAAGCAACCGTCAACGGCGTGGAAGTGGACGTTTTGCGCGCAAATGTGATGTTCCGCGCTGTGCGGCTAGAGCGTGGCAACAATGAGGTGGTCTTCAGTTATAGTCTGGGGTATCTGCCGTCGCTGATGTTGTTTGCATGGGGGGTGTTCCCGGTGTGCATTGTGTTATTGACTTGGATACTTGCGCGTCGTAGACGATAGACACATCAGGGCGGGTTTGTGCCACCGCCCTGACGCTGACTCAGTCGCTTAACGCTGTAAGTTATTTATTGTGGCATAAAATCACGGTATTTTTCGCAAAATTTTTGAATAAACGCTTCTGCTTGTTCTTCGGTGTCTACAATGCGCTTGCGGTCTTCCTGTGGGCTTACCCGCATGGTTAAATGCACATACTCACGCTGATATGGCGATGTGACCAACAGCGCCACCGGATGATAGCGCAGGCTCATATCACGGTTAATCTGTTTGCTGTTCTTCTGGGCGGTGCTGATGATATGACTGTCGAACTCGGTTACTTCGCGGAAATCGTAGATTGAACCCAGTGCTATGTTGATATTGCCGCCAGCAGATTCGACTAATCGTCCAATCCATGCGTACAAATCATTGTTTACCTGTGCTGTTATTTTGCCCCGATATTTGACGCGCAACAAGCGTGATTCTACGTCAAAACGAGCTTCAATGTTATCGGTGTGGAGTTCTTCGTATTCTTGCATGATGAAAGCCTCAATCAACCCTTATGTGCGATACAAATATCATATGCCTTTTTTTTATATTCGCAACTAAAAGGTTTTGCGCCTGATGAGGCTTGTGCAGTATGTCGGATAATGCGTACATTTACTGAAAGCGCGTCTTGTCCTTCTCGCGTAGACGCATATCGCTCACTTTTTCCGGGTGGAGTGCGCTCACAGCGCGGAAATCCGCCCAGATTTTTTCGATGTCGGCTTCAATATTTCCGGTGGGGTGATACGGCCCGGTAAAGCTGATGGTTTTTGTGCCGTAGTCCATGCGGGCACACAGCATGGGCACATCAGCCTGATGCGCTATCCAGTAGAACCCGGTCTTCCAGTAGTCGGATTTTTTACGTGTGCCTTCCGGCGCGACCAGCAATAGCATGTCATCCGCCTCTTTTAACTGCCGTGCGGATTGCGCGACGACGTTATAACTGGCGTCCCGTTGGATAGGCACGCCGCCCGCCCACTTGATAAACCAGCCAAACGGCCAGCGTATCGCCTCCGCTTTAACCATCCATTTAAGGTCAACACGGGCAATCCAACTGGCTACAATCACATGCCAGCCGTCCCAGTTGCTGGTGTGTGGCCCGGCGATGACCAGCATTTTAGGCGTACTTGGGAAGTGAGAGGTCATCCGCCAACCCGCCAGCCAGAAGTAAAAAATGCCGATGGCTTGTAAGATGCGGCTTCGGCGTGGTGGGCGGTCAATGGTAAAGTCTGCGGTTACGCGGCGCATAAGGTTTCCTCACTCTTTTTTAGGGATTTATTTGTTACTAAATTACTCAGGTTATCTTCTCTGCCATTTTTTGTGAAAATATTTATAGCGTCCTTTTAGCCTGCCCATTCTCCGCGCAACTGGCTAAAAAACAACATATCGCGCACGCCACCATCATTCATGATGACTTCCTTCGCACGCATACATCCTTCTTCAACAAACCCCAACCGCCGGGCGATATTGGCGCTGGCTTGATTGCGCTTGTCACACCGAATCATCAGGCGTTCCGCCGCCAAATGGGAGAATACATAATCTACCACCGCTTGCGCCGCTTCGGTTACGTACCCCTGTCGGCTCATGGGAGTCACCAGCCAATAGCCAAGCTCATATTCCGGTAGTGCGTCATTGCGAAGGTGCGCCCCACATAACCCGACGAATGCCTCATCCTCCCGCCGGAACAGCAAAAAAATATAATCCGTCCGCAGGATGAACTTCGCTAGCGCATCCCGCAGAAAACGCTCGGTATCTTTGTCGGACTGCCAAATCATCGGAAAATCGAGAAACGGCGCAATTTCATTGGCTGACTGCATCACCGCCGGATATACTGTCATGCCATCCCCTGCACGCGGAATCCGAAGCGTCAGACGCGCGGTTTCGATGTGATCCGGCAAATCTAATAAGATATGGTTTTTCGTTTTCATCCGCTATAAGTCCTTACTTCACGGGTAAACTTCGCGTAATTTAGTGCCTCAATGACTTCTGTATTGTTCTTTTTTCCGCAAAGAAACCAAAAAAGACGGGCTAATTTATGAATGAAGTTATTTAAAAAGTTTTTGGTGACGCCTGTTTGTAAAAAGATAATCCACCACATTTATTCGCTTATTTTAACCGCTTTGCGCTAGAATGATTAGTGTGTGTCCGCTAATTCCCGGAGGGAACCAGTCTTATGAATTTTTTACGTCGGCTTACCGTCACACAAGGGCTTGTCATCTTTGGGCTGTTGATTGCTCTGCTTCTCATCGGTGTGATTTGGAGCGCGTCCTCTCGGCAGGAACCAGACCGCTTTAGCATTACCAATACGCCATCTATCAACTTTGATAACTTTGTTACGATTGAACCGCTTACGGCCACGCCTGAATCTTAAACATGATGCACACGTTGTATCAAGCCATTGGCCGCCTGACGCCCACACACCCGCCCCCCGCCGACCCGCGCCGGGTGGTTATTCTGAAACCCTGTTGCATCGGGGATGTGGTTATGGCAACGGCGACACTGAGCGCACTTCGCGCCTATTATCCTGCCGCGCATATCACCTTTGCGGTGGGCGGATGGTCGCGCCATGTCATCAACCTTCACCCCCACCTTGACGCGGTGCTGGATGTTGGCGCACACGCCAACCCTGCCCGCCATCCACGCCAACTCGCACGGAGGTTACGTGCTGGTGGCTTTGACCTTGCCATCTCATTAGAACGTTCTCCGTTGATGAGTGCGGCCTTGTGGCTGTCGGGAATTCCGCATCGTGCCGGGCTGGATAGCGCCGGGCGTGGATTTTGCTATACTGTGCGCGTGCCCGTCAACCCCGCCCACAGCCGCCACGAAGCACAGATTTATCTTGATGTCGCTGGCGCACTGGGCGCACCGACGGCAGGCTTTTATGCCAATGTGCCGCTTAATCCGGCGGATGTTGCATGGGTACAGAAGTCATTCCCGGTGCGGGATTATGTGGTGATTGCCCCTGTGGGTGGGCAAAATCCCGGCATGACGTTCGACGCTAAACGCTGGCCTGTTCAGAACTTCGCGGCATTGGCGGATGCAATCACCGAGTCGCTTGGCTGGCATGTGGTACTCATCGGCGGGCCGCAGGATGGCGACATTGTAGAGGCAGTGGAGGCCACCATGCAGGCGACCGCGCAGATGTTCATCGGGGCACTTAGCTTCGGCCAGATTGCCGCGCTTGCACACGGTGGACGCGGATACATCGGCAACGATACCGGCCTGACGCACCTTGCCGCCGCCGCCGGAGCGCGTA
>DAIMZF010000033.1:0-28575 GCA_036734085.1 Aggregatilineales bacterium
CAAACGTGAACTTGTGTTCCGGCTTTGGGGAGTAATCGCTCATGGTTTAATCCTTATTCTGTGTGTGTCGGTGTCAGGAAAACTTGCTCAACAACGGTGGTTTCACCGTTTATCTGGAATGTGTGGCTCAGGCGGATGTCATCGGACGAACTGCCCACCATCACATTGATTTGTCCGGGTTCAACCACATAATCCATCTGGCTGTTATAAAACGCCAGATGCCGCACATCCAACTCAAAGCGGATGCGCTTTTGCTCCTGTGGTTGCAGGCTAACCCGCCGGAAGCCTTTTAACATCTTCACCGGGCGGGTGACACTGGCGATGGGGTCATTGACATATAACTGCACCACCTCATCCCCCGCGCAACTGCCGCTATTCGTCACTGTGACCTCAATATGGATTGTCCCGGTGGGCGAAATCTGCTCATGGCTCAGTTTTAAGTCGCTGTAGGTGAATTGTGTGTAGCTTAGGCCATGCCCGAAGGGGAACAAAGGCCGTGTGCTAAGGTCGATGTAATTTTGCTTCCAGTTACTACGGCCACCGGAGGGTTTGTGATTGTAGTAAATCGGGATTTGCCCTACGGAACGCGGGAACGTGATGGGCAATTTGCCGCTAGGGTTGGCATCCCCAAACAAGACATCCGCCACCGCCCTGCCGCCCTCTTGCGCTGGGAACCAACCCACCAGCACCGCCGGGATGTTTTCCGCCGCCCACTTCAGCACATACGCCCTGCCAATCAGCAAGACCAGCACAACTGGCGTTCCGGTGGCGTGGATGGCTTGTATGAGGGCTTGCTGTACGCCGGGCAAGGCCAGCGTCGCGCTATCAATCGATTCGCCGACGGTGTTATCGTGTCCCAAACCGGATTTATCACCGACGACGACGATCGCAACATCGGCTTTTTGCGCGGCGGCGACGGCGTCCGAAAATTGGGTGGTGTCGTCGTCATTGACGTTGCACCCCTGCACATATTGCACGTTGGTCTGTGCGGAAACCGCCGCCCGGATGCCCTGCAATACCGTAATTGATTTCGGCAGATGCTCGTTCCAATCAAACGCGGATGCGTCTATGCGTTGTTGCGGGTTGGGTGCGTTAGGGTTTTGTTCTTCCTCAAAGATGTGTTCCAGATGGGCGGGATAATGATAATCTCCCTGTAGCAACCGGGCGCTATCCGCATGGGGGCCGATGACGACAATCTGCTGTAAGTCTTTGGATAGCGGCAATACATCGTCGTTCTTCAGCAGGACAAGCGATTGACGGGCAATCTGGCGGGAAAGTTCGCGTTGTGCGGGCGTGTTGAACACATCAAGCACGTTGTTTTCTTCAACATAGGGGTTCTCGAACAAGCCCAATTGAAATTTCATGGTCAATATACGCTTCACGGACTCGTCCACAAGCGCCATATCAATGCGGCCATCCGCTAGGCCATCCCGCAGGGGTTGCCCGTAGCAATCCGCCGACGGCAACTCCACATCAATCCCCGCCTGTAAGCCTAGCCGTGCCGCGTCGGTGGCGTCCTGTGCCACAAAATGATAGTTAACGAGTGTCCGCAATGTGAAATAATCCGACACCAGCACACCGTCAAAGCCCAGTTCATCACGCAATAACTCCACCAGGATTTCCCGTGAGCTACCGCAAGGCACGCCGTCAAGCTCGTGATAGGCGTTCATCATAGAGGCGATGTTGCCCAGTTGAATAGCGGCCTTGAAGGGCGTCATAAAGACTTCGCGCAGTTCTCGCTCGCCCACATGCACTGGCGCCCAATTTCTGCCACCTTCCGGCAAGGCATGGGCTAAAAAGTGCTTGCCCGTCGCCGCGATCCCATGCCGCAGTCCGTCGTGCTGTAAACCGTTGATGTAAGCAAGGCCGATGTTTGTCACCAGGAAAGGGTCTTCGCCGTAAGTTTCTTCGATGCGCCCCCACCGGGAATCGCGTGCAACGTCCAGCACGGGGGCTAAGGCATGATGCGCCCCCACAACCCGCATCTGCTGGCGGATGACTTCCGCCATCTGCTCCACCAGTTCCGGCGACCAGGTCGCGGCCAGGCCAATAGATTGCGGAAAAGTCGTCGCGCCGCGTGCCATATACCCGGCACAGCTTTCCTCATGGACGATTGCCGGAATCCCCAGTCGCGTATGGTCTACCAAAAACTTTTGGATGCTATTGGCAAGTTTGGCGCTTTGGGGGGGTGGGACGAGCGCCGCCGCCGCCACCCTTGTGATGTGACCAATGCCGTGCGCGATGTGCGTGCTTGCTTTGGTTGGGTCAAATTCCTTATCGGCATTCATCAGGTCTGTCACCCAGATGCCGACAATCTGCGCGATTTTTTCATCCAACGTCATCTGTGCCAGTAAGTCCGCTACCCTTACCTCAATGGATTGTGTTTCATCCAGGAAAAGCGTGTGATTAACCATAGAGAGTCGCCCTTATTGTGTGCATAAAGTGATATAAAGCTGTGTTAGCCTTTTAACTCACCACCCGTTAAACCTGTCACAATGTATTTTTCTGCTAGGAGATAAAACAGCACAGCCGGGATGATGAGCAAGGTGACATACGCCATAATGGGCGCCCAATCCGTGCCGTACTGCCCTTGAAACTGCATAATGCCCAAAGGCAAAGGCCATAACTTAGGATCGCCCAGGACAACCAGTGGCAGGAAGTATTCATTCCAACTGGCGATAACCTGTAACACTGCAACCGCCGTCATCGCGGGGCGTGCAAGCGGAACAAGAATATAACGGAAGAACCCAAACGTCGTACAACCGTCGATGTACGATGCATCTTCTAATTCCGATGGAATACTGATGAAGAAACTCCGCAGGATGATAACGCTACCCGGCAAGCCGAAGGCAATCATCGGCCAGATGACACCCCATAAACTATTGGTCAGGCCGAGTTGCCGCACCTGAATAAATACCGGCAGAATGGCAATCACCAACGGGAAGAGCAGGCCGAGTAACAAGATATTGAGCAGGAACCCACGCCCGAAGAACTCTATCCGGCTGAAGACAAACGCCAACATGCTGGCGAACAACACATTCAGGCTGGTGACGGCAAACGTGATGAGGAAGCTGTTTTTTAGCGAATTCCAGAAGGCAGAGCCGCCCAGAATATCAGTATAGTTTCCCCACTGGATGCCCTGTTGCGGGAACCCAAACGGCGAGTTCAAAAATTCGCCCGTTGTACGCACGCTTCCTAACACAGTCATAGCTACCGGGCTAACGACGACAAGACAGAGCGTTATCAGGATGATGTAACGAAAGATATTACTCGTAAAAATTTTAGTCATCATAAAGCCCTTTTAACCTCTTAAAGAAGAATAATCCTGGCGCATAACGATGCGCTGATACCCCAGCGAGAAGAAGAACGTAATGGCAAACAAGACAACAGCCACCGCACTGCCATAGCCAAAGGCAAGGCGCGAGATACCGTATTTGTATAGATAAGTCGCAATAAGTTCACTCGCGTTGACTGGCCCGCCGCCCGTCAAAATCCATACCATCACAAATTGCTGGAAAGACCCCAGCACAGACAGGAAGATGGTCAGGCGGATGGTGCTACCTAGTAACGGGAGCGTGATAGACTTTAAGACCTGGAATTCGGTTGCACCGTCTACACGGGCGGCGTCTTCTAAATCTTTGGGGATGGCCTGCAAGCCCGCCATGTACAAAATCATATGAAAGCCGAAGTACTTCCAGGTGATGACGGCGAACAGGCTATATAAGACGATGTTACGGTCTCCCAGCCAGCCTATCGCCTCGTAGTTGGGGATGATGACGCCAAGTACCGTATTCACTAAGCCGGAATTGGGATGAAGCACGTAAATCCAGATGAGCGCGGTGATGACTTCCGAGAAGACATAAGGGACAAACAAAACCGTGCGGAAGAACTTCTTGCCCCACAGCTTGCCCCGCCCCACCATCAGCGCCAGGCTAATCGCAAGGGGGAGCTGTACGATCAGCGATAAAAACATAATGATAAAGCTATGGCTGATGGACGATTGAAAAATACCGTGATCAAACAAGCGTTCATAATTGCCTAAGCCCACGTACCGCGTTAACGGGCCGAAGCCGTTCCAGGTATACAAACTATAATAGGCGGATTGCCCGATGGGGATGAGCAGAAAAAACAGAAAAACGCTCATGCCGGGCACTAAAAATAAAAACACCAACAACATTTTATTAAACTGTCGCCGTTGTTTATCGGCGATTGTCTGGGTTTGTTGCTTGGGTAGCACTCTATAACGGATAGCTGACATCACTAAGCCTTTTTGCTAAACTATGTCCATGCATGGCGTTCTGTATGTTTTGGCAGTGCGTGGGTGTGGAGATATTCAGCAAACTTTTGGACGAGCGCGCTAAAATATCCCCACATCCTTCATGCTAGTTGGTTGATCTAGTCCAGTTCAAACGATGTTTCGTCTTCAATCATCTGCGCTACTTGCTCTGGCGAAGCCACGCCCGCAAACAGCATCTCTACTGCATCGTTGACTGTTGCCCCTACCGCAGGCGGCAGGAATTGGTCATAGTAAAGTTGGGAGTAAGTCGCACTGTTGCGTGCTTCAATAATCCGGGACATGACCGGGTTATCCTCGAACACATCTTCTGTGCCAGCAACCACCGGAACCAGCCAGATTTCTGAACCTACCCGTTGGTTTTGGGCGTTGGTCAAAAAGCGCAGGAAGTCAATCGTTTCATCGGGCGCGTTGATGCCCACAGCGAAACCGTCACCACCGCCTAGCACATCGTCGGCGTTGCCTAAACCACCTTCAATGGTCGGGAATGGGAACCAGCCGAGTGCCTCGCCAAGCCCTTCACCAGAAACGCTGTTGCCTGCCTGGACTGCCGGCCCCCAGTGCCCCATCAGTTCCATAGCGGCCTGCCCGTTACCCACCAACGCGGCCTGGTCGTTGTAGTTCAACCCCAGGAAGCCGCTCGGGAAGGGTTCCAGCGCGATTAACTGTTGCAGATATTCCCCTGCTTCTACGAACGGCTCATCGGTGAATGCACCATCGCGGTTGTATGCGGCCAGGAATGCGTCTTCCCCACCTAAGCGGATAGCCAGGTAAACCCACCAGAAGTGACCAGGCCATTTGTCGCGCCCACCCAATGAAATCGGTGTGATGCCCGCGTCCTTGAGGGTTTGTACAGTGTCAAGGAATTCTTCCCATGTTTCCGGCGGATTTTCTGCATCCAGCCCGGCTTGCTCGAATAAATCCTTGTTGTAGAAGATGCCAACCGTGCCCCATGTAAACGGCACGCCGTAGTATTCACCGTCCAGCCCATAAAGCTCTAACGCGGCGGGGGCGTTGAATGAGTCGCGCCATTCACCTTCTAACTCGGCGGAAATATCGCGCACTAAACCTGCTTCGGAGAACGTCCACAGTACGCCGCCGCCCCAGCTTTGGAACAAGTCCGGCGGGTCGCCCGCTTGCATCACGGTAATCAGGCGCGACTTAAAGGCTTCGTTTTCCAGGATTGTGATTTCAATCGTAACGTGTGGGTTTTCCGCCATAAATTCATCGGCGATGGCTTGGAAGTATGCGGCTTCGGCTTCGTTGGTGTTGATGTGCCACCAGCGAATCGTCACCGCAGATTGTGAGGCAACCGTGCCTACTGATAGCAGTAAAAGAATTGCCATCAGCGAAAGGATGATTAAGCGCCTGTAGTTTTTCATCAAATGCTCCTTGATAATATTTTGTATGCTTTATTTACCTGCTTGTTACTGCTTAAAAACTCTTTTTCGATACCATCTCCTTTCAATCCTGATTATTTTTGTGGTGTCTGGCAGGATTCCCGGACGACTAACTCGGTAGCCAGCGTCGCCGTATACGGCGCATATTCCGTGCTACCGATGTGTTCCAGGAGCATTTTCACTGCCAGGCGGCCCATCTTATCAAGCGGTTGGCGCACAGTCGTCAGTGTGGGATACACCAGCGATGCCTGAGGGATGTCGTCAAAGCCAACCAGAGAAACATCTTGCGGAATACGGAGTCCCCGTTGCCGGATAGCTTCCATAGCGCCAAATGCCAGCAAGTCATTAGAGGCAAAAATTGCGGTGGGAGGGGCTGGTAAATCCAGCAAGGCTTGTGCGGCGACGTATCCGCCACGCTCCCAAAAGTCACCTTTTACAATCAGTTCCGGCTGTACCGGGATGTTATGGGCATTTAAGGCGGCCTCATACCCACGCAAGCGGTCTACCGCGCTGTTTAGCTCCATCAAACCCGTGATGAACCCAATGCGTTGATGCCCTAACTCGATGAGATACGATGTGGCATCATACGCGCCCTGCCAGTTTGTCGCGTTCACCGCCGAGCTTTTGCCGGATGTATCGGACTGGTCTATGAGGACAAACGGGAAGTTCTGTTGATATAACGCATCGGCGTAATCATGAGAAATCAACGGCACAATCAACAGCAGGCCATCCGCCGCGCCATTCATGATTGAAGCGACGTAGGACGATTCTCTGCCGTGATGCCGATGGGTGGTGTACAGAATGAGGTTGTAGTCGGATTTTGCGAGTTCTTCGTCAATGCCACGAATAATCTCTGTGATGTAGCCGTTATCCAGGCCAGGCACGAGGATGCCAACCAGGTTAGACCGCCCCCCTGCTAAACTGCGGGCTTGCTGGTTGGGCACATAGCCCAGCTTTTGGGCGGCACGGAGTACTTTGTCGCGGGTGGCCGGTTTGACAAACTCATAATCATTGAGCGCCCGCGATACAGTCGCATAGGACACACCAGATTCGCGTGCTACGTCAATGATTGTGGGTGAATTTTGTTTTTTAATCTCTTTGGACATGCAATAAATCCAATTTTATTTTGCAAGCGTTTGCAAAATTAATGCAAAAAAAAGATAACGCCAAGCCGGATTTTAATTTAAATAAGTGTTACAGGTTGTTTTGCTTGCTAAAAATTACCCGACACGTTACGATATTTAGCAGGGTAAAAATTGCAAACCTTTACAATAAAGGTAACGCAACATAAAAAAACTGTCAAGTATTTCGATTATTAGAGGGAGAATCACCACCATGTTAAGGTTATTTTTTATGCTTATTTTGCTCGCCATGCCTTTTGTCCAGCAGGCATCGGGCGATGAATCCGAAGGGGCGTTCTATACGAATGACTATCCTAATCTGCTTGCGGAATGGGGGCTGACACAGGAAGAAATCCAGACGCGGATTGATACCACATGGGAACAATTATTTTATGGCAATGATGATGTTCAGCGTGTGTACTACCCTGTTGGGGAGGATATGGCCTACATCCTTGATACGCATAATGGCGACGTGCGGAGCGAAGGCATCTCCTATGGCATGATGTTGGCTGTGCAGATGGACAAACAGGAAGAATTCGACCGCCTGTGGACGTGGGCTAAACGCTATATGTACCATACAGAGGGGCAATATGCCGGGTATTTTTCCTGGCAAAACCTGCCAGATGGCACGATGCTGGATACAAATTCCGCGCCGGATGGTGAAACATGGATAGCGATGGCGTTATTCTTCGCCGCCGCCCGTTGGGGCAATGGGGAAGACATCTACGATTACGAAGCGCAGGCCAACGCCATCTTACAGGCCATGCTCACAAAGAGCGATGAAGGCGGCCTGCTGACGAATATGTTCGACCCGGAATATAAGATGGTGGTATTTGTGCCGCGCATTGGTGCATTAAGCCAATTCACCGACCCATCCTATCACGTCCCCCACTTTTACGAATTATGGGCGCGTTGGGCACAACAGGATAATGACTTCTGGTACGAGGCCGCACAGGTCAGCCGCGATTTTTGGAAGATAACCGCCCACCCCGAAACCGGATTGATGCCCAATTATGCTGAATTCACGGGTGAACCCTACGCTATGCAGAACTACGGCGAATTCTTTTATGCGGATGCGTGGCGCTGTGCCATGAATGTTGCGGTAGATTATGCCTGGTTCGCGGCGGATGACTGGCAGATTGAGCAGAGCAACCGCCTGCTGACCTTCTTCCATGAACTAGGCATCGGCCAATACAACAGCCGGTTTACGATTGATGGTGAGCCTGCCCCACCGAATCATCGTTCCAGTGGGTTAATTGCCATGAACGCCACCGCCAGCCTAGCGGCTTCTACAGATATTCAATGGGACTTTATAGAAGAATTCTGGAATATGCCGATTCCATCCGGCGAATACCGTTACTATGATGGCTTGCTGTATTTTATGGCGTTGTTGCATCTGAGTGGTAACTTCCAGATTTATCACCTGGACGCATAACAGGCGTAAAGCCGAATAACACGGGCAAAAATTGCCCGCATCATCCATCGTCTTGCATCACCTTAATGACCCCCATCAACGCCGAAATGGTGTCGTCTGGGGGTCAGTTTTTTGCCTGAAGTAAAACCATTAATGCTGGATGAAAACTTGGTTATTGACCAATCCTTATAACCGGACGATGATTAGGTGTAGTCGCAAAAGATTTTAAATATTGGGCATTCATTTTTTGGTTTCTTATCAGTGTTTTTGAGCTTTAAAAGACCTTTAACCACCATCACAAAATCTGATATTTAGCGTCTAACGACTATGCCGGAAACGGGGGAACAAAACACGCACTATGACCTCTGTACAAAAACAGAATACGTATCATCTCATCATGGATATTGGCTGGTTTGGTTTTGCATTAGCCACAACCTCACGCTTTTTATCCATTTACGCTATCCGGCTAGACGCGACGCCGATGCAGGTTGCATGGTTAACTGCCCTGCCTGCGGTTGTTCTGCTCTTTACATCAATACTGGGTGGATGGTGGCGGGCACGCTATCAGGATAGCCTGCGGGCGCTGTACTGGCCTGCGTTGGGCTTCCGCTTTAGTTATCTGTTGTTGGCGATGACTCCGGCTTTTCCCATAACGTTCCAGCCTTATTGGTTGATTATCGCGGTGACGCTCCCGGCCATCCCACAGGGCATTGCGGGCGTTGTGTTTTTGGTGATGATGCGCGAAGCGTTGGAAACGCCCCGTGTGCCGCTTGTTGTGGGCTGGCGCATGATTGCGTTAAACGTCGGGCTGGCATTGGGCGCGGTACTGTGTGGGCTGTGGCTGGAACGTGCGCCCTTCCCCCTCAACTATCAGATGATGTTTTTAGTCGCGTTCGCCGCCACACTTATTAGCTGGTGGCACTGCAACCGTATTCACCTACAGTTGAACTTCCCGCTACCGAAGCCCGGCGCATTACGCGAAGTGTGGGCGTCCCGGCGCTTATGGAGCGTGGCATGGCTTGTGATGGCGTCTTATGTCACGTTTTTTGCGCTTGTGCCGCTTGTGCCGTTCTTCCTTGTGCGGGAACGCGGCGCGGCGGAAGGCTTCATCGCGGCCTTTGGCCTGCTGGAACTGGGCGGCGGCGCGATGATGGCGGTCTTTGCCGGGCGCTTGATGAACCGTTTCGGTGATCGGGCGGTGGCTGGGTGGGCGATGGCCTTCACCGCCCTGCCTACTGTGATGATTGCCCTGCTGGACACCCATTCGCTGATTCTTGTCGCCGCTTTTCTGCTAGGCGGTACATGGACGGTCGTCACGGTGGCTTTGTTCAGCGTGTTTAATAACGCCGGGCCAGACGAGCAAGCGACGGAATATGCAACGGTCTACAATCAGGTGATTGGGCTGGCAACCTTCGCGGGGCCGTTGCTAGGGAGCGCGCTGGCGGAAGGCGGAGTCGGCCTGACTGAACTTTTGCTGGGCGGCGCGGTATTACGCTTTGGCGTAGGCGCGTTGATTGTCTCGGTGCAAAGCCTGCACATTGCCCCCTTGTTCGGCTTGCGGCGCGGGGCGCGTTAGGCACTTATACGACAACACCCAGCAAAACCAACGCACTATAAAACGGCACGATCGCAAGTATCAGGCCATCTATCCGGTCTAAAAATCCACCATGACCGGGTAGCAGGCCGCCAGTATCCTTGACTTGATAGTGCCGTTTAAAGACTGATTCCACCAAATCCCCGATGATGGTAAATAACGCTATGATGGGGTTCAGCACCAGCACCGCGCCCATCGGCAACCCAAACCCGACGCCTACCAGCGCGCCCGCCAACACACCACACACGAATCCTGTCGCCGCGCCTTCTATCGTCTTCCCGGCGGAGATGTTCGGGGCTAATTTGGTGCGCCCGAACATCCGCCCACCGACCAGCGCAAAAGAATCTGTGCCCCAATTGCAGATGAGTAACATCAGAATCCATGCAAGGCCGTCCGGCGTATTGCGGATGGTGATAAGCGCCGCCAGCGGCACGCCAATATACAACGCACCTACCAGCAGACTGAACTCCGTGCGGAAGTTCCATGCGGAAATCAACATCACAGCCAACCCAACGCCCAACGCGGCGACTAGCACAAACGCCCATAACCATGCCATGCCTACCAACACGGCTACCCCCACCGCCCCACAGATGACAACCAACGGCACAAACGGACGCCGTTCACCATCAATCAAACGTTGAAGCTCCACCGCGCATAATGCCCCTAAAACCAATACCAATACATCACTGAACGGGCGACCTATGATGACTGGCGCGATGACCAACGGCACGCCGATGATGACGGTCAGCAACCGACGTGGTGTATCCGCCCATTTTCCCTGTCCCATTCGTTATCCTGTCTTGACCTGTAAATTCATAGATAAATTCTAACCGAGAAAACACACAACTTGTAAAAAATCCTACTTGACAAATTTTTAAGTTCATCTAAAAATTATGTTTATAAAGACTAAATAAGGAGTAGAACTCATGAAACCTATTGTAAGCATTCTTTTATTGCTCGTGCTGGCTATGATGGTCGGTGCATCCGTGCAAGCCCAAACAGACCCGGAATTCCGCATTGTGACGACCACCACACAGGCCACCGACCTGACACGCATCATCACGGCAGGGGTTGATGGCATCGTCATCACGCCGTTGATGGGCGCAGGCACAGACCCGCACCTTTATCAGCCAACAGAGGCCGACATCAACGCGATGAACCGCGCCGATATGGTCATCTATATGGGGCTGAATCTGGAAGGTCAGTTCGACACGGTATTTGCCGCCCTCCAGGAGCAAGGCGTACAAGTGATTATGCTAGGCCAGCCCGTGAAAGAAGCCGGGTTCATCATCGGCGCGTTTGATGTTGAAGAAGACATCGCAGGGGCGGATGACCCCCACTTCTGGTTTGACTCGCGTAACTGGGAAGTCGTCGCGCTGGATTTAGCACAGACACTCGCCCGGATTGACCCAACCCATGCAGAAGAATATCTCGCCAATGCGGACGACTACATCACCGCCCTGCAATCACTTTACACATGGGCTGATGACGGAATGCGCTCCGTGCCGGGTAGCCAAAGGTATCTGGTCACATCTCATGATGCGTTTCAATACTTCGGCGCGGCGTTTGGCTGGCGTGTGGTGGCCGTACAGGGCATCAGCACAGAAAGTGAAGCAGGCGTCGGTGACATCCAGGAGATTGTACAGGCTGTGATTGCGCGGCAAATCCCGGTGATTTTTGTGGAAAGCAGTGTGCCCCCTAACACCATCCGCGCGGTGATAGAGGCGGTAGAAGCCGCAGGCGGTGCAGTGCGCTTAGGCGTGCGCGAATTATACTCCGATGCGATGGGTGAACCGGACGAATTCGGCGGCACTTACATCGGCATGATTGCGGAAAATGTATACACCATTTTACAGTCGTATCAATGTGCGGGGATTGATGTTACCATTCCGCAATGGCCGGAAGACCTAACCCCTGCCCCACCGGAGGAAATAATCAATGTTGACTGCGGCGCGTAATACACAGGCTGACCCTGCCCTAAACGGAAGCCACGCGGCGGATGATGCGCCGTTTGCACTAGCTATCAATGATTTAACGGTAGCGTACAACAGCAAGCCCGTGCTGTGGGATGTTGACCTCAACATCCCCTCCGGGACATTGGCCGCCATCATCGGCCCCAACGGGGCGGGCAAAACCACGTTAATCAAAGCCGTGCTGAACCTCATCCCGCGTAGCGCGGGCAGTGCGCTATTCTATGGCAAGCCCTACGCTCAGGCGCGGCGTTTAGTCGGCTATGTGCCGCAACGCGGGAGCGTGGACTGGGACTTCCCGACATCCGTGATTGACGTGGTGATGATGGGCTTATACGGCAAACTCGGCTGGTTCAGGCGGCCACGCCGGGCAGAGCGCCAGGCCGCGATGCACGCGCTGGAGCAAGTCGGCCTGGCGGATTATGCGAGCCGTCAGATTAGCCAGCTATCCGGCGGGCAACAACAGCGTACATTTCTGGCGCGGGCGTTGGTGCAGGATGCCCAGATTTACTTCATGGATGAGCCATTCGCCGCCGTTGACGCCGTGACAGAACGCGCTATCGTCAACATCCTGCGGGAATTGCGGGAACAGAATAAAACCGTGCTGGTCGTTCATCACGATTTGCAGACCGTCAAGGAATATTTTAACTGGGTGGCATTGCTCAATGTTGAACTCATCGCCAGTGGGCCGACAGAAACCACCTTCACGCCGGAAAATCTGGGGCGGGCATATGGTGGGCGTGTTGGGTTTATGGAGGTGGGCTGATGCGTGTATGGTATCTCATCGGCGTGATGACGCTGGCCGCCCTGTTATTTATCCCGTTGAGTCAGCTTGTGTTGGGCGTGGAATATACCTATACCTTGCGGGTGGTGGCGGTAGGCGGCGCTCTGCTGGGGGTGTTTAGCGGTGTGCTGGGGTGCTTCGCGGTACTCCGGCAGGAAAGCCTCATCGGGGATGCGCTATCCCATGCGGCCTTGCCGGGTGTCGGCGTGGCGTTCCTGTTGGCCGGGCGGGAATTAGGCGCGTTGCTCATCGGCGCGGGGCTGGCGGCATGGATGGGCGTGTGGTTCATCACCGCCGTGACGCACACCACACGCATTAAACGTGATGCCGCAATGGGCATTGTGCTTGCGGCGTGGTTCGCGGCGGGGGTGGCCTTGCTGGCCTACATTCAAAGCCGGGCAGATGCCAGCCAAGCCGGGCTGAGTACCTTTATCTTCGGGCAGGCCGCCGCCATCGTACAAGCGGATATTCGCCTGATTATGATGGTGGGCGCGGCCTGCTTTACGGTATTGGCGCTGTTCTGGAAGGAATTTAAACTCATTACCTTTGATTATGAATTCGCCCGTGCCAATGGCTACCCGGTGAACACACTAAGCATGTTACTTTCCACCTTAATTGTGATTGCGGTGGTGTTGGGCTTGCAGTTGGCGGGGGTGGTGTTGATGGTCGGCCTGCTGATTGCGCCCGGAATCGCGGCGCGGCAGTGGACGCATCATCTAGGGCAGATGGTGGTTCTGGCGGGAGTGTTTGGCGCGGTGGCGGGTGGCACGGGCGCGGTGTTCAGCGCGGTGGCGGCCAACATCCCCACCGGGCCGATGATTATTGTGGTGGCATTTACACTGGTGGCGTTATCGCTGGTTTTCGCGCCGGAACGCGGTCTGTTATGGAGGCGCTGAGATGTTCGCATTAGAGCAAATCCTCATTGATATTCTGTTGCAGTTCTTCAGCCGGGAAGCCCTGAATGCTTTCTTCCGCACGCCGGAGCATACCGCCATCATCATTGGCGCGTTGATTGCCGTGTGTGGGGCGCTCTTGGGCGTGTTCCTGCTCTTGCGGGGCATGGCGCTGACCAGTGACGCCATCAGCCATACCGTGTTACTCGGCATTGTGGTCGCCTTTTTGGTGATGACCCACCTCTTTAACCAGACGCCCAGCCTGTCATCGGTCTGGTTGATACTCGGCGCGGCGGCGGCGGGTGTGGGCACGGTGGTACTCACGGAATTCATCTATCGTTCTGGCCTTGTCAAGCAGGATGCCGCGCTCGGCCTGGCCTTCCCGTTATTGTTTGCGATTGCGGTTATCCTCATCTCCCGTTATGTGGAGAACGTGCATCTGGACACAGACGCGGTGATGGTGGGTGAAATCGGCGTGGCATGGGCGAACACCAACAGCCATTGTACGGAAAACTGTGCAACGGTCATCATCACCGTAGAAGATGACCGCGCCCGCACCAGCCAACAATGCACCAACTGTCGCACGTTGGGCATCAGCCCGCGTGACGATGGCGCGGAATTCCAGACAATTTGTACCAACTGCGGCACTTATAGCCCGGCGCAGGCATGGCAGGCGGGGTTGGTGGATGCCGAGCCTGTGCTGGTATTCTGGCCTAAGGCGATAACCGTCATGCTGGTGTTGGCGGTGTTGACGGTGGGCTTTGTTATTGTGTTCTATAAAGAGCTTAAGCTGAGTACATTTGACCATGCACTGGCGGCGGCGTTGGGCTTTCGGCCTGGTGCGATGCACTATGCGCTGATGGTGATGGTCAGCCTGGTGGCGGTGGGTGCGTTCGATGCTGTCGGCTCAATTTTGGTGGTGGCCTTCTTCATTATCCCGCCTGCAACCGCCTATTTACTGACGGATAGACTAGGCGTGATGTTGCTCCTCAGCCCGGCGTTGGGCGCGTTGGGTGCGGCGACGGGTTACAGCTTTGCACGCGGGGACTTTCTCGGCATTGCACAGATGAGTGATTTGCTGGCATGGCTCAACCGGACGTTTGACTTGGGCTTAACCGAACAATGGAACACGTCTATTTCCGCATCAATGGTCTTGATGATGTTCTTTTTCTTCGTGGTGGCGTGGGTTTTTTCGCCCAAATACGGCCTCGTCCTGACGATGCTACGGCGCATGAACCAACGGCGGCGTTTTGATGACCAGGTGATGCTCGGCCACATCGCCAACCATACGGGCACGGCGGAAATGGCGGCAGAACTGGCGCTAAACACGCTTCATGAGCATCTGCACTGGCCGCGTGGCAAAACGGCGCGTGTCATAGCACGCCTGCGCGCGTTGGGTTGGGTACAACTGACGGGCGGCAATCTGTTGATCCTCACGCCGCACGGCGCGGAGCATCTGCGCGTGTTCCGGCAACAGAATTTTGTCAGCATTGCGGCGGAGGCTTAAGCGTGTGACTTAAGCGTCAGGCTTTCAAGGGGTTCTCATGTGGTTGTCATTGTGCATACACCGAAATCCGCTAGGGTATGAACACAAAGACAATCAAGCAAGAGGATTTACCCATGCCACACCCATTAAAAATCCTGGTCACAGGTGCGACGGGCTACATCGGCGGGCGGCTGATTGCCCCACTTTTGGAAGCGGGGCATCATGTGCGCGTGATGACCCGCGACGCCGCCCACCTGGACGGGCGCTCGTGGTTGCCGCGCGTTGAAGTCGCACAGGGCGATGTGCTGAAGCCGGAAAGCCTGCCTGCTGTGCTGGCCGACGTTGATGTGGCCTATTACCTCATCCATAGTATGACCGATAGCGATGACTTCGTGGAACGAGATAACCAGGCCGCGCAGAACTTCGCTGTTGCGGCGGCGACGTCCGGCGTCCGGCAGATTATTTATCTGGGGGGGTTAGGCCATAACGGTGACGGCGCACTCTCTAAACATCTGGCGTCGCGCCAGAACGTCGGCGACATCCTGCGTCAACATCACCATGGGGTGACTGAGTTCCGCGCCGCCGTTGTCATCGGGTCTGGCAGTCTATCGTTCGAGATGATCCGCAACTTGACCGAACGCCTGCCCATGATGATCGCGCCACGCTGGTTATACACCCGCTCCCAACCCATAGCAATCAGTGATGTTCTGCGTTATTTGACTGCCGCCATTGACCGCGCACACGCTTTCGGGCAAATCATCGAGATTGGCGGCGTGGATGTCATCACCTATCACGATATGATTAAAGCCTATGCGCGGGCGCGGGGCTTAAGACGCCTGATTATCCCCGTGCCCGTGCTGACGCCGCGCCTGTCATCTTATTGGGTGCATATGGTCACGCCGGTATCCGCCAACATTGTGCGCCCATTGGTGGAAGGACTGCGGAATGAGGTCATTGTCACCGATGACAGCGCCGAACGACTATTCCCGGAAGTCCGCCCCAGTCAATTTGACACCGCATTAAACGAAGCCCTGCGCGAACTTAACGCCGCACAAGTCGAGACAACATGGACGGATAGCATGGCGGCCACATGGGAACGCGATGAGCCGTACACCTTTGTTGAAGAACGGGGGATGTTCATTGAGCGGCGGGTGCGCCATGTCGGTATTCCTGCCGCCTCGCTCTATCAGGCGTTTACATCGCTGGGCGGCGAAACCGGCTGGTTGTATCTTAATCTGTTATGGTATTTACGCGGCTGGATGGACAGAATTGTGGGCGGGCCAGGCTATCGACGTGGGCGGCCACAGCGCACAGTTTTACGCATCGGGGACGCGGTGGACTTCTGGCGTGTGGAGGCCATCCAACCGGATAAACTACTGCGATTACGTGCGGAGATGAAACTGCCGGGCAAGGGCTGGTTGCAGTTTGAAGTCCAGGATGACGGCGACCAATCCACATTGATACAGACCGCCTATTTTGCCCCGAAGGGCTTGTTCGGCTATGTCTATTGGTACGCTATTTTCTTCATCCACAAGCTGATGTTCGATGGTGTGATTGACCGCGTGGTGGCGTTGGCGCAGGATATTGATCAACGCGAAGGCGTTAGGGTTGTTTAATGCGGGCATGGTGGGGATAATGGGACAATTTGACCTGAACAAAGGACGCTTGCTCCATGACGACCCCCGCCCATACTTATGCCACACACCATGCAGAACGCTTTATTGACCAACTGTGCGATTTAGTCCGCATCCCCAGCGTAAGCACCCTGCCCCAGCACGCGGCGGATGTGGAACGGGCGGCGGCGTGGCTCATCGCGGATATGGAGCGCATCGGCCTGACAAAAGCGGAAATCCACCGCGCGGCGGGCTGTCTGCCGTTGGTGTATGGCGAATGGCTGGGCGCGGGGCAAAGCGCACCCACAGTTTTAATCTACTGCCATTACGACGTGCAACCCGCCGACCAACAGCGTGACGGCTGGCAAACACCCCCGTTTGAACCAACCCGTAAGGACGGCAAAATCTATGGGCGCGGCACACTGGATAGCAAAATTCATAACGTCGCCCACCTCAAAGCGATTGAATCCATGCTGGCGACGGGCGGCGCTCCGGTCAACATCAAGTTATTGTTTGAAGGTGAGGAGGAATCCGGTTCCGCACATATTGACCAATTTGTGCGCGACAATGCCGATAAACTCCGTGCCGATGTTGTGATTATCTCCGATGGGAGTATGCCGGACGAGAACCAGCCGGTGCTGGTGTATGGCTTGCGTGGGATTACACAATTTGAAGTGACCATCACCGGCCCACAGCGAGATTTGCATAGCGGGCATTACGGCGGCAACGTGCATAATCCCATCCAGGCATTAGCGGAGATTGTGGCAAAGCTCCACGACGCTGAAGGCCATGTCACTGTGCCGGGCTTTTATGAATCCGTGCGGTTGCTGGACGACGACGAGCGCGGCGCATGGTCGCCTATTGCCTCATGGGTGGCGGCGGAATGGCACGCAGTCGCCAACGCGCCCGCCATCTGGGGCGAACCCGATTACGCCATCCACGAGCGCATGGGCGCACGCCCCACGCTGGAAGTCAACGGGATGGCGGGTGGCTTCTATGATGAAGGCTTTAAGACGGTGATTCCGCGTAAGGCGTGGGCGAAGCTTAGTTGTCGGCTGGTTCCAGACCAAAACCCCACACAAATCGCGTTAAGTGTGATGGACGCAATGCGCCAGCATACCCCGCCCACAGTCCACATTGATTTCATCCACGACCCCGCCAACGACGCGCCCGCCCTGTTGCTGGACTATCGCTCAGGGGCGATGCAGGCCGCTATTCGCGCTTATGAGCAAGGCTGGGGCGTGCGGCCTCTGCTCAACCGGGAAGGCGGAAGCGTGCCCGTCGCCGCGACACTGCAAACGGCATTAAATGCGGAAATGGTGCTGATGCCCTTCGGCTATAAAGGGGGCGGCGCACACAGCACAGATGAATACATCATTGAAGCGATGTTCCACAAAGGCGTCGCCACCGCAATTTATTTCTACAATGCGCTGGCAAGTGGTTTTAGGAACATATAATTTGCGAGATGCTTCGTTCAATTCTGGGCTAGGATCGTTGATGACATCCGCTTCTATGCGCCTTTATTGGCTGGTAGCCGGGTTACTGCTGTGCCTGTATATGCTGGTTTACCTTAATTACCCGCCCAGCATCGACGGCGCGGCAACGTTAGCTGTCACCCAAAACCTGCTGACGCACGGCACGCCCACAATTGAAATGCTCGGCGCGTCGGAAACACTGCTCGCGGAACTCTCCCGTATGGGGTCATTCGGGCCGGACGGCGGGCTGTACTCCAAAAAAGGCATTACCCCGTCACTGGCGCTGATTCCGTTGGTTGCGGTGGCAGATTTTCTGCCCGGCATCGGCGTGCGGGCACTGGCGATGTGGTTTAACCCGTTGGTGACTCTGGCGACAGCGTTGTTATTGCTCCGCGCAGGCATGATGTTAGGTTACAAACCGGCGCATTCCGCTTGTGTGGCGCTGTTGTTCGGCGCGGGCACGATGGCGCTGGCCTATACCCAAACCTTGTTCGGGGAACCATTGGCCGCTTTATGCCTGCTGGCCGCCTTCGTGCTGATTTTGGCGCATCGCACCCGGCGCGGATATTGGCGGCTGGGCTTGGCGGGCTGTGCGCTCGGCTTAACGCTGGGCATCAACTATAGCTATGTATTGCTTATGCCGTTTTATGGCTTGTTCGTCATCGGGCTAAACCCGCGTCGATGGGCGCAAAACTGGCGCGAGACTCTTTCCGCAGGGGTGGCGCTGGGTCTTCCGGTTATCGTGTGTGGGTTGGCTTTGCTGGCTTACAATGCGGTGCGCTACGGGAGCGCGTTCACCAGTGGCTATCAATTCGACGCGGGCGAAGGCTTTAACTATCCGTTTGGCTGGGGGATGTTCGGCCAATGGCTGAGTCCTTATCGTGGCCTGTTGTGGTACAATCCGCCGCTTTTGCTGGCGCTGTGGGGGTTCATCCGGCTGTGGAAGCATCAGCGCGGTGTGACGGCGTTCATCCTTGTGCTGGCACTCGTCCAGACGGCGGCTTATGCCGCGTGGTGGAGTTGGCACGGCGGCATTGTGTGGGGGGCGCGCTTTCTGTTGCCTGTTCTCCCTCTGTTGATGTTGGGGGTATTGGCCGGGCTGGAGTTTGCCCTGAGGCGGCGGCTGTTGCTGGCTGTATTAATCGGCGTGGCGCTGGCTGTGCAGATGTTAGGGACGCTCATCCCGTATGAGGCGTATTATGCCGTGCTCTACCGGGATTACGGCACTTGGGTTCCCGGTGGATTGGTCAGCTATTTGGCGGATGAAGTGCTGTATACACCGGGCTTAAGCCCGCTTGCCGGGCATATGCGCCTGTTGCTGGATGGCAGTGCATGGCAAATCGCGCTGACTGTTAACCGGGATGTGCTTCATGGGGTGGCGGCATTATTAGCGCTGGGGCTTGGTGGGCTAGCGGCGTTTACGTCCCTGCCCTATCGCCGCACATGGGCTATTACCGGATGGGCGCTTCTGCTGGTGTTGGTGGCCGGGCGGCAAGCCGAAAGCGCGATATTAGCAAATCAAATCAACACCGGGCTGACGGCGGCGGTCATCGTGGTGGCGGATGGCACGGTGCATAGTGAATTGATTGATGTAGATAATGGGGCATTTGTCTATTCCACCCATGCCCCCACACGCACGGATGATGCCTACACCCTGCGTTTATGGCAGTCCGCGCAACAACGGGCGCAAGGTGAAACATTAGCGTTTGTGTCCCGCTTCCCGCCTTTACATGCAGAAAACTGGCAAGAGCGCGACCTGTGGCAGACGGCGGCGCATATCGACACAGGCTATATTGATGAAGTGCGGCGTTATGTGCGCTTTTATATGGGGGCGATGCCTGCACCAGAACAAGCGGCAGATGTGGTCTTTGGGGGCGCGGTGGCGCTGGTCGGCTATGGCGTGGAACATTTGCCGGAGGGGGTGGCTGTCAGCCTGTTGTGGGAAAAAGCGAGCGATATTCCGCAGGATTGGACATGGTTTGTGCATGTGCTATCCGCAGAAGGCGCGATAATCGCGCAACAAGACCGTGCGCCGTTGGGGGGCTACGCGCCCACCAGCACATGGGATGATGAATCCGCCGTGCTGGACAGGCTGTATCTGCCACTGACAAGCCCGGAAGCGCCCGCCGCGCTCCGTGTCGGTTGGGTAGCGGAAGGTGTTCTGCTACCCGTGACAGGGCACACAACGGGCGATTTTTGGTTGCTACCAATCAGCCAAACTGACCTTAGTCAATCGGCGCGGTAATCTCTACAGGCTCGTTAAATGCGGAATAGATGATGGTAGACGCCGCGACCTGATCAAACAACAGCGACCCCATACCCATTGCCGGGCCTAAGTCTGCGGTGATCAAAATAACCATATCCAATTGCTGGATTAAGCCCGTTGAGTCAAGGTAAACTACCATCTCCCACTTGGCGTTTTCCAGCATCGCATCAACCATCGCTTCGATGTCAGCTCCCAGACCAGCTTCCGAAAAACCGGCGGCTAACTCAGCTACGAATCCTACTTCGATCAAAGCCTCGTTGTTCAGCGTCAGGCTGATGGCGCGTGTTACGCCTTCAAGTTCTTCCGGCACGTCGATAAGCTCAACGGTGCTGACAGTTTCGGTATTAATCGGGAATTCCAGTGAGGATAAAGCCTCAAGGTCGATGGCCTCACCACCCGGAAAGCCCATCGGGTCTTCTGTAACATTCACCCAACCCACCGGGAACTGACCCACTAAGATACCGGTGGCCTCTGTGGAGCGCATGTACAGGGTTTCGTCCACGATGATGACTTCAATCACCGATACGCCGGAAAGACCGGTGTCTTCGCTATCAATGGTCTGTGTCACCACGCCTTGCGAAGCAACGGTCACACCGTCTTCAATCAGCACATAGACATCAGACTCTTGCGTGATAGTCTGGATGATGACTTCACCCAAGAAGCTAATCTCCTGGTCAATGACCTGTGCAGTCTCATTCCGCATGGACGACAACGCAAGCAAGGAATCAAATGCTTTGGACACTTCTTCGATTAAGGCTTGCTCCTCATCGTTGAAGTCGGTTTGCGCGGAAGTCGGCAATACACCAAACACCAGGATGCTCATAGCTAATAACAACAAACTTGTACGGAAAATTCTCATCAGAGTCTCCTTATTTTGTAATTCGTCCACCATCATAGCACGACATCGACTTTTGCGCGGCTGGCTCCCCTCAAATATTAGGGATAATGTGCGTGTTCACGCTGGCGTCGTCTGTAGGCAGTGGCACAGGTGGCAGGATATCCCACGTTTCGCTGTGGGTGATGGTTCCACCCGGCGCTAAAGTTACCAGTGGGCTAAGTGCTTCCAACTCCAGCAGATGGTTGTCCGTGTATAACTCCGCCTGGCTTCCGCCGTCGGGATACTCTGTATCCGGCTGGGTTGCAAAACGCTTGATGAATAAGCCTGCCGCATTTGTATAGGCCAGCCACCCGGCAGGCAGGCTAGCGCCGATTTTAAGCGGTGCGGGGCGCTGAGGGTCTTGCCGGAGCAGGATGTAATCCCGGCAGAATGTCCAGCGCGGGTCGCTTAAATCTATGTAAGGCCACAGCGTCAGGTGGCTGTTGGGCAACAGGGTATCCGGCCCGTGTGCGGTGCGCGGCGGCAAGGGTAGCACCGCCACGCCACCGGGAGCCATCATGCTTAAAGTCCACACTGCCAGCTTGACCGGCCATGCCCCGTGATTTGTCAATGTATGGACGACTTCCACACGGTTCCCTGTCCCCATATGAACAGTCAGCGATTTTTGGATGCCTGTATGGGCTTCAGTCGCCTGCGTGAAGTTAGCGACACCCTGCCCCAGTGCAATCGCAACAGGTGTGTTATCCGGCTGGTATGTGCGGACGGGATGCTCCGGCGCGTGCCACAGCCGATGCCCACCAAAGAATCGATACTCATTATCAGGCGGGGTGGCGAAGTGTTCGTCCAACACCGCGAACAAATTCCCGCCATTGCTTAACCCGGCGTGGATGATGCGCGGCCCGACGCCCGTCAGGACGATAAGTTCAATAACGTCATTACTCAGATGATAGGCGCTGATGCCGCGATACGTCGTCTGTTGTGGTTGCATAGATTGTTTTTCCTTACACAGAATGCCGCAGATAAAATAGATTTGTGCAATATACACACAATGGAGGGCTTGCCAAGCCTACCCGGTGTGCGTTAAACTGATAAGAAAGATAGTTAAGCGGTTAACTACTGCCCATCATATAATAGATCTGAACAATAAAAATGCCAACTTTACAGGATGTCGCCCGTCATGCGGGTGTTTCAACAGCTACTGTGTCCAAAGTGCTGTCCAACACACCCTATTTTACAGAAGAAACGCGCCAAAAGGTGATGCAAGCGGTGCAGGCACTCGGCTATCGCCCGAACCTCCTTGCGCGGGCGCTTTCCTCTGGCAAGACGCATACCCTGGCGATTGCCTTCCCCTACATCTATGATGCTATCTTTAAAGACCCGCTTGTGATGCACATTCTGGAAGGTGTGGAAGCCGTCTGCACGCAGAACCACTATAACATTCTGCTCAATACGCCCCACCTCACCCCCGACGGCCCGGACGAACACTATCAACGTTTGGTACAAAGTGGCTTCATTGAAGGCATCATCACCATCGACAACATCCGGCTATCCTCTGTCACCGCGCTGGCCGTACAGAATAACATCCCGGCGGTGACGTTAGGTTACCATCAGGGTGATTATATCGTGCGGAGCGATGATTTTTGCGGCGGTCAGGTATTGATGGACTATCTGCTATCGTTGGGGCATCGGCGCATCGGCGTTATCAGCATCGCGCCGGGCAACTTCGCCATCGAAGGCCGCGAAGCCGGGATGCGCGATGTGGCTAAAAATGCGGGCATTGATCATCTGCCCGTAGCCCTGGGCGATTTTTCCACCACGAGCGGCTATAACGCCGCGCAGGATTTACACACCACGTATCCCGATTTAACCGCCATTGCGTGCTTAAATGATCGTATGGCTATCGGCGCTCTGCGTTACTTCCAGAATGCGGGCTTAAACGTCCCGCGTGATGTTTCCGTGACAGGCTATGACAACATCGCCATCTCTGGCATCACCAACCCGCCGTTGACGACTATCGACCAACAGCCGGGCAAATTAGGCGAAACCGCCGCGCAAATGCTTTTGAGCATCCTCAAAGGCGACCAGGCAACACCATCATCCGTTGTGCTTCAGCCGCAGTTGCTGGTACGGGGTTCTTGTTCTGCCCCGCACTTACAGGCTTAAAGCCGCGTTTTGATTGGAAATCCGACGTAATGAAGGAGGCAACCCATAGGACAAAAGAGTATCTGCCCGATTTTTTATGAAAAAACAGTTTTTGTAAGCCACTAAGGAGAAAAGAAAATGACAAAACGTTCAATCTTTATCATCATGATCATCGCGCTGATGGCGACCTTCGTCCTGCCGGTGATGGCCCAGGACGATAGCGGCGACGAAGAGCCGATTACACTCCGTTGGCGTACCCGCCCGGACAACCAGGCGGAAATTGATGTCTATACCGCCGCCAGTGTTTCCATCGACGAAGAATGGTCGGGTGTTGGCCTGCGCTACGAGCCGGGTGGTTCCGAGACTGAAGACTACCAGGTGGTACTGGTGACTGAACTGGAAGCAGGAACCGCCCCTGATGTGTTCTGGATTCCTGGTGCGGACATCGCCACCTTTGCCGAGACCGGGCTGATTTTGAACCTGTACGAAATCGCCATGGCCGACCCCGACTTTGACCCCAATAACTTCTATGCTGGCCCGATGGGCTTCCTGCAAACCCCCGTTGAGGGTGAAGAGCCGGTGCTGTGGGGCTTACCGCGTGACGTAAGCGCCTTCGGCATGTACTACAACATGGACTTGTTCGACGCCGCCGGGCTGGACTACCCCGAAGATGGCTGGACATGGGATGAATTCGCCGCCGCCGCAGAAGAAATCAGCGACTTGGGCGGTGACATTTACGGCTTTGGCCTTGCTTCATGGTGGGGGCCTTTCGGCTACTTCATCAATGCGGCTGGCTCCAGCTTCTTCACCGAAGACTTTAGCGCCTGTGGCCTGAACAACGACGCCACCGTCGAGGGCTTGTCCTTCGCGGCTGACCTGTTTACCAGTGGCATCGCCTTCCCGTATGGTAGCGACCCCGAAGGCCCGTTTGTGGCCGGACAAATCGGCATGTTCATGAATGGCCGTTGGGCGACCCCCAACTTCGTGACGAATAACACCTTCAACTGGGACGTGGCAACCTTGCCCATCGGCCCCAGTGGTGAGGAAAGCAACTGGTTATTCTGGGGTGCGTATGTGGTCAACGCCAATACCGAACACCCCGAAGAAGCATGGGACTTAGTAACCCGCCTGACCAGTGAAGCCATTCAAGGAAGCATCGCGGACTTAGGCGCGAACATCCCCAGCCGCCAAACGGAAGAAGCCATTGACCTCTTCCTCGCCACCCTGCCGGATGCAGGCATCAACAATGCGGCCTTTGTCAGTGGTGCGGCGGCAGGTGTGACCGAAGCGCCGTTGTTCACGGGCAACTGGCCGGTCATCCGCGATACCTATAGCGATGGCGTGACCGCCGTATTTAGCGGTAGCCTGAGTGCAGAAGACTTCGCCCGCACCATCTGCGACGATGTGGCGAGCCAGTTCTACGGTAACTAGCACGTTTACGGGGCATGGGGTACAAACACCGTGCCCCCGTAGAATACGCAACATGCAGGGCGTTGTGCGGCAGTGTCGCATCGCGCCCCGCACGTCCTTATAACTGTGTGGCGCTACGCCAAAAAATGACTTGATGAGAGGCAAAACCCAATGGACGCCACCCTTGAATATGCCCCACAATCGGCGGCAAACAAACAAACCTTCTTTCAAAAAAGTATTATCCCCTTAAGCCTGCTGGCAAACGCCATTATTTTTTTGGTGTCGTTATCGTTGGTGGTCAACATCCTCAACCTGGATGATAGCGTTGCCTTGCTTCGCCCCATTGCGGATATTACCGGCGTGGATGTCGGGAACTTCGGCAATTTGGGCGACAATGTACAGAACTTCGTTGGCTTGATGATGATGCTTCCGGTGGTGGGCGCGGTTTATGCCAGTGTGCGCCTGCTGATGGTCAAGCCGGATGGCCGTTATATCTCTTTATTCCTACAATATTCTAGTTTTGTGGTGTGCCTGATTGCCCTGTTACAACTGTGGGGCGTCTTCCTCAGCTTTGAATTTATCGTCGATGGCCTGATGGAAACACCGCTTGTCATGCTTGGCCTGCCTGCTTCTTACGTCTTATTCTGGCTGGCGGGTAAGTTCAACTCAAAAAATCCCGTCAGCATCGGCCTGGAATACGCCGCGCTTGGCCTGGCCGGGCTGACGATAATCGCCTTTGTTGTTTTCTCTAACCTGCTGGCATCCTCAACGCTGATTCGCGTGACGCAGAATACAGGCGTGTGGATTGCGCTGGCGGGCATGGTTTTATTCGGCGTGGCAGGTGTGGGCTTGCTCCATAAAGGGGCGGAATTCGCCGAGACCCCCGACCAGCGCATCGCGTGGCAGGGTTGGCTGATGCTGTCGCCCAACATCATCGGCTTTTTGCTGTTCTTCGCCGGGCCGTTGTTGCTCTCGTTTTACCTCAGTTTTACAGTCAGCCGTGTGGGGCAGACGCCCGTCTTCACGGGCATTGATAACTACCGCAACATCACCGCGCTGGAATTCGCATGGTATGACCCGCAGGCCGCCGCACAAGCCAACAGGTTCAGCTTTGCCTATGGGGATTTAGATACCAGCTTCCAATGGATTGCGGATGGCAACGTCCAGCGCCAGCGCGTAAACACGGTGGGGTACAACTTGCTCTCCAGGGTGGATTTGTTCGGGCAAACGCTCTACATCGGGGCGCGTGACAGGCAATTCTGGAAGGCGATGGGCAACACAATTACTTTTTGCCTGATGTTGTTGCCACTGGCGACGATTCCAGCGATTGGCATGTCCGTCCTGCTGAATAGCAAATTGCCGGGCACAAAGTTTTTCCGGGCGGCGTACTTCCTGCCATCGGTGGCGGCGGTGGTGGGCACGGCGGTCATCTGGCGGTGGTTGTACCAGCCACAGGGCTACTACAATTATTTTCTAGGCGAGATTACACAATTCTTTAATGGCTTGCTGGGCAATAATTACGCCGACCCGCAAATACTATGGCTGACTGACCCCAGCGTTGTGCTGTTGTCGATTGTTCTGCTGGCGGCGTGGCAGGTGGTGGGCTTTAACACCGTGCTATTTCTGGCCGGGTTGCAGGGCATCCCGCGCACGCTGTACGAAGCGGCGACGGTAGACGGGGCGAATATGTGGCAACAATTCTGGTATGTCACGCTCCCTATGCTCCGCCCGACCACGTTCTTTGTGCTGACGACGACCATCATCACCGGGTTACAGGTGTTTAATGAACCTTATACGCTGTTCCCGGCGCGACCTATCCCGGAGAACGCGGTCACATCCGTTTACTACATCTGGATTAGCGGCTTCACCCGGCTGGAACTGGGCTTCGGCTATGCGTCGGCGGTGGCGTGGCTGTTGTTTGCGCTTATTTTTGTCGTGACGCTGACCCAGTTCCGCGTGCAAGGCTCCGGCCAGTATGAATAAGGGAGAGAACACGATGAAATTCGACCGCATCGGCTTTTGGCTAACCCGTGCTGTGTTATATTTTTTCCTCATCGGCTTTGGCCTGGTGATGCTGTTTCCGTTCATCTATATGGTGATGTCCTCATTAAAGACCTCCGATGACGTGAACACCCTGCCGCCGCGCCTCCTGCCCTACTCTCCGGTTACGGCGGAATACAACGGCGCGGAAGTGCCGCTTTATCGCTTGGAAATAGACGACGAAATCCGCGAATTGGTGCTGACCGACGAGCAAGGGCCGCGCTTTGGGTTCTTCACCACGCCGGATAACCTCAACGCGGATGACCCACGCGCCAGCGGCATTGACCACGAAACAGATTACGATACAGGGGTGGAAGACGGTACAATCATCGACTTAGACCAATCTGTCACTGTGACGGCACGCACCGGGCGCGAACGTAGCTTTGACCTGTACGATGTGGAGATTGACGGCGAATTCCAGACATTAGCGTTAGCGTATCGTACCCGTGCCAATGTATTCGTAGACCCACAAAACACGGAACTGGTCGCTTTTGGGAGTTTGCTCCGTGCGGAAAAAGTGGAAGTTGTGGAATTCCAGCTTGGCAACTACGATACCGTGCTTCAGCTTGACATGGACAGGGCGCTGGTGAACACCACACTGGTGACATTGTTGGTGGTGGCCGGGCAGATTACAACGTCCATCTTTGGCGGCTTTGCGTTCTCTCGTATAGAATTTAAGGGGCGCAACCTGTTGTTCCTGCTTTATCTTGGCTCGTACATGGTGCCGTTTGTCGTGCTGATTATTCCTATGTATCGGCTGATGGTGGCGATTGGCTGGCAGGGGCGCATTGTCTCGCTGATTGTACCCTGGGTGTTCACGGTGTATGGCACGTTCTTATTACGGCAATTCTTTATGTCTATTCCCAAAGAGATTGAAGAGGCGGCGCTGTTGGATGGCGCTAGCCGGATGCGGATTCTGTGGGGGATTTTCGTACCCCTCAGCAAGCCCGCCATCGCTACACTGACCATCTTCAGCTTCTTGTATGCGTGGAATAGCTTCCTGTGGCCGCTGATTATCATTGGCGAAGGCGCGGTGGATAACCATGTGCTTACACTCTCGCTCATCCGGTTGAATAATGCGGCGGCCTATGCGCCTAACCTGGCGCTGACGGGCGCGGCCATCGCCATTTTGCCGCCCATCTTTATCTTTATCATGGCGCAGAAGTACTTTATCGAAGGAATCGCCACCTCTGGCTTGAAAGGCTAACATGAGAGCAATCTATCCATTTAACGATGGTTGGCTGTTTTTACCGCAACAAGTGACGGACTCCGCGCCGGATAGCGCGTTTGAGGCCGTCACACTGCCACATAGCAACGCTCTGTTGCCTGTAAATCACTTTCATGATGCGGAATATCAGTTCATCAGCACGTACCGCAAACGCTTTCATCTGCCGGAGGCGCTGGACGGAAGACGGCTGTATCTGGATTTTGAGGGGGCGATGCTGGCGACCACCGTCAGCATCAACGGGCACGCATTGGATGAACATAAGGGCGGTTACACGCCCTTTTCGTATGATATTACCGACTATCTGCACGCGGATGGGGAAAATGTGCTGACCGTGCATCTGGATAGCACCGAACGCCCGGATATTCCGCCGTTTGGTTATGTGGTGGATTATCTGACGTTTGGCGGCATCTACCGTGAGGTTCATCTGCGTTATGTCGCACCGACGCACATCACCAATGCCCGCGTCAAAGTGGCCGACCCGCTTTCACCCGTCCAGCGCATCAGCGTGGATGTTTTCCTCAATCATGCGGCACTACCGGGTTATGCCCTCCATGCGGAAATCATCAACGAGCCGGGCAACGCGGGCATCGCCACACACACCCTAGAC
>DAIMZF010000034.1:0-27954 GCA_036734085.1 Aggregatilineales bacterium
TTATGGATATTATTTAGCGCCGCGCTCGTTTTTATCATGCAAGCCGGCTTTCTATGCTTAGAGGCTGGCCTCACCCGTACCAAAAATAGCATCAATGTCGCCATGAAGAACATTGTAGACTTTGGCGTGACGACGGTACTGTTTTGGTTGTTTGGCTTCGCGCTGATGTTTGGCCCCACCATCGGCGGGTGGGTGGGGGGTGCGAACTTTATGGGCTTCGCGCCGGAATTTGACCCCACCAGTGCGGAGAATGTTGGCAACCTTGTTTTTCTTATTTTCCAGGTGATGTTCTGTGGAACTGCCGTGACGATAATCTCCGGTGCGGTGGCGGAGAGGATTAATTTTAGCAGTTACATCATCATCACAGCACTCATTGCTGGATGGGTGTATCCGTTATTTGGGCACTGGGCGTGGGCTGGCTTGCAAAACGGAGAGCTTTACGGCTGGTTGGGACAACGGGGCTTTGTGGATTTTGCTGGCTCAACAGTTGTGCATAGTATCGGTGGGTGGTCTTCTGTCGCACTTTTGCTGATTATCGGCTCCCGAACGGGGCGTTTTAATGCGGACGGAAGCGCGAATAAAATACGTGGTTCTAATCTCACACTTTCCGCATTGGGTGTGTTGTTGTTATGGATTGGCTGGTTTGGCTTTAATGGCGGCAGTGTGTTGGCGCTCAACAGTCAAGTCATTGGGGTTATCCTTAATACGATAATTGCTGGTTCCTTTGGCTTGGTAAGTGCCCTTTGTGCTGGATGGTTGTTCAATCGCCGCCGTACGGAAGTTCATATTGTGATGAACGGCGTCTTAGCTGGGTTAGTAGCGATTACAGCAGGCGCACATGCCGTAACGACCCTGCAAGCGGCGCTCATCGGGGCTATTGGTGGCCTTGTGATGATTGCCGTTGATTCTTTGTTACTCCGCTTGCAGATGGATGATGCAGTAGGTGCTATCCCCGTGCATTTGGGGGCGGGTGTGTGGGGGACGTTGGCTGTTGGTATTTTCGGTGATACATCTTTGCTTGGGACTGGCCTTAGCCGTTCGGAGCAAATTCTTGTTCAGGGTTTGGGGATTGTTGTTGCGGGTATCTGGGCGCTGGGTGTGGTTTATATCATCATGTCTGTTATCAATCGCATAAAACCCCTGCGTGTTACGGTCGAGGATGAACAAGTTGGCCTTAACATCTCCGAGCATGGCGCAACTACCGACCTGATTGATTTATTCCAAGTCCTGGATGAACAGAGCATGACGGGCGATTTAACCCTCCGTGCCCCTGTTGATCCATTTACGGAAGTCGGTCAGATTGCACGGCGCTATAATCAGGTCATGGAAGCACTAGAAGAAGCCGTCGCCCGAACTGACATCATTGTACGCACAGCAATGGACGGCATCGTCACGTTTACCCGCGATGCTTTTAAGATAACATCGCTTAACCCAGCGGCAGAAGCAATTTTTGGTTACACATCCGGGCAACTAAGCGGCCAAACATTAACGCGGCTCATTCAACCTAATGCACAGAACCAAGACCTACCCACTGAAGATTTTTTGCGTCGGTTGATCCTTAATATGACGGGTGATGGTGTACATTTTGAAGTACACGGCCTTAAAGCGGATGGTACGCTTTTCCCGTTGGAAATCACCATTACAGAGGGGCAGGCGGGTTCTCAGCATTTTTATGCAGGCATCTTCCGCGATGTGACCGAGCGCAAACAACAAGAAAAAGCCTTAATGACCAACCGCGCCAACTTGAGCGCCATCATCGAAAATACGCCCGATTGGATATGGTCAGTTGACCACGACTTCCGCGTGATTACGTTTAATACGACGGCAAAATTAACCTTCCATACCGTCTTCGGGCAAGATTTAGAGGCAGGGGTAAACATCTTTGACCTGTTGCCGGATGAATTACGTGCAACGTGGCAGATATACTACAGTCGCGCCCTGCGTTTAGACGCTGTTATGGTAGAACAACGCTTTGATAGCGAAGAATTTAATGCAGATATGGAACTCACATTTAACCCCATTGTTTCTACTGATGGCATGGTAACAGGGGTTAGCGTTATCGCGCATGACATCACACAACGTAAGCATGTGGAGCGTGAATTACAAAACGCGAAAGAAGCCGCTGAATCTGCTAACCGTGCCAAGAGCGCGTTTTTGGCGAATATGAGCCACGAACTTCGCACACCGTTAAACGCGATTATCGGCTACAGCGAAATGCTTCAAGAGGATGCAGAAGATTTTGGGTATGAAGATATTGTGCCGGATTTAGGGAAAATTCAATCCGCAGGCAGTCATCTGCTGGATTTAATCAACAATATTCTGGATTTATCCAAAATCGAAGCCGGGCGCATGGAGTTATATCTTGAGGAATTTTCCGTAAAGGATATGCTCCACGAGCTATCGACAATCACGAAACTGTTGATGCAAAAGAACAACAATCAATTTGAATTAGAAGTCGCGCAAGACATCGGCTTACAGCGAGCAGATTTAACAAAGGTACGACAGACTATCCTGAATTTACTCAGTAATGCGGCTAAATTCACGGAAGGCGGTAGGGTAACGCTCCGTGCATGGCGCGAGGATGATTATATCGTATATGAAATAGCGGATACTGGAATCGGCATGTCACCGGAGCAGGTCGGGTCTATCTTTAATGAGTTTACGCAAGCGGACGCCAGCACCACACGGCGCTATGGTGGTACAGGCTTAGGGCTGACCATAAGCAAACGCTTTTGTGAGATGATGGGTGGGCGCATCCAGTTACAAAGTGAGCTAGAAGTCGGCACGACATTTACGATAATTTTACCGGCGGTCGTTATGCCTGTAGACAGTGAACATGTACAAGTGGATGCGATATTGCCCGATGTTCATTTTAGTCGGCGCTCTGGCTTAGTACTGGTGATAGATGATGAGCCAACCGTGCGCGAGCTTATCCAACGGGCACTAACCCGCGAAGGCTTCTCTGTAGAGACTGCACCCAATGGTGAAGAGGGCTTGAAGAAAGCGCGTGAGCTAAAACCGGATGCGATTACATTGGATGTTATGATGTATGGTATGGATGGTTGGGCTGTACTGGATGCACTGAAAGCAGACCCGGAATTAACCGACATACCCGTAATTATGATTACGCTGGTGGATGACCAAAACAGAGGCTTTGCGTTGGGTGCGGCTGGTTACCTCACAAAACCAGTAGACCGTAAACAGATGATAAACTTGCTCAACCGCTACCGCCGGGTGACTGGCTCTATATTGGTTGTGGAAGATGACAAAGATACACGCGAACTCATCGCCAGGACACTGGAAAAAGAAGGTTGGGATGTAACCCAAGCAGTCAACGGGCTTATCGCTTTAGACCGTTTAGAGGAAGTTCAGCCAGATTTAATCCTCCTGGATTTAATGATGCCAGAGATGGACGGCTTTCAATTCGTTGCGGAAATCCAGAAGCAACCACTTTATCAATCTATCCCGGTGGTCGTGGTCACCGCGAAGGATGTTACATCCGCCGAGCGTGAACGGTTGGATGGCTATGTGGAAACAGTCCTGCAAAAATCAAGTAATACACGTGAGGAATTACTCCGCACAATAACGAATCTTGTTAATGCACATCTACGCGCACAAGACGACAAAGAAGGTGAATAATGGCGCGCATTTTAGTTGTAGAAGATAATGATATGAATATGGATATGGTCACACGCCGTTTGTCCAAACGCGGTTACGAGATTATCACCGCGCTGGACGGCGCACAGGGGGTAGAACTGGCAAAGAATGAATTGCCAGACCTTATCCTGATGGACATGAGCTTGCCGGTGATGGACGGTTGGACGGCTACGCGGACGCTCAAACAAGATGAACAGACAAAGGCCATTCCCATTATCGCACTAACCGCCCATGCGATTGAAGGCGAGCGTGAGAAATGCCTCGCCGCAGGTGCGGATGAATACGAACCTAAACCAATTAAGTTTGCGATATTAATGGACAAGATTAAGCATTTTTTGGGCGAGGATGACTAACCAAGAGAGTATATGATGTCTGGGGAAGCTGGCGCTGATAACATCACAAAACGCTATGAACTAAAAGAGCGCATCGGGCAGGGCGGCATGGGCACGGTCTTTCGGGCGTATGATCGCTTGACGGGTGAGTTAGTCGCGCTCAAGCGTGTATTAGGTGATGTGCCAGATATGCCCAAAAATACCGCCGGAGATAACTTCCGCATGGCGCTAGCACAGGAGTTTAAACTTCTTGCGACCATGCATCATCCTAACGTGATTGAGGTGCGCGACTATGGTTTTGATAGTGGTGGTCAGCCTTACTTTACAATGGAGTTGCTCCATAACCCGCAGACAATCCTCCAGGCCAGCCATCGCCAACCTGTAGACACTATCCTCAGCTATATCATGCAAATGCTCCAGGCAATTGAGTATCTGCATCGGCGTGGCGTGTTACACCGCGATTTAAAGCCTGCCAATGTGTTAGTGGTAGAGGGCGTTGTCAAAGTGTTGGACTTCGGCCTTTCGGAAATGCGTGATAAACAACCCACACAATCGGACAAAGCTGATGATGTTAATGCCGGGACGATTGCTTATATGTCACCGGAGGTACTGCTTGGTAATGCGCCTACAGAGGCCGCCGACCTCTATGCTGTAGGTGTGATGATGTATGAAATCCTGAACGGGCATCATCCGTTTAATGACACAAACATTACCGCACTCATTAACGACATCATCTACAAAATGCCGGATACAGCCACATTAGACGTTCCACTTGACTTAGTGCTGATTATCGAACGTCTGCTACAAAAAGAACCGGACGTTCGTTATCTGAGTGCGCGTGATGTTATGATTGCGCTGAACTATGTTCTGACGCCGCCGCTTGATATTGAAACAACCGCTACCCGCGAAAGTTTTATCAAAGCGGCGCGCCTTATCGGTCGTGATGAAGAAATCCACCAATTAACCCATGCTCTGGAAGACGCCCTGAGTGGACGGGGGAGTATGTGGCTTATTGCCGGAGAAAGCGGCGTTGGTAAATCGCGCCTGGTGGATGAAATCCGCACACTTGCTATGGTGCGCGGTGCATTAGTCATGCGTGGCGCGGTTATTGCGGAGGGTAAAACACCTTATCATTCATGGCGTAATGTCCTGCGATGGTTGGCCTTGCTGGTTAAGATGGATGCCGTTGATGCGGGATTAGTCCGGTTACTTGTGCCGGATGTTATCACGCTCCCACCAGATGATGTACAAACTGCGCTGGGGTTAGACCCGCAAAAAGTCCAGGCACGGTTGCTCAACCTCATCCAACAGAGTTTTGTCTATCAAAATAGCCCGATTGTTATTCTACTGGAAGATTTACATTGGGCAGGTAGCGAAGATCTCGCACTGCTAAATAAGATTACAAGCATTATGCATGATGTTCCGCTACTGGTGATTGCCAGCTATCGGGATGACGAACGCCCGGATTTACCCGAGTCTCTGCCACCCGTGCCCATCATCAAGCTAGGCCGTCTTAACGAAGCGCATATCGCAGAGCTAAGTCAGGCGATGCTCGGTCATGCTGGGCGGCATCCACAAGTTGTGGATTTATTACGCCGGGAAACTGAAGGCAATGTCTTCTTTCTTGTGGAAGTTGTACGGGCATTGGCTGAAGAAGTGGGCGAACTGGAGCAGATTGGGCGAGCGACTTTACCACAATATGTTTTTACAGGGGGTATCAAACGGATTGTTCAGCGTCGTCTGGATCATGTCCCGCCAGAATTGCATGATTTGTTGGCGGTGGCGGCTATTATCGGCAGAGAGCTAGACCTTAATCTACTGCGTTTGTTCCGTGATGGTGTCGATGTTGATAAATTTTTGCTGATATGTGCTAATGCCGCCGTACTGGAATCTCACGATGGCGTATGGCAATTCTCCCATGACAAGCTCCGTGAAGGGGTGATTGAACGCTTAACGACTGCAGAACGTAATCACCTGCACCAGCAACTCGCACAAGCCATTGAGCTAACTTACGCTCCGCTAGATGCTTACGCGGCGATTTTAGCCTATCATTGGGGACGGGCGGGAGAACATCAGCAGGAGGCGCACTATGCCACAATTGCCGGGGAGCAGGCACTCCGTAGCGGTGCATATCAGCAGGCGATAGATTATTTTGAACGGGCGCTGTATTTGATGCCTTCGGAATCTGCTTCCAATGCCGCCATGCAGACACGCCGCATCCAGCTACAACATCGTAAAGCAGAGGGGTATTTAGGATTTGGTGGTTATATGCAGGCACGTCAAATCTATCAACAGAGCCTGACTTTGAGCGAAAAATCTGAGGATATGGTAGGCTTGGCGGCTTCTCTGCTTGGCTTGGGCAATGTAGAGTATGCTCGAGCAATCTTCGAGAGTGCGGAGCGTTATTATCAGCGTAGTTTGGATGTTTACCGCCACCTGAATGATGAATCCAGTGAAGCAAAGGTACTTAACAGCCTGGGTAATGTAGCTTATGAATTAGGCCGTGACGATGAAGCCAAGATACTCTATCAGGAGAGCTTAAATATCTCTCGTAGGATTGGTGACCAATGGGGTATGGCGGGAGCTTTGCCTGTGTCGGATGCACATGATGAATCGCATCACACCCATGATGATCGCCGCCGTGAGTTGCAAGCGCAATTGCTGAAGCATAAACAACGAGGAAGCTATACCGAAATTATAACCACGTTATTTGAACTCGGGGTGATCGCGTTTCAAACGGGAGAAGATTTAGAAGCACAGCATAATTTCCAGCAGATTATTACGCTGGTTCAATCAGAAGCCGTCGGGCATCAGTTAGTGCATATTTATGATTATATGGGTCAAATTGCGCTCCGTGCTGACGAACCAGATAAAGCGCGTCATTTTTTCACACAGAGCTTGCACCTTGCGCTGGAATATAACATGGCGGAATACCTGTTGCAGTCTGTCTTCCGTTTGGCACAGTGGATGGTGATGCAAAATCCAGCAGAAGCGGTGATGTTGCTCTCATTTATTATGGGACATCCAGATGTGAGCCAGCAAGTTGAAGATTCCGTCGAGCGGATGGTCTTCGATCTTGAAGTTTCGCTGGATGCCAGCATACTGAAAACCCATTGGGAGCAAGGAAAGTCTTTGACTTTAGATGAGATTTTTAAGCTGGTGCAAAGTATTGGTGCGAATTAACATCCTAATTCGCACCAATCAATGTCTTAAGCCGCTTGAGACTGCTGATGTTCTTTATACCATGCTAATGTGCGCCGGATTGCTTCCGCATGGGGTGTGGCATGGTCGCCAAAGGCCGCGACAAATTTACTGTTATCCACGACATTCGGGTTCTCGAAACCATACATCATTTCGACTGTTTCGCGTGCACCGGGAATAAACAAACCGCCAATACGCATCATAAACTTGCCTAATGTGGCGATTTTAGGCGTTTGTCCCAATTGCTCGTAAGCAATATGAATTAATTCGCGTGTGGTAATCGTCGGGGCATTGGGGATGTGCCATGCCTGGCCGAAGGCTTCTTCATGCTCACCCAAAATAACTAGGGCTTTGCCGAAGTCTTCAATGTAGCTATAGGTGTGGGGTAGGTCGATATTGCCAACGGCCTGTGCGGGTTTGCCTGCCAACATCGGCGCGAAGACGCGATCCCCCATAACAGAATCCAACACACCTGGCCCATAAAAATCCGCCGCTCGGCCAATGCTCACTTGTAAACGGCCTGATTCGTGTGCTTTTAGGGCTTGGGTGGCCGCTTCCGCACGGACTTTGCCCTTACGTGTTTGGGCGTGATAAGGCAAGCCTTCGTGGACTTTTCCGCTAATGTCGCCATACATATACAAATTATCCCCGATGATAAGCTTAGCGCCATTGGCCGCCACACCTGTGATGATAGATTCTTGCATCGGGATAAACTGCGTGACCCAATCCCAATAAGCGGGTTGTGCACACTGGTACACATGGGTCGCGCCTTTTGTAACGGCTTTTGTTTTTGTCGTGTCGAATGCGTCACTTGCGATAATTTCGACACCACTAGGGACATTTGCTTTACCACTACGATTGATCATACGTACTTGCTTTCCACGTTGGATAAGCTCGCGCATGACGGATAAACCCAACGGGCCAGTGCCGAAAATGACATGAAGTTCGTTTGAATTTGCCATGATAACCAACCACCTTTTGTTTTCTCTAACTCATTTCTATTTACACTGTAAATTTACATCGTTTATTTAAACTTGTCAACTACCCAAAATCATCATCATAAAAATTGCCTTGACAATTTAAGAGTGAGAGCATAAGTTAAATAAACAGCGTTAATAATTTGAATTAGAAAGGTTATCCACCAGTGGCAAGACCAATTAAAGAGACATCGCGTGAGCAAATGATTGAACAGATTAAAACAACTGCCCGTCAGCAAATGTCCAAATATGGTACAGCCGGGTTATCTCTGCGTGGCATCGCCCGTGAGGTAGGCGTGACTGCACCCGCTATCTATAATTATTTTCCGACATTAGACGACTTGATTACTGCTTTGATTGCTGATGCGTTTATTGCTCTTGCAGATGCAATGGACGCCGCCGGTAATGCGGTAACATCACCTAAGCAGGGGGGGCGCATTTATGCTGTAGTCATGGCCTACAGACGCTGGGCGTTCGATAATCCCACGACTTTTCAGTTGATATACGGCAATCCCATTCCTGGTTATCATGCACCGCCAGAAGTCACCGCACCCCTTGCGCGGCGTCCTTTTTGGGGGTTAATGCGCTCATTTGCTACTGCCTTTACAACGGGTGAGCTTGTCATCCCGGATGCTTACCAGACTATCCCGCCGCAGGTTGAAGCCAACATTCGAGATTACCTGGCGGCGGAAGGAGGGGACATTCCTATGCCATTAAACATCATTCATTTGATAATCTCTGGATGGACACGCATACACGGTATTATCATGCTGGAACTAACCCATCATGTGACGCCTGTCATCGGCTTTACAGACCAGTTTTATGAGCACGAAATCTTGTCATTCATGAGCATGTTAGGGCTTGAGATAGACTGAGTAAAATAAATTTTAATCGGACATTTACTTATGTTGTTTGACATCCGAAACGTTTTGAGTTACATTTTGTTCAATATCCGAAACGTTTTGGATATAAACCTTAAAGACTTATTTTTAGAAAAAACATGATGCAAGAAATTACGTTAAAAGATGTTGCGCAAGCGGCGGGTTATTCCGTCACAACTGTATCGCGGGCACTAAGTGGCTACGACGATGTTAATGAAGTTACACGCAAGCACATCGTAGATGTTGCAGAGCAATTAGGGTATCGCCCCAACAGCATCGCCAGACAGCTACAGTCTAAGCGCACAAATACAATCGGCATCATCACAAGCTATTCTTCCCCCGATGATGAAGATGATTATTACAGTATGCTGGTTCGCGGTATCAGCCATATTGCCGCACAAAACCACTATGACGTTTTATTAAGCACACAAGTTGACCCCCAACAAGAGATGAAAGCCTATCATCGTATTGCCGGTGGTCGCCGGGTTGATGGCATGATATTGGCGCGTAATGCACTTGATGATGAACGTATCGCCTACTTAGAGTCCATCAAGCATCCTTTTGTTTTGGCGGGGCGGGGCACACCGGGTAAGAAGGCTCACTACCCCTATATTGATGCCGATAGTGAGTTGGGTGTGCGAATGTTAGTCGAGCATTTTATTGATTACGGCTATCGTGACATTGGGTTAATCCTGTCACCGGAGAACCTTATCTACACCACCTATCGTCTACAGGGCTACAAACAAGGCTTAGCGGCGGCGGGTATCCCGTTTGAGCAATCGCACGTCATCGTTGGCGACTTAAGCCGTGATAGTGGTGTAACGGCTATGCAGATGTTGCTTAAGCGTGTGCCGCATTTAAACGCGGTGGTTGCCTGTAATGATATGATGGCCTTCGGCGCGATGTGGGCATTGCGTGACATGGGGTTGAACATCGGCAGTGATGTAGCTGTTGGCGGATTTGACGATATTACGCCTGCCCGCTATGCCTCTCCTAGCTTAACGACTATCCGCCAACCTATTTTTGAGATTGGCGAGCTTCTGGCGCAAATGCTCATCAAACTTATTGATGAACAACCCATTTCTGAACAGCAAATCCTCGTTAAGCCGGAACTAATCATTCGCGGCTCTAGCGGTCAACCACGTCGATAAAAGACTTTATAGCGGAAGGAGTTCGACATATACGATACTGGAACAATTTTAAGTGGATTTTTTGTACGTAAAAGATTTTGTGAGGAATAAACCATGCGAATGAAAAAACTTTTTATCGTCCTGCTTGCCCTGATGCTTGCATTAACAAGTGTGGTATTCAGCGTTACCGCACAGAGCGTGGAGCGTATCACGTTTTGGTCGAGTGAATTTCAACCAGTGCGTGTGGAGCGCCAACAGGCCATTATCAATGCCTTTCAAGACGCTAATCCCGGCATTACTGTTGACCTCGTTGTCATGGACGAGAACTTAATGAATCAACTCATGACCATTAATGTTGCCGCCGGTACACCACCCGATGTCATCCTGCACCCACTTCAGTTGACAGCTAGCTGGTATGAGTCCGGCTTGCTGGATGCTGAATTTGCTACACGTGTTATCAATGACTTAGGTATCGACACATTCAGCGCGGGGGCTTTGGGCTTAGTGCAGGTAGATACTGACCTTTATGCCGCTATTCCATCGGATGGATGGGGACAATTGCTCATCTATCGTAAAGACCTGTTTGACGCCGCCGGGCTAGAAGCGCCGACGACCTTTGAGGCCATTATGGAAGCGGCGGCGGCTTTACACGACCCGGACAATGGATTTGTTGGCTTCTTGGGGGCGTCTAGCCCATCACAGCTTTACACATGGCAAGTGTTTGAACACATCGCATTAGCTAACGGCGCGAACTTTATAGACGCTGAAGGCAATGTTACATTCGACACACCCGAAATGGTGGAAGCTATCGAATTCTACGTGGAACTGATGCAAAACTATGGCCCGCTAGAGGATGATTATTACTGGTTGCAGACTCGTGCGGAATATCAGGCAGGACGCGGTGCGATGGTCATTTGGTCACCTTTCATCCTGGATGAAATGGCTGGCCTGCGTGACGATGCCCCTGTGACTTGCCCTGAGTGTGCGGACAACCCCTTGTTTTTAGCACAAAATTCTGGCGTTGTGGCCGCTTTCAGTGGGTACAGTAGTGACTCGCCTGCTACATGGGGCAGTTTGAATAGTCTGGCGCTTGGCCCGAATGCGTCACCTGCCGCCCAGTCCTTCATTGAATTCTGGATGAATGAAGCCTATGTTGACGGATTGGCAATTGCGGCTGAAGGCAAATTTCCTATGCGCGGCGGTACAGCAGATGACCCCGATTTGTACGTGCGTGGTTGGTTCGATCTTGAAGTCGGTGTGACAACACTCTCGCCCCTGAGCGCCGCCTACGATGAAGAATTCCTGCGTACTGTGGTTGAAGGCGCAGATGGTTACGACCGTATGGGCTACAACGTTGGTCAATCTGTATTAGCAAGTGCAATCAGTACGCAGTTCTTCATTCAAGAGAACCTGGTACGAGCGATCAATGGTGAAATCTCCGCAGAAGAAGCGGCAGAAAATATCCAATTCGCCATTGAAGACCTCCAGTTCGATCTGGATCTTTAATCACTACAGATTTTTGATGGACTGATATTTACCAAAAGAGGGCGCGGTTTTTGTAGAGGCCGTGCCCTTACCCTATCATCCTTCGTCATGATGAGGGCGAAAACATGGAAATAATATTTTCAATAATAATTTGGGCAATTATTGGTGCTTTGCCTGCTTTTTACGTGGCATACTTCAAACGTTACCAGTTAAGAACTGCGCTATTTTTTGGGGCCTTTGCGGGTGTATTGATTGGTGAAATCGCTGTACAGATTGGTATTATCGCCACACAGGGCAGTGCGATTGTTACTATCTTTGGCTTGGCGTTTGTGGCGGCTTTGCTTCTGCCTTATGGCAAGCTGGAAGAACAAATCACGATGCAGGGGCGCATCACACAACTTGCCTATGCACTCACAATCCCAACAGCTTTAATTGTGCTAGGCATTGTGATTTTCCCCGTCATCTGGAACGTTATCTTCAGCGTGCGCGACATTCGCACAGCAGACTTAGCAACTGTAGAACTATTCAACTTTGACTCCTTGACGCTGGATAACTTCATCGCGCAGGCTTCCTTAAGGATTGATACTCTGCCCTGTGAGATAGATGAAGAGACAGGTGAATGTGCCCGCGATGCTAACGGCAACATCATTTACCCACAAGCGCGGCGTTACTTTGGCACGGAATATCGCGGTTTTAACGAAGCAACAAACTTTACGCTGGGCGACGATTATTATGCCATCAGTGTGCGTAACCGCGACTTTTACCCGATGCTATTCCGCACCTTATTCTACACACTCGCCAGCACCATTTTAGCAATCACTGCCGGCCTGGTGGCGGCGCTATTAGTGCGTGATGCCTTTCCTGGACGGGGCATATTTAGGGGGTTTTTGCTTTTTCCTTATATCGCACCTGTTATATCAGTGGCGTTTGTGTGGCAGGCGTTGCTTCGGCAGAATGGCTTTATTAATGAATTAGCCGACACACGTATCTCGTTTTTGACAACTAGTGATACATGGCTTGGCTTGCCTATCCCGTTAGTGATGGTCATTCTTTTTCAAACGTGGCGCTACTTCCCGTTTGCGTTTTTGTTTATGTTGGCACGGTTGCAGGCTATCCCGGATGACATCTACGAAGCGGCTAAAGTAGATGGCGCCGCGCCAAGCCAGCGCCTCTGGCTGATTACACTGCCCCAATTGCGTGCGGTCATTGGCACGTTGTTCCTGTTGCGCTTCATCTGGACGTTTAACAAGTTTGATGATGTGTACCTACTCACTGGCCCTATTGAATCAACCAGAGTAATTTCTGTGCAAATTTTTGAACTCCTATTTACCAATGGCAACATCGGCCAGGCCAGTGCCGTTGCTGTTGTTATGGCCTTGATGTTAGCTGTTGTACTGGCGATTTATTTCCGGTTCTTCTTGGTGGAGGAAAACTAATCATGTTGGATGCTAAACCCTCAACAACCGCCACCAAACAAGCTAAAGTCTGGACGCGGGAAGAAATTGAGACCGTTGTTGCGCGTGTTATTAAAGTAGGTCTTATTGCGTTTTTTGCTATCGTGACGATTTTCCCCTTCTACTGGATGTTTAATCTATCCATGCGGACGGAAACAGACATTATTGGCAATCCGACAAAGCTATATCCGTCGATAGATCAAATCCGCACAACTTTACACCCCATAGGTTGTTGGTTGCGTTTTGGCACGGATAACCCCGCCATTAACCCGGATTTACCGGAAAATTGTGTGCGTGTCTTCGGGCAGAGTAGTTACACGATTGTGTTGGCACAGCAGGGCTTCCCGCCCTTCATCTGGAATAGCTTAATCCTTGCCTTTTTGACTGTAACCCTGACTTTATTATTGGCAATACCCGCCGCGTATGCCATCACGCGCCTTAATTATCCCGGTAAAAATATGATGTCCGCCGGAATTTTACTGATTTATATGTTCCCGGCAATTGTGCTGGCTATCCCTTTGTTTGTGGTCTTCACACGGACGGGATTACGCGGCACGCTGGAGGGGTTGGTGCTGGTGTATATGTCCGGCACGCTACCTGTTGCATTGTATATGCTCCGTAGCTACTTCATGACCATTCCACCAGATTTAGAAGAGGCCGCGCTCATTGATGGTTGCACCTATTTTTCGACCATCTGGCGCGTGACGATTCCATTAGCGACACCTGCTATTGCATCTGTGGCGTTGTACACGTTTATGATAGCGTGGAACGAATTCCTGTATGCATTTTTGTTTTTGGTCACCACCCGCGAGCGGTGGACATTACCACTCGGCCTGCAACAACTGAATACACAGGAAGTTCCAGTGTCGGCACTGATGGCGGGGTCGTTGATTGTCAGCATCCCGATTATTGTTATCTTTATCTTCTTCGAGCGCTTCCTGACGCGCGGCTTGACTGCGGGTGCAGTGAAAGGGTAGCGATACAGATGAAAATTGGCTTTGTAGCAACTCGCCTGGCTGGTGTAGATGGCGTCAGCCTTGAGACTGCGAAGATGGTCAGTGTGCTGGAAGAAATGGGGCACGATTGTTTTTATATTGCAGGTGAGCTAGACGCAGATTCTAAGCCCGGACGACAGGTTCCGGCTATGCATTTTGCGGATGCAACATCCAAACAGATTTACGATGAAGCGTTTCGCAATCCGCACCCAAGCCAGCAACTATTCCAGCAGATTTATGACATGGCGGATAATCTACGCCAAGAGCTTGAGTCCTTTGTGGCAGATTATGCCATTGAGATGATTGTGTCGCAAAATGCCTCTACTATCCCTATGAATCTGTCGCTAGGTATCGCCATTGCCGACCTTGTACGACGCACACGGATAAAAACACTCTGTCATCATCACGACTTCTACTGGGAGCGCGAACGCTTTATCAACAATGGCATCGGGGATGTTCTACGCGAAGGCTTTCCGCCTAATCTGGCCCCTATTCAGCATTTGACGATTAATACTCCCATGCGGCGACGGCTATACGAGCAATGCGGAATCGACGCGCTTTACCTGCCCAATGTGTTCGACTTCCATACACCGCCACCCTCACCGGATAGCTACGCCGCTAGCTTCCGTGCAGAAATGAGACTGAGTGATGATGATTTGATTGTCTTACAGCCAACGCGCATAATTCGCCGCAAAGGGATTGAGAAGGCGATTGAACTGGTTCGTAAATTAGATGATGAACGCCTTATCCTGATTATCACGGGTTATGAAGGGGATGAGGCCGGCGGCTACGGCGCATGGCTTACAGAAGAAGCAGACCGAAGCGGTATTCGTTATAAGTTTATTGGGGAGCGCGTGGGTGCGCTTCGAGGGGAAAAAGACGGTCAGCGTGTATTTACTCTGTGGGATATTTATCCTCATGCACATTTCATCACTTATCCCAGTACCTACGAGGGCTTTGGCAACGCCTTAATTGAGACTATGTATTTTCGTAAGCCATTTATTGTGAATACTTACCCGATGTATTTGTCCGACATTAAGCCGACTGGCATCCGGGCGGTGGAATTTAACCACGACATTACCGAAGATGTGTTGACACAAACCCGATATATCATTGATAATGCCGCGTTGCGTGATGAGATAACCGCGCACAATTATCAGGTTGGCTTGCAATACTTTTCTTTTGACATTTTAAGAAAAACCCTACACCAAGCGATGGAGCGCCTGCATGGAAAAGGTACGGCACTGTCTTGAGTCTATCTATGACCTCCCTACAGCCACACAAACACTGGACAAAATTCAACAGTTAATTGAAAGCTATCGGGCGAAAATAGATCCGGTAGAGCAGGCGCCACCTTTTACAGAGCGCGACGCTGTGTTGATTACCTATGGTGATACACTCTATGCGGAGGATGAACCGCCGTTGCGGACTCTCCGGCGCTTTGCGGAAAATTGCCTTCAAGGTATGTTATCCACGATTCATATTCTGCCATTTTACCCTTATTCATCGGATGACGGATTCGCGGTAAAAGATTTTTATGCAGTGAACCCCCAGCTAGGCGATTGGCCTGATGTGAGGTCACTTGGTAGCCACTTTCGTTTGATGTTCGATGCCGTCTTTAACCATATGTCCGCGCAGAGCCAGTGGTTTGAACAATTTTTAGCGGATGAACCGGGTTTTGAGGGGCTGTTTTATGTCGAGTCGCCGGATACAGATTTACGCAGTGTTACCCGTCCGCGTGCTTTACCATTATTGACGCCCTTTCAACGTAAAGAAGGGGGGACTGTCCATATCTGGACAACCTTCAGTGCAGACCAGGTAGACTTTGACCCACGTTATCCACAGACGTTAATTCGCTTGCTGGATATTTTGCTCTTTTATGTCGCGCAGGGCGCAACGTTCATTCGCCTTGATGCGATTTGCTTTTTGTGGAAGGAACCTGGCACGACTTCCATCCACTTGCCACAAACACACGCCATCGTCCAACTGATGCGGGCGGTGTTGGATGTTATCGCGCCGCATGTCATTCTAATCACGGAGACTAATGTCCCACACCACGAGAATATTTCCTACTTTGGTGATGGTACAAACGAAGCACAACTGGTCTATAATTTCACGTTGCCTCCTTTGTTGTTCCATACGATGCTAACCGGGAATGTGGTTAAATTGCGTGATTGGATTAACACACTGCAAGCCCCATCACCGCGCACCACGTTTTTTAACTTCACCGCCTCCCACGATGGAATCGGCGTGCGACCTGTAGAGGGTATCTTGAGTGAAGATGAGTTAAACGCGATGATTGAACACGTCAACAAACGGGGCGGACGTGTTTCGTATCGGGGCAACAGTGACGGCAATCAAAGCCCGTATGAGCTAAACATCACCTATATTGACGCTGTGATTGACCCGCAGGAACCCATAGCGTTACAAGTGAAGTGCTTCCTGGTTTCTCAGGCTGTTGCCCTGTCGCTTGCGGGAGTTCCAGCAGTTTATATTCATAGCTTAATTGGCACACGCAACGACACTGACGGGGTGCTTCGGCTAGGGCATAATCGCGCCATTAACCGGGCGAAATTACCACTTGATGATGTTGAAGCATCATTGGCGGATAAAACCAGTTTCCGTGCCAGGATGTTTGATGCTTATAGTAAATTATTACACCACCGCATCGAACAAGCGGCTTTTCATCCTAATGCGGCACAGAAAGCTGTTTCTGTGGGTAATGATGCGGTTCTGGCGATATTACGCACGCCAGAACATGGAAACGCGGTATTAGGGCTATTCAATGTGACAGGGCAGGCACAATCCGTAGACCTGAGCGCGTTCACAACCATCACAGGCAAACGGGATGTGCTGACGGGTGTTATGGCACAACCCGGACACAATGAACTTGAACCTTATGGCGTCTACTGGTTTGTGATGGATTAGCCTGCTTTATCCATCCTGTTGTCCGGTGATGTTTTCTTCCGGGTTGTCAGTAGTCTTGGCGGGATCAGGCACTTCTTCGATGACACCTTCTTTAAGGGCACGTTCTTTAGACGTGAGCTTGGGTGGCGTTTCTTCAGGCTTTTCGGGCATGGCGGCGATGGGTGGGATGTTTTCTACATAGAGTGACATACTGGGGAATGCAAAATCTAGCCCTAAACTCGTCACAATTTCGATGACTTCCAGATGAATACGCTCTTTTTCTGCTTGAAATTCTGACCAATCTTTGATGTGAATATAACACCGGATCAAAATTTCTAAGGCACTGTCCGCAAAATCCATAAAGTACACAACAACTGATTCAGGGTCCACTTTTTCCTGCGTTTTCAGCATCTCTCGCAAGCGATGGAGCAGGACTCGTAGGTCACCTGTGCTTGTGTTATACGTGATGCCAATGGTGTAGTCTAAGCGCCGTTTTTCCAGCCGTGACCAATTAATAATGGTTGAATTTGCCATTTTGCTATTCGGAACATAAATCAGGGCTTGATCTAAACGTCGTAGGCGTGTTGTGCGTAGGCCGACATGCTCCACAATACCTTCAGCATCCGGTGTGATAATAAACTCACCAACATCAAACGGATTATCGCTGACCAGTGCCATAAAGCCGAATAAATTTGCGGCGACATCCTGCGCGGCTAGTGCCAACGCCAAGCCACCTAAGCCGAACCCGGCAATTAGCCCGGTGACATCATAATTCCAGTCGCGCAGAACAATCACGACACCTATAACAATGATAAGTAACTTAATGCCCGTCCGCAGGAAAGGGATTAGTCGTTCTTCCAGGAGGATACCCGTCACGTTGGACAGGCGGGTGCTGGAGGGCATCAGTAAGTCGATGACCCGGTAAATGCCGACCAATACCGCAAGAACGATAAATGTTCGCGCTATGTTGGATATAAAAGCATCGACACTATCACCCACAGCGAAGATCTGGCCGGATATTGTGATGGCTATTGCGATGACAAACAGCCGTAGCGGGAGCATCATGGCCTTTAGCACGACCGTGTTATCAATATAACCGATGCGATTAGAAAGTCGCTTGAAAGGGCGAAGAAGTAGCAGAGTCATCACATGGCGTAGAACTACGATCAAAACCATAGTCATGATGACGAAAAGTACACGGGCAATTAACGCTTTAGCGGCAGGGGGTAAATCGTCTAACAAAGGTATTTGGTCAATAATCATGGATTATCCTTTGGTGTGTGGGTGTAAAATATTCATGAAGGTTATGTCCCCGCGCGGAATAAAACGAGCGTGTGCCCAAATGCGATAATATCGCCATCACTCAACTTGTATTGATTGCCTGGTTCAACGCTTTTGTCGTTAATTTTTGTGCCATTGGAACTGTTCAGGTCTTCTATCAACCATTCAGTTTCTACGCGGATGAGGCGGGCATGTGGCCGGGAAACAGAGGGGTCTTGCAGGCCAATATCCCATGTAGCACGCTGGGTAGCCCTGCCGATAGTCACTTCTGCTTTGATTAACGGAAGCATCGTGCCTTCTTGTAAGCCTGTGGTGATAATAATCTTGCCTGCGCCAGTCTTCATGGTGGTGGTAATGTAATGTCCAGACTGCATAGCACGGCTTTTATCATCGGAATCTGCCGCAGAAAAACGTAGCATGGGCACATATAAACGGATTTCATCACCAGCAAATAGTGGGAGCGGTTGCTCGATACGTTGGTTATTGAGGTAAGAGCCGTTGACACTGCCTAAATCACTAATCACAAATACCCCATCGCGGAAGGTGATAACTGCATGTTGACGTGAAACATGCTTGTCAATAATCACGATGTCGTTGCTGGATGCCCGACCGATGCTGGCGGTAGCGCCTTCTTCCAGCACATACTCGTGTTTTTCACCATTGTTTGGGTCATTCCATGTAATTTTAGCGATTCCGCGTGTTTCTCCACTCATGATGTGGCATATTCCTTTATCTGTTGGTGGATATTATAACAGATTTGCGATAATCAAATAAAACGCGCTTTACACATTTTAGACAAATATCCGCTAGACAAACTGCTAAGCAAATGCTAGACTTCTAAACGGTTATAAACAATGCAATCTTGTAGGGGTATAGCTCAGTTGGTAGAGCAACGGTCTCCAAAACCGTAGGTCGAGGGTTCGAGCCCTTCTGCCCCTGAAGAAAAACAAAACACCGTCCTTGTGACGGTGTTTGCTATAATAGAGCTATGATACAATAGCGCTTCAATTATCAAAGTGACGAGGCGAAGGAGTCAGAATCACATGGCTGTGGACGAAGCAGTAGAAAACAAATCGCGGCGGCGGCGTAACCGTGCCGAAGAAGAAGTGGAAGAAGTGGAGTTAGACGCCGAAGGCGAACGCGCTTTAACCACAAGCAAGGGGCGCATCACACCGGGTAGACGTAACAAGCAAACGGAAGAAGGCGGCGGCAACTTTGTTGTTCGTACCTTCCGGTCTATTCGTGAATATTTGCAAGGTGTACAGGACGAGCTTGATAAAGTCGTGTGGCCTACCCGTGAGGAATTGGTACGGCTGACCCGTATTGTCATGATGGTGACGATTGCCTCCGCTATTGGCTTAGGCACAATCTCTATTGGCTTTACGCAATTGTTCCGTGCTGGGCTGGAAAATCCGCTTGTTTTTGTCGTTTTTGGTATTGCGGTCGTTGGCGCATATATTGTCATTCGCCAATGGTTCAAACGCAACCAACAACAGAGCGAAATTGCGCCATTTTAGCACCTTGCCCGTTAAAAGTTTTTGAAGGAGTGGCGTCTGATGGCTGATGACATCAATACTCCACAAGATGATTACGACCCGGAGCCAGTCTATCTGGATGATGGTGACGATTTATCGGATGTACCGTCCATATTAGATGACCCGAGCTTGTACGACCAGGTTGATGCAGAAAAACACTGGTATGTAATACATTGCTACTCGGGTTACGAGAACAAGGTAGAGCACGCCATCCGTCAACGTATCGAAACAATGGGCATGACGGGAAGCATCTTTGATGTGGTTGTGCCAACTGAAACAGAAATTGAAGTTAAAGATGGCAAACGCCGCGAAGTTGAACGCCGCGTTTTTCCCGGTTATATCCTTGTGCAGATGAAGATGGACGAAGATAGCTGGTATGTTGTTCGCAATACGCCGGGAGTAACGGGCTTTGTTGGCATGGGCAATGACCCCACGCCGTTACAGGAAGACGAAGTAAAACAGATTTTCGCCCGCATGTCCAGCGATACACCGAGCTACAAAGTGGACTTCAAAGTGGGGCAGAAAGTCCGTATTATTGACGGGCCGTTTAATGATTTTATCGGCGAAGTAGCCGACATCGACGCCGACAAGCACAAAGTCCGCGTGATGGTCAATTTCTTTGGGCGCGAAACTCCGGTTGAACTCGACTTTTTAGAAGTTGAGCGCGTGTAGTATACACACCCTACCGAAGCAACGTCGTAGTTTGCTATAATCTGATGGTTTTTCCGTAATTACTGAAGAGGTATCCAATGGCGAAGAAAGTCAAAGCAATTGTGACCCTTCAGATTGCCGCCGGTAAAGCTAACCCTGCGCCGCCAATCGGCCCGGCCTTAGCTCAACATGGCATCAATTTGATGGGATTTTGTAAGGAATACAACGCACGTACATCAAACCGCATGGGGGAAATCATCCCGGCGGAAATCACCGTCTTTTCTGATGGCTCCTTCAAGTTCCGCCTTAAAAGCTCGCCCACATCATTCTTGATTAAGCGTGCGGCTGGGATTGACAAAGGGGCTTCTAACCCGAAGACAGACAGCAAGGGTAGCCTGACCCGCGCTCAAGTCCGCGAAATTGCCCAAATTAAGATGGACGCGGGTGATACCAATGCGCTTGATATTGAAGGCGCAATGCGTCAAATCGAAGGTACAGCCCGTCAAATGGGTGTGCAAGTCGTAGAGTAAACTCTGTAAATAATATGTAGTGGGAGAGCGTGAAGACGCTCATTCGTACCACGAGGAGAAAACCAAATGCCAAAAAACGGTAAACGTTATACTGAATTAAGCAAGTTATTCAGCCGTGATACCTACTATCAGCTAGGTGAAGCCGTCACGCTGACTAAGAAGATGGCAAATGCCAAGTTTGATGAAACCCTGGAAATGCACGTTCGCTTAGGGATTGACCCCCGCCACAGTGATCAGCAAGTGCGTAGCACAGTCATGTTACCGCATGGTACAGGCAGAAGCGTCCGCGTGTTGGTCTTCGCCGAAGGTGAAGAAGCCCGCGCCGCCCAAGCCGCAGGTGCTGATGTGGTTGCAGATGACGAAGTGATTGAGCGCATTGTAAAAGAAGGTTTCCTCGACTTTGACGCGACTCTTTCCACACCTTCCATGATGAAGAAGGTAGGTAAGGTGGCGCGTGTACTAGGGCCGCGTGGTTTGATGCCTAACCCGAAGGCCGGTACAGTGGTTGAAGCCGATGACCTGGCTCGCGCAGTGGCCGAGCTTAAAGCGGGGCGTGTGGAATTCCGTAACGATAAGACCGGAAACCTGCATGTGCCCATCGGCAAGGCGTCCTTCAGTGAAGAACAATTGCTGGAAAACGCGCAGGCGATCCTCAGTGCGGTGAACGGCGTTAAGCCCTCTGGCGTGAAGGGGATTTACATCCGCCGTGTGGTGCTTGCACCGACGATGGGGCCGGGCGTGCGTGTGGATTTAGCCACGACATCTGGCTAAAAACCCGACAAACTTTGTTTATTCAACGCAGTTCTTACTACAAGAACTGCGTTTTTGATTCTATATTCTAATGTAAACAAAAAGCCGCAGAGTTTTTACACTCTGCGGCTTTTGCTTTTAGTTGAGGCTGTGTCAGGCAGGCATCAACGCAATGTTGAAGGGTTCTTCTGCATTAAGTGGCACGAACTCCGGCACCGGGAAGCCGTTGAATGTGGTGGCGTATTCACATACATAAGCACCCGCATCCAGAAAGACCAGCGCGTCACCAATATGAATTTCCGGTAGTTCAATATCCCGCGCAATCACATCACAACTATCACAGCTAGGCCCAGCAAGTGTGTAAGTGCGGCGTGGGCGTAAGTGGGCGTTATCTGCCAAGAGATGCACAACAGGTGGGAAGCCTTCATAAGTTTCCATCAAGCCATTAAACACGCCTGCATCAAGGTAAAGCCACATATCCTCACCACGTTCTGCCTTGCCTTCTACCCGCGTGATAAGCCGTCCTGATTCACCGACGAGGCCACGCCCTGGCTCCAGCACCAGCATAATGTCGTTATGGTTCGGGATGTTTTCCTTGACAGCAGGCATGACCAATGCGCCGATTTCTTCAATGGTTGGGATACTGTCGTCATGGTAATTCCCGGCAGGGAAGCCACCCCCAATGTCTAAAAAGTGAAAGCGGTGGCCGTGTTTAAGGGCTTGCTTCCACACATGGCCGCAGGCACGCAGGGCGGTTACCCAATTTTGTGGAGACAGGCACTGTGAACCAACATGGAATGATAAGCCAATCGGCCACAGGCCAAGCTCTGCCGCTAAATCAGCCAATTCAATTGCTTGCTCACCGCTCACGCCGAACTTGCCCGCCAACGGAAGCACACTACCTGTGTTATCCACCGCAAGGCGGATGTAAACACGGCTACCGGGCGCATGTTGGGCGATCTTCTCGACTTCATAGGTAGAATCCACAACCATAGCATAAACGTCTGCTTGTTGCATCGCTCGCAGGAAGGCCGGATTTTTAATGGGGTTACTGCAAATAATCTGCCGACCCGTTGCGCCAGCGTTCAATGCAAGATTTAACTCTGCAAGTGAGGCAATTTCCAGGCCGCCGCCCCGTGTGATAACCGTTTTATTGATAAGCGGGTTGGCATTGGCCTTGACCGCGTAGTAAATATCACTATCCGGAAACGCTTGCATAAAGCGATCATAAGTTTGGTTGACGATGTCGAAATCCATAACAAGCGTCGGCGTTTGTAATTCAGGGTTGCGTAAAAACGCACGTAAAGAAGGTGTGTTCACTAGACGCTCCGTTTCTGATAATAGGTGTAAACAACTTTATCAGTATAGCGCCTTAGCTGTTTGGAAAGGGGTGTTTAGGCTGGAATGAAAACGCTTATCACAGTTTCGTCAAATGCTTTTTAAACCCTTGATTTTAGGCTAACCAAGATATGCAGAAATCACTTGTTCATCTTGGCTCAGTTCGTGTGCCGCGCCTTCTCGTGTGATGCTCCCGCGTTCGAGCACATACGCATAATCCGCAATTTCCAGGGCTTTGCGTGCGTTTTGCTCCACCAGCAGGATAGGTATTCCTTGTGTTTTAATCTCTTTAATAATGTCAAAAATCTGATTGACAAGCAGGGGGGCTAATCCCATACTGGGTTCATCCAACATTAGCAAACGCGGACGCATCATCAGCGCGCGCCCAACCGCTAACATTTGCTGTTCGCCCCCACTCAGCAAGCCCGCTTTTTGTCCACGACGTTCTGCTAGGCGTGGGAAGCGCCCAAAGATGTCATCCAACAAAGATTTAATTTGCTTTTCTCCGCGTACATTGGCGCCAATGGTCAGGTTTTCATAAACGGACATATTTGCAATCACCTGGCGTCCCTCCGGGACTTGAATAAGTCCGTCTGCAACGATGCGATTGGGCGCAAGGTTGGTGATGTCTCTGCCATTAAATATCACCTGTCCCATTTTAGCCTTCTGCAAACCGCTAAGGGTGTTCAATATGGTGCTTTTGCCCGCGCCGTTTGCGCCGATGAGTGTTATCACCTGTCCTTCATCCATCTGGAAGGACAGGCCGCGCAAGGCTTTGATCGCACCATAGCTGGCCTGCAAATTCGTAACCTTAAGTAAGATCATTATTCTTTACCCAGATACGCTTCTATGACCAACGGATTTTGACGGATTTCTGTGGGCGTACCATGCGCGATAATCTGTCCGAAGTTTAAAACGTACACTTCATCACATACCTGATGAATTAGCGACATATCATGCTCTATGACGAGCACAGATAATCCTTTTTGCGGCAACTGGACAATTTGTTCGCCTAATTCGCGTGTTTCGGTCGGGTTCATCCCTGCCGTTGGCTCATCCAACAGGATAAGTTTGGGATTAGTCGCTAATGCCCGCGCCATCTCCAAACGGCGTTGAGCACCATACGGGAGCGTCCCTGCGGGGATGTTGGCGACATCCGTTAAATTGAACTGTGTAATAAGCTCGTATGCCCGTTGTTTTAAAGCGCGTTCTTCCCGGAGGAATGTTGGCATAAAAACTATCGCCTCTAACAAAGATGCATGGCCCTGCCCGTGCTGGCCGATGATGAGGTTTTCAAAAGTAGTCATATCATTAAATAAGCGGATGTTTTGATAGGTTCTAGCGATGCCGTAGCGACTGATTTTATGGGGTGTGCTAGCATGAATCGCTTTACCCTCAAATGTAATTTGTCCGCTTGAGGGGTGGTCTAGGCCGCTGATATTGTTGATAAGCGTTGTTTTGCCTGCTCCGTTTGGGCCAATCAACCCGATGATACGCCCTTGTCCTACCTTCAAATTGACATTGTATAAGGCTTGTAAGCCGCCAAAATTTCGTGAGACATCGTGTAGTTCCAACATCTCAATGATCCTCTGCCGACGCTGATGTGGTTGGTGCTTGCAATCGTCGCTTAGCAGATTGCCATAATTTGCGCCAACCTTGCGGATTAATTAGACCGCCGGGTAGGTACACAATGACGAGGAGTAACACGAGACCACTAAAGATACCGCGAAGTTCGTTAAATCGCCGCAAGACCTCCGGCAAGGCAGTGAGCACCAATCCGCCGACGATAGGCCCAACCCAAGTGGACGTACCTCCCAGGACTGCGAACGCGAGAATATCAACGGCACGGTCAAAGCCGAACATATCCGGCGTAACGATACGTGTTAGATGCCCGTTGAATGCCCCTGCCGCACCCGCCAACATTGCGGAGAATATAAATACGACATTCTTGACATAAACAACGTTAATCCCCATAGTCGCCGCTACACGTTCATCCTGGCGGATTGCCGCCATAGACCGCCCGAAACGAGAGCGATGTAACCTTGTAAGTAAAAAAATAACAACAATCAAAAACAGGATAAGATGCCATGTCTCTGTGAGTTTTGCGACGTTTCGTACGCCACGCCCACCGCCAAATAATTCGTATCGGCGTAATTCCGCGCCCTGAAACGTGTTGAAATAACTTAAAATGAGGTTATCGACATTTAAGAAAAATATACGGATGACTTCCCCGAAACCTATCGTAGCGATAGCCAAATAAATGTCTCGTAATCGCAATACCGGCAGGCCAATAGGAACCGCAACTATTGCACAGATGATCATGCTTAAAAGTAAGGCGCTCCCCAGCGAAAAGCCTAGCTCTTTGGTCAGCAATACGCTAACATACGCGCCAATTGCCATAAATCCTGCATTTGCCAGTGAAAACATGCCCGTTTGAAGCAACAGATACATACTAATGCCTAAGATGGCATTGACCAACATAAATTGTAAAACTGGCTCTGTAACACCGATGGGGCGTAAAATGCTGAGTAAGGCTTCGATTATCGGATCCATAGTGTCCTCATCAAGCCCGTGTGGATTCTGGCTGACCTAAAATACCCTGAGGCCGCACCAATAAAATAACAAACAGTAAGCTAAATACCAAGGCGTCACGGTAACTACTGCCCACTGTATCCACGCTGAAAATTTGTATGCCAGCCACGATAAACCCGCCTAGTACAGCCCCGTTGATGCTCCCCATCCCGCCTAATACAATGGCAGTCAAGCCGATGAGTGCGATATTCTGGCCGATGAAAGGGTCAACCACGTTAGTAATCAATGCATAAAACACACCTGCCATACCGCCTAATGCACCTGCTAAGAAGAACGTCAACAAGAAGATACGGTTTACATCAATGCCGAGCAAGCTGGCTGTACGCTGGTTAAAAGCCACTGCGCGCATCTGCTGGCCGAGCGAAGTACGTGTGACGAGGTACTGAAGCAACACCATGATAATAAGCGCGGCAATGATAACGATGAGCCTTGCGGGGGTAATGCGTAAATTAAGCTCTTCAATGATGATTGCTTGACGTGGGATAAGATCGCGCGGATAAGCGGCTTCAACCCGGCTGTATATGCGGATAAAGAGCAGTTGAGCGATGTTGACCAGCAGGATAGCCGCCCCGATACTACTAATCAATTGTGCGATGCGTGCCGCACCACGCTTTCTTAAAGGCCGGAAAGCGATAATTTCCAGCATGACACTGATGATGCCTGTGCCAATCATGGCCGCGATCAGTGCCACCCACAACGGCTGACCGAGCTTATCCGTGACCAGTAAGCCGATGAATGCCCCCCACATAAACAGGGCGCTGTGTGCTAAGTTCAATACACCCAAGACGCTGAATACCAGCGAATATCCAAGCGCAAACAGGGCATAGATTGAACCGAGTGAGATAACATTGATAATCTGTTGAAAAAATGTGCTATCCATTGGGAACGCCGCGCTTTTTGGTTGGCGCATACTTGAGATATAAAGTTATTACCTCTCAAGTATGCGTCGTGAACAAATACTTATTCCATTTCTTCGATAGCAAGTGCAAGCGGAGCAAACGCGCCATCAAACACAATTTGTGCGATAGGATCATGTACCGGGTCGCGGTTTTCATCAAAGCTGAATAACCCAAGTGGGCTGGGGAAATCCTCTATGGCGGCTAGTGCATCGCGGATGTCGCTCTTATCGTCAGAATCCGCGCAACGGATGGCGGTTGCTACTAACCATGCCCCTGTGTAAGCTTGTGCGGCGAATTGGTCAGGCTCTACCCCATAGGCTTCTAAAAACGCTTCCTGGAAGGCAAGACTGCTTGGTTCCGGGTCGGGGTCGCCGATGTTCCACGCGGCACCCACGATAACACCTTCGGAGTCTTCGCCGGTCTGTTCGATGACAGCAGGGGAGTTAAAGCCGTTACCACCGATGATGGGGCCATCAAAGCCGAGTTCACGCGCCTGTATGATGATTTGTACAGCCTCTGCCGCCAGTGCGGAGACAATTAATGCATCGGGTTGGCGTGCAATCAGGCTGGTAAGTTGGGAACTGTAATCGCGGTCGCCACGCGCAAATGTTTCTGTGCCTAAAATTTCAACATCATTATCTTCCAGCGCGTCTAAAAATACATCATAGCCACTGATGGTAAAGTCGTCATCGTCACCATACATCACGGCAACTTGTTCAAGTCCCAGTAATTCCACAGCTTGCCCAACTGTGCCGGGAATAACGGCGGATTCTGGCAGGCTGTTGCGGAATACAAAGTCGCCCATATCTGTGATGCCAATAGCCGTATTGCTAACACCCATCACGACGGTACCGTTTTCCTGTGCGATAGGGTCGGCGGCGAATGCTTCGGTGGAAAGTGTGGGCCCTAGTACAGCGATAACGCCATCTTCAACCACTAATTTTTCCATAGCGGCAATGGCTTGTTGGGCGTTTCCAGCAGAGTCTTCAAACAATGCGGCTAGTGTTACATCATCCCCTAAATAAGCCCATGCGTTGACTTCGCTGATGGCTAATTCAACAGCTTGGCGCTGGGAGATTCCATAAACAGAGACAGCTTCGGACAAGCCAAAAATCGCGCCTATTGTCACAGTTGATGGTAGGTTTTGTGGTGTGGGGCATTCATCCCAAAAGCCTATGGGCGGGGTTTCTTCGTCCTGTGCTTGGACAATACTGCCAACGGAGAGCATAAGCATGATGAAAAAACTTAAAATTATGTGTAATTTTCTCATGAGAATAACCTTTCCATAAATAACAAAAAACGTAAATTTTAAGCGTAAGTGTACAAAATGTTGTCACCCTATGCAAATATTGTGTAGCA
>DAIMZF010000035.1:0-27695 GCA_036734085.1 Aggregatilineales bacterium
CCGATTCCAACCATCGCTTCGCCCAAGTTGCGGCTGACCCGCGCCAGCACATCCGCATCATTGAAGTGTGTCACAGCTTCGACAATGGCCTTTGCACGCTTGGCCGGATCACCACTCTTGAAGATGCCAGAGCCAACAAACACGCCATCAACGCCCAGTTGCATCATCAGTGCCGCGTCTGCCGGAGTCGCCACGCCCCCCGCCGCAAAATTCACTACAGGCAAACGCCCCAGTGCGGCTGTTTCTTTAACCAGATGGTAAGGCGCCTGGATGTCCTTCGCATAGGTGAACAATTCATCTTCCGACATCGCGCTGATTTGCCGGATAGCCCCCACAACAGACCGCGCATGACGCACGGCTTCCACCACATCACCCGTACCTGCTTCGCCTTTAGTACGAATCATCGCCGCGCCTTCGTTGATGCGCCGCAGGGCTTCGCCTAAGTTCCGTGCACCACACACAAAGGGGATTTTAAACCGGGTCTTGTCGATGTGATGTTCTTCATCCGCAGGGGTCAAAACTTCGCTCTCGTCAATATAGTCCACGCCCAGCGCCTGCAAAATCTGTGCTTCAACAAAATGGCCGATGCGTGCCTTTGCCATCACCGGGATGCTGACAGTGCCGATGATGCTCTCAATCATATCCGGGTCACTCATCCGCGCTACGCCGCCCTGCACGCGGATGTCCGCCGGGACGCGCTCCAAAGCCATTACCGCGCACGCGCCCGCATCTTCTGCAATCCGCGCTTGTTCCGGCGTGACCACATCCATAATTACGCCGCCCTTGAGCATCTGCGCTAAACCGCGCTTAACCTTCTCTGTGCCGGTCTCGCCTGCACCGTTTGCCTGTCCGTTGTGTGTCATGGTTTTGTTGTCCTATCCAAAAGTGATTCTCGTAGATGAGCCTACGATAATGTTTGCCCGAAGGATTTCGTATGACCATCTAAGGCCATTGAGGGGTGATGCGGCCTTACCGCCAGCAGGCTAGCGGCAGACCGCCGATTGAATCATGATGCCATCCTCATGCAGTGCTACAGTTGCACGTAGCTGTTTTCCGCCAGAATAAGCCGTTGCACAGCCGGTAATTGCTCCGATGCGGAGACAACGTGTGTGTTGTCTGCTAACAAGCTGGAGTCCAACCGTCCGGGCACATTCTTCAGCACGCAGTCTTTCATCACGATGCTGGCTTCAATTTCGCTCTGCTCAATTTGCACGTTATCGCCAATGGACGTATACGGGCCAACATAGCTATCTTTGATGACCACGTTATCGCCGATAATCACAGGCCCCCGGATGACGCTGTTGATAATCTGGCTATCCTTGCCCAAAATCACGCGATGCGATACCGTCGAACCGGCCTGAATTCGTTCATCTTCCGGCGCGGGGGTATAGGGCATATCCCCTAAAACGAGATGATTGGCGTTGATAATGGCGTCCGGTTTGCCTGCATCAATCCACCACCCTTGCAAGGTGTAGGGGTAAATCTTCTTGTTGTCGTCGATGAGTTCCTGTATCGCGTCGGTAATCTCTAGCTCATTGCGCCATGAGGGTTTAATGCGCCCGATGGCATCGAAGATGGATGAACGGAACAGATACACGCCACAAATCGCCAGATTAGACGTAGGGTTCTTCGGCTTTTCGACCACACGCTTTACTGCGCCATCTTCAATTTCTGCAATGCCGAAGCGCGTCGGGTCAGCGACTTCACCTAAAGCAATCGCCGCGTCAGCATCGGAAGCGGCAAAGTCCCGCAGAAGTGACTCCATTTTATCCTGGAAGATGTTATCCCCCAGAAAAACACAGAATGGCTCATCACCCACAAAATCATGGGCAAGGCTAATCGCGTGTGCAAGGCCGTGTTGCTCCGCTTGCACAATGTAGGTCAGCTTTACGCCAAGCGATTCGCCATCTCCCAATGCTTGCAAAATAGGCGATTCTAAGTTGTTTACTACAATGCCGATTTCCGTTAGCCCTGTGCGTTTAAGCACTTCAATCGCAAAGGCAATCAGGGGGCGATTGGCGACGGGCACCAATGGCTTAGGCATCGTCAGCGTAACCGGGCGTAGGCGTGTGCCCTGCCCGGCGGCTAAAATAACTGCTTTCATAAAACAATTTCTCCCTGTTTCATATTTGAGCCGTCATCCAAGCTGGAAGAACGACTACTTATTATTCACGTTATCAGAGGTCAAAGTCTTAAGTGTCGGCTTGGACTGTTTACTTAAACGTCGCTTGTTTTTCGTTGGCACAGGCGGCTTATGGGCATATTCCCATACTGCTTCGGCAATCTGCCAGACAGCATCCGGTGTTGCCAGCTTGAGGGCGTTAGCCTTGCGGTCTTCCAGATGGTTGGGGTCTTCATTCAGCCACTCATAGACGGTCTGCGCGACTTTTTGCGGCGTATTGGCGAAAACCCCCGCGTCGTTGTCTACCACATGCGACACATTGCCTGTCTCCTGGCCGGGAATTTTGCCGCTCAGGATTACCGGAAGCCCGGTGATGAATGCCTCGCTGATGGTGGCTGGCCCCGCTTTAGTCACCAGAATATCAGCCGCATTCATTTTATCGGGCATATCCCGCACAAAGCCGTAGATGTGCGCCGGATGCTTCCATGTCATAGCTTCCAACCGTGCCTTGAGTGCCGCGTTCTTGCCTGTGACAATCACCAGTTGACACGAGACATCCAGCGCGTCGATTGCCAGCGCGGTTTCCTGCAATGTGCCCACGCCATCCCCACCTGCTACCAGCAGGATCGCGGGCAAGTCGTTATCCCATCCATGCTCACGGCGTATTTCGTCGCGGTCGCGTAATTCCCCAAAACGCGGATGTACCGGCAACCCGACAATCTTCATCTTCTCTGGCTTCATGCCGCGCTTCAGGCCACGTTGATAAGCCGCCTCGGTGGGCAGAAATGTAAAATCCACACGGCGGTCATACCAGTAGCGCGGTGTAGAGACTAAATCCGTCACAACAGTAATCACAGGGGGGCGCGTAACAAACGAGCGGTAGGCATACATCATCGGCGGCGTGAGGATGGAATGCACACTCACCACGACATCCGCCGGATGACGGGCGATAACGTTTCGCAGTCGCCTGCGATTGCCGCGATACATCATACGTTTATTGAGTGCATAAACGGGCTTAGTATTGGCGATATGATACCCCCAACCCCACAGCCGCGCACTTTTATTGATTAACCATGGGTAGAATTCTGGCATTTTGTTTAACGGCCAGCGACACTCGCGGAAGATGTCCACCAGTTCAACTTCGATGTTTTCCGCACCATACCGCAACCGGAGCGCTTCGCTAATCGCTTCTGCCGCCGCACGGTGACCGCCTCCGGTGTCAGACATCCAAAATACAACGCGCTTAGTCAAAGTTTGCTCCCTACTAAATTTTGATATTTTATTTTTCTATGCTATCACACTGGCGCAGATTTTAACATAATACACAGTTTAACCTCGATAGGGAGAAATGTTAGAATGATATATTGGTGGCATAAAATCAAGGAGATACACCTTGTTACTCTTCGGAAGCAACCTTACACCGGTAGCGTTAATCGCTATTATCCTGGCCGCGCTCATTGGTATGACCATTCATGAGTTCGCCCATAATTACGTTGCACACCTGATGGGCGACCCTGTCCCGCAGAAGGAAGGCCGACTGACGCTTGACCCCAGCGTTCACATCTACTGGCCGGGATTCATCATGTTTGTATTGATTGGCTTCGGCATTTTGGGCATGGCGCCTATCGCCGCCCACCGGATGCGTAACCCGCGTTGGGGCTACTTCGCCGCCGTCGCCGCCGGGCCTGTCTCTAACCTACTGGTTGCTATCGTTGCCGGGCTTATCTTACGCATCATCCCTGTTTCGGTATGGGGCGGTAGCCCGGATTTGTTTTTCGCGTTCTATATCTTTGTGTTGTTCAACGTGTTTTTGTTCCTGTTTAACCTGTTGCCCTTCTTCCCGTTGGATGGCTGGCACATGACCCTTTCCCTACTGCCGCCGGAGATGGCGTATTGGTGGCAACGCAACGCCATGAACACGCAGTACATCTTTTTAGGGCTTATCCTGCTCAGCTTCGCCGCCGGGAGCTTCCTGCCAGCCCAGCTTAACATTCTCGGCATGATTTTAGGGGAACTGGGCGGCGGCCTTACCAGCGCGATCATCGGCATTTAGGCGCACAGCATGGCCGTCAGGACACGCATAAAACAAGGTGTGCGGGCATTATTGGCCTTTTCTGTGCCTGTTGATGAAGCATTGGCGGCGGCGCATCTCTCACCCGCACAGATGACGCTCTTTCGTCAATTGCGCCGGGCAGAGCAGTTGCATAGCCTCAACGTTTTACGGGCCGTACACGCACAGGACGCCCATACACCGCCGGATTTAGCCGTCGCCGCTCTATTGCACGATGTCGGCAAAATCCGCTATCCGTTGTCACTATGGCAGAAGTCACTCGTCGTCGTCGTGCGTAAAATCATGCCGAAGTTACACCAACGCTGGAGCATGGACGAAAATGCAACAGGTTGGCGACGGATGTTCGCCGTTGGAGTGCATCATCCCCGTTGGAGTGCGGAATTGGTGGCGGCGGTAGGCGGCACAGACCGAGCGCTGTGGCTTATCCGCCACCATGCGGAGGCAATCATCACGCATGAGAACCCGACATATATTGACCTTCTGCGGCGGTTAAAGGCCGCCGACGATGCAAATTAAAGCAAAGTTGTTGATTTTAGAGAGGTTTGAAAATGGCACAAATTCAAGTAGGTATTTTAGGGCTGGGGCGCTTGGGCACGTCCTTCGGGCTGGCACTCAAGCGTCACACCCAGACGGAAGGCACGCATACATTTACGATTACAGGCTATGATTCTGTTGCGGATAAAAGCCGCACCGCCAAAGACATGGGCGCGATTGACCAGCATAAAAGCAAGCCGGTGGAAGTCGTGCGCGATAAAAACATCGTCATTGTCGCCATGCCATATGGCGAAGTAGACGCGCTTTATCACTTGATTGGCGGTTCATTGACACGCGGAACCGTCGTGATTGACCTTTCCGCATTAAAGCAAAACACCATGCAAGCGGCGGAAAAACACCTGCCACAAGGCGCGCATCTGGTATGCGGCGCACCTATGTCCAACGCTAAATATCTGTTTGAAGGATTGGACGAAACCACACGTGCCACCAGTGATTTTTTTGACAATGGCGTGATGATGCTTATGCCCAGCGTAAAATGTGCGGAAGAAGCCATCACACTAGCGCATGATTTATCGGTGCTAATTGGCGCGACACCCCACTTTTTTGACCCGGCAGAGCATGACGCACTCGCTAGCCTGACCGAATCGCTACCTGCTCTGCTAGGTGTGGCATTGTTTAGTCTGGCGACCGAGAATGAAGGCTGGGAGGATACACGCCGCCTGACGAACCCCGCCTTCGGCGCGATGACACACTTCCTGTTCGACCGCCACCCGGACGACTTGCTCCGCTTATGGCTGGATAGTGGCGACCAACTCACCCGCCACATCAACGCCTTTATCAAAGTGCTTACGCTCCTGCGCGACCTCATCCACGAAGCAGACCGCGATTCTTTGGCTGTTCTGCTGGAAGACAAAGCGAAAACCTACGAAACATGGATTAATTTACGTAGCAAAAACACATGGCATAAGGATAAGTTGACGCTTAAGACTCCCACGATGGCTGATAGCATCGGTAGCGCGATGTTGGGCGGTTTAGTCCGCCGCCGCGATGATGATAAAAAGCCCTAACTTGTCAGAATTTGTTGTTATCCTGTTGAAACGCACGCCATTAAATCCCCAGAATTTGGGGATTTTTTAACCCCTCAAAATAGAACTTTCGTGCTACACTTCGTAAAAGAGATATTGATGTTTTGTGCAACTTATTTTTAGCAGATAGAAGATGTGCAGTGTCACAAAAATCATTACAAGACACAAGCCAACATCTACGTTATAATCATTTGTAATTATAGTGATTGATGATAGAGGCCCTATCCGTGACAGCGCAATCAGCCCTAGACGTGAATAAATTGGTGGAAAGCGAAGACGGCGCGACGTTGGATTTTGAGCCAAAATCTACCCTACGGACTTCCACCCTGCCGGTAGTCATCGTCGCCCACGAAGCAGACACCCACCCATCGGAAGCCTACCATGCGAATACAGTCAGCGCGGAAGGCAAAGACGACAATAACATCCAGGATGAGGCGCTGGAAGGCGGCACACAGCCGACCCCGCTCGCGGTTCCCCAGCCCAGTATAGAAGCACTCGCACCGACAAGCACACAGTATAAAGTGCTGTTGGTGGAGGATACCGTCGAACTGGCAGAGGTTATTCAGGCGACGTTGGAGCGCCTTGATTTACACATCATCCACGAAACACACGGCAACAAGGCTTTAGAAAAGTTTAATCAGCTTGACCCGGATGTGGTTTTGCTGGACATCAGCCTACCGGATACAACAGGCTGGAAAATCATGGATTTAATCAAAGAGCGCCTGGAAGAGACCAAAGGCCATATGCCCCGTGTGATCGTCATCACCGCGCTGGATGACCCCGCTAACCGGCTAATTGGCAAATTACAGGGCGTGTATAGCTATATTGTTAAGCCCATTGTGCCGGACGAAGTCGAGCGCGTTGTGCGGCAGGCGTTGGGCATGGATGCACTGGATGCTTAATGCGCCGCTATGCTTTTATAGTGGGCGTTGTATTGGCGCTAGCGGGGGCGCTAGCCTTTGCCCTGACCGTTGACCCGCAACGTCCCGCGCAGTCGTTTTATCGCGTCCGGTGGGAGGCCACCCAAACCGGATGGACACCGGAACGTCATATCCAGGCCGGGAACTTGCTCAGCCAGATGGGTGATTTACGCGGCGCGGCCATCCACTGGGGCGCGGCCAACCCAACCGACGAAGCCACGTTACAACGCCTCAGCAATGCCTATATCGCGCTCCAACAATGGCGTAGCGCGACGGATTCCCTACGGGCATTGTTGACAATCACCCCCGATAGCACGTTCGCCCATTATTATCTCGGTCTTATCCTAGCACCCAGTGACCCCATCCAGGCCGCCCAACACCTTGACCGTGTGAATCAGCCGCCGTCATTCGCGCAAACTGCCGCATTGGTGCTGGTGGAAATCACACAGAATCCAGCAGACCCGGCGCTGGGTGTGCGGGTAGGCCGGGCGCTGTTATTGCAGAATGAACACGCGCTGGCAGAACGCGCCTTCCGCCATGCTAGTGACTGGAACATGACGGACGCGCTCTCGTTGGCTTATATCGGCCTTGCGCGTCAGCTACAGGGCATGGATGGTCAAGCATGGATAGACTCCGCATTAGCACAAGCACCGGATAGTGGTGGGGTGCATTATGTTCATGGGCTGTATCTGCGTGAGTCCGGCGCAGATGACCTCAGCCGGGATGCCTTCGCCCAGGCGGTACAACTCAACCCACAAGAACCGGCTTACTATGCCGAACTTGGCACGACTTACCAAAGACTAGGGGATTTATCGACGGCGGCCTATTGGCTGAACTACGCCGTACAAATCGCGGAATCCGCCGGGCCGTATGTGCGCCGTTTAGCCCGTTTTTACATCCAAGAGTCTTACCCGATAGCGCCGGATACGCTCCGCACTTTGTTGGAGCAAGCCCCCACCGAAGTAGACGCCATCGCGCTCTATGGCTGGACATTGCACCTTAATGGGGAGAGCGAACGCGCCATCGCGCAGATTAATTCCGTGCTGGAACGCACCCCCCAAAACCCGGAAGCACTGTACTACAAAGCACAAATCCTGTTTGATTTAGGCCGCTTTGCGGAAGCGATCCCGGTGCTGGATGATCTCGCGCAGATTGCGTCGCGGCATCAGGCATGGGCGGTAGAACTGCGCCAAGTCCTTAGTTCCCCTTAATCCCCACCCCTACAGATGAATACAGGCTAAAAACTGAACCAACACGGAAAATTCACTCTGTCGTTTTGGCGATTTTGCTATAATGTGGAGTGAAACAGACAGGAGATAAATCTCATGGGTTGGTGGAATTACTTTCTCATTTTCTTCGCCGCGATGATCATTCTCACCAGCATCGGTGGCGGTGGGCAATTTTTAGGGCTGGTGGTTCTGATGATTGTCTTGGGTGGGGGCGGCTTTCTGCTGGCGCGGCAGTTCGGCGCGTTCCAACACCCCAACGCATTCATCAACTATCTGCACGCCCGCAATTTTTTAAGTCAGGGCAAGCTCCAACAAGCATTGGAGCATTACAACAAAGCCTTACAGATGAACCCTAACATGGATGTTGCCCGGCGAGAACGCGATGCGTTGTCATTGGTGATGGAAAACCCACAACTTGCCAAGCAACCGCTTGGTGATCCTTTCTCCGCCGACCCAAGCGAACAAGGCTTGTATCAGATGCGCGTCAAGACGTTGATTAGCCAACAGGATTATGAGGGCGTCCTGGCGGAGACTGAGCGCATCCTCAACACATACCCGGATTATAAAAAGGCGCTCTACTACCGGGCACTGGCGCATCAGCACCTGGAGAACCTGACGCAAGCGGCGCAGGATTATGAAACCTACCTGGAGCAAGACCCACGCCACCTTGCCGCCTATGCTAATCTTGCAGAAATTTACATCCAATTGCGCCAGCCGGAACGCGCCAAAGCACAATACGACAGTGCCATCGTGCAGGACAAACGCTTTGCACCAGCTTATGCCGGGCGCGGGTTTCTGGTGGCGATGGACGGCGATTATGAGGCCGCGCTGGCAGATGCAGAGTACGCCGTGCAACTGGCCGATGACCAGCCGGGCGTCTATTACAGCCGGGGCGGAGTGTATGCGCTGATGGGTGAGGAACAAGCCGCTTTTGACGATTTACAATACGCCCTAGACCTAAACGCAGATTATCATTATGCTATCGCGGCGATGGCGGCTGTTCATCAGCTACGCAAACACCAGCTACAAGCGGATGCCATGTGGAAAACGCTTGTCAAGCAAGACCCGCGATATACCGAAATAGACTGGGTGCTCAACCGTTATGGTTGGCAAGGCACGCTGGAACAAGCCGCCCGCGAACTCGTCCAGCGTATTTCTGCAAAGGGCTAAATAGTGATGCAAATCGGCGTTTTGGCGCTACAGGGCGCTTTTAGTGAACATGCGACACAACTCCGCAAGTTGGGCGCTACCCCGCGCGAAGTCCGCTTGCCGGAACATTTGGATGGGTTAGACGGTCTGATTATTCCCGGCGGCGAGAGTACAACCATCGGCAAGTTAGCCATTGCCTATGGGTTAATGCAACCGTTGAAGGACTTCGCCACCCACAAACCCACATGGGGCACATGCGCCGGGATGATTTTTCTGGCGAAGGAACTAGGGCATAACAGCCAACCGATTTTAGGGCTGATGGACATTACGGTAGACCGTAACGCCTTCGGGCGGCAGATTGATAGCTTTGAGGTGGATATAACACTTAAAGGTCTGGACGAAGTGCCCTTCCATGCCGTGTTCATCCGTGCGCCGGTGGTGGTAGATGCACGGCCAGAAGTAGATGTTTTGGGTACGCTGGATGATGGGCGGATTGTGGCTGTACAGCAGGGGCATCTGCTGGCGACGGCCTTCCACCCGGAACTCACGGACGACCCACGTTTGCACCAATATTTTTTGGGAATAATTTCCGGCTAAATTAATGGTTGCAAATGCCCATATCATGCTAGAATAGCCGCAAACTTGCGGGGGAACAATAGACTAGAAAGATAAGTACAATGCACGACATCCACACCATCCGACCAAGAACACCCTATAACGGCCCACAGGATGCCGACCTGCTAGAGGACGACGAGCCGCTTCTTGATGACATCCTGGAAGACGAAGAAGATTTTGAGGACGAAGAAGAAATCGCAGAAGTAGACTTTGAAGACGACGCCGACTTTGAAGATGACTTTGAAGACGACTTCGACATTGACCTGAACGACTTCGTAGACGATGAAATCATCAATGATGATGGTTATGAGCTAGAAGAAGATGAAGAAGTCGAAGACCTGTACGGTGACGACGACGACGACTTCGACGACGAAGATGAGGAAGACTTCTACGAAGAAGATGACTTCTAGCCCATCCACATAACCTGCGCTGTTAGGTAATCTGCGTCGGGAAGATTTTGCCAGGATTTAAAATGCCGTTGGGGTCTAGCGCCTGCTTGACGGCACGCATCACACCCAACGATGCGCCGTGTTCCAGTGGCATAAATTCCGCCTTACCGATGCCGATGCCGTGTTCGCCCGTTGCCGTGCCCTCTAGTTCGATGGCGCGGCGTACAATTAAACGGTCACAGTGTAGCGCCAGGTCAAATTCCGCCTGTGTTTCCCATGGGAACTCCACATGAATATTGCCGTCACCCGCATGGCCTATCATGGTCAGGGGTACGTTGTAGTCCCGGCTGATTTGCTCCACATAGCCAATCAGCGCCGGGTATTGGCTAATGGGCACAGCGACATCCATGATAAAAAATTGCTTATTGGGGTTATTACGCTTGAGGATTTCCAGCGAATGATGCCGCGCCCGCCACAACTTTTGGCGCTCCGTGTTATCCGTTGTCGCCCGTATTTTTAATGCGCCCAGTTCCTCACAGATTTGCTGTACCATCAGCACCCCTTCATCAAGCGCGGCGTGGCTGGCGGCGTGGAATTCCATAAAGAGCGTCGGGTGCGGTGTCAGCCCTAAGTCTTCTGTCGCCTGGAGCATCTCGCAATGGAGCGCATCCACGAATTCCAGCGCGGCGGGGTCTAGGCCGCTTCCGCGCACCGCGACAACAGCTTCTACGGCGGCTTCTACCGAAGGAAACGCGACAACCACCGCGCTCTGGTGCGCCGGGAGTGGCACGAGCTTTAATGTCGCCTGCGTGATGATGCCCAGCGTGCCCTCACTGCCAACAAACAGATGTAACAGGTCATAGCCGGACGCCTGCTTAATTGACCGTGAGCCTACATCAATCAGTTGGCCGCTTGCCAGCGCCACTTGCATCTTCAATACATTGTCTTTGCTTGCGCCATATTTCACCGTGCGGATTCCAGCCGCGTTGTTCGCCAACATCCCGCCGATGCTGGCGTTTGCGCCCGGGTCTGGCGGGAAGAACAGCCCATAGCGGGCTAACTGCGCGTTTAAATCCTTATGGCCGATGCCCGGCTGTACCGTAACCTGAAAATCATCCGCGTGGACTTCGATAATGTCTGTCATCTTCTCCAGAGAGAGCAGGATACCCCCATAAAGCGGGATAGCGTTGCCCTCTAGCCCGGTGCCGACGCCCCATGCCGTCACGGGGATGCAAGCTTCGTTTGCCAACCGGAGCGTATCCGCGATGTGTTGGGCAGTACGCGCCCATACGATGACATCCGGCGCGTGGGGCGGGTGGTAGGATTGATCAACTGCGTGCAGGTCACGCTCCGCTTGGGCAGTGCTGACGTTTTCCGCACCGACCAGCGCACCCAATTGGTCGATAATATGCGGTGTTACCGGGTTAAATGTGTTCATTATCTTTACCCCAAAATTTATTTTAGAAGAGCCACCTGCGACGGCGGCGTTTAGGCTCTGGCGTGGCGTGGGTGAGTGTGGTCAACCCGCCGCCGCGTGCATCATAGACCGGGCGCAACTCCTTAAGTACCATCTGCACCGCCTTTAAGGGCTTCTCGTAACGCGATGGCAGTAACTCTAAAAATCCGGCGTGCTGGCGGAACAACGCCTTCGCCTCTGCAATTGTAACCCCCGCGCTAGGCCGATATTCACTCCCATTCCAGCGCCACTCCGCCGGATAAAAGTAGTAATAAAGCGGGTATGTCGCGGCGGTGATGGCGGAGACACCCCGACTTTCGTAGTGCCACAAGTGCCGGTCACTATCAACACCCGCACAAGCGGACATCTCCGCGATGAGCACAAGTGCCTGTGCGCCTAACAGTTGATTGTGTAAAGATTGCGCTTCCGGGTCTACCTTAATCGCGGTGCGGAAGTGCCCTTCCGGGTGAATTTCTTCGTCAATCACCTGCCGGAAGACCGCGATTCCAGCGTGGTATAAGTCCGCATCTTCCAACACAATGCCGGATGCTACCCCCGCGACGGCGTGCCACAATTGGCTGATGGCATCCTCAGCAGAAGGTGGGGGCAATTGAGCCGTCTGCTGACGAAAGTCCGCCAGCCAATTCACCGGATTTTCCAGGATGGGGTTCTCGCGCAGAAGCTCAAAAGCCTGGCACAACACAAAATGCGCTCTGTACTGTGCCAGCGTGGACTCTATGCCGTCTTCAGCCTCAATAAGGAGCGGCCAGGCCATGCTCAACAAACGCGAAGCACCGCTTTCTCCGGCGGGGATGTCCGCACGCAGACGATAGCGTAACCCGGCAATGAGCAAGGAGTCTAACTCAGTCTGCCCGTCCAGCGTATTCAGGAGCGCCCAGGCAGGGTTGAAGGGTAAATCATCTTTATTGGCGCGGGCTTTGCGGATGTGGTCTTCGGTAAAAATCAGCCCACAGTGGGCGGGTTGGAATGCGTTCATGCTATCTCACACTATCAGCTAAAGTAGGGGTTGCGGGCGTGGGAGTTCGTCCATAAATGAGATGTGACTCACACAGATGACGCCCGCCATCGAGAAGGCGACCAGGCCGCTATCATCGCAGGTTAACGTAGTGGGCGCAACAAAGGTTGGCGGCAAATCCGCCATCAGTTGCACCTGTGTGGCTTCCGCGACAAGGTCAATCGCAAAACGCTGGTGCGTCGGCGCGAGGTCTGCGCCATTATATACGCGGATAACACCATTATCCGTATCATTGACCATCACATAACGGCCATCGGGCGAACACACCATCTGCCGGATGTTGTAGTAAGTGTCCAGCCGTTTATGGATTATGCCACTGGAATCTGTGCGGACGATACACTGCCCATCACTGACATATATCGCGCTCCCCCCGCGTGCCATCGCCACATGGGGCTGGATGTAAGGCGTCAGGGTCAGGTTAAGGTCAAACGCGCCCACGTGGATATGCTGTTGAAACACATGGAGCTTGCCGTCCTGGTCGATGGCGGCGCTTAAGCCCAAAAAGCGGTCAAGGGATAGCGTGACAAAGCGCGTTACCCCAGCGGCCTCCATCGAAACTTCCTGCCCGTCATTATCAAGTATCAGCGCATCCGCACCCAGATGGTACAACCGCATCCGGCCATCATCCGTCAAGTAGATAGTGAGCGCGTCTAGCTGGATGGTGGGCAAAAAGGCATCGTTGGGGGCGCGGAGTGTGGTTAAAAATGTCTGCCATGCCAGGCTATCACGGGATGATGTAGCGGACGGCGCGTGAATGTCTTGTTCTGCTTGGGGTGTGCCTGTGCTTAAATCAAAGAAGGCCACGCGCTCCCGATGAAGCCATGCCGCGAGTAGCGGTTTTTCTTCCGTATGTAAGATGGCGAGTGATTGCACCGCCTGATTCGCCAGATGAATCCGCCATGTTTTGGATGCTTTGCCCGCTTTTGTCGCCATCGCACCACCTTAGCTAATTATTCTCGGATTACGTCCAGGCGCAGTTGTCCACGCGGAATTGTTACGTCGAAGAACAGGCGCACATCGGACGATTCTACTTCGCGCCGTAGGATGCCGTCCACGTCGTCGCGCTGGTCAATGTAGAGCGCATCGTACTGCACCGGAGTCCCGCTCCCGCGTCGGTCAAAAGACACACGCACGTCAATCTCGTTGGGGGCTAACAGGGTTAAATTGCCACGCCGCACGGTTAAATCGCCGGGACGTTCTGCCGGATCTAGCGAACGGGGTTGATAATTAGGCAGTGTGATGGCCGCGTTCCCATTGTCGAGTTCCAGCGTCAGGCGCTCTAGCTGAAGATCACTGAGGTTGAGCGTGGTTAAGCCCTCTCCGACCACGATATTCAGCGCGACGGCAATATCCGCCGGGATGTCCAGCACCATCGCACCACGCCCCACCGCCGCTAACAACGGAAATTGACTGGGCTGTGTCTCGCGGATGGTGTACTCCACCGTCAGTTCAAACTCATCATTGAACGTTGTCACAATGTCGCTTTCCGCACTCCCGGTGAATACACCATTCACCATGCGGGCTTCCGTCGCACGACGCAGGGTAAAATCGGTATTATTAACCACCACATTAATCACCAGCAACGTTGCGGAGGAATCAATCGACTGGCTAATGCGGATTTCATTCTCGGTGCGTTCCTGCGATGCACGGGTAGAATAGGCAATCGTTGCCACACCCCCCACCAGCGCCGCGCTGATGCCAAGCGCCACAAGGCCACCTAGGGGCATACGTCCGCGCAATAACAGCAGTAAGCCAACTAAAATCAGCAAAATCGGCCAGGCCCGCGTCAGCAAGTCAAAAAGGCCAGGCGGGATAGCTTCCAGCGTATGGAGCATCAGCACAGACGCGATGCCTACCGGAATCACGCCCCACGCCCAATATACCCGTCGTTTGGTCATTACGCCCCCGCCCCCACTTGCCGTAGCAGAAATACCACGCTATACAGCAACAACAACGCGGGCAGGAACAAACTTGCGCCGCTCGCCGTCGCTAGCCAGACCGCATCGCGCCCGAACCATAAAACCACCGTGCCGACAATTATCACCGTTACCAGCAAAAACCGAAGAAATCCGCCGCCAACATCCGCGATGAGTGATTCCTGCGGTAGCACCCACCACAACGCGGCATAAACCAACACCGGAATCCCTAAGCCAAGTGGGGTAAGCACGATGAAGATAACGCGCAATGCCCACGCGCTGAGAGGCAGGTTGGCGGCTAAGCCACCGCATACACCGCCAAACACCCGGTCTGTAAAACTTCTGGTCATAGTTGCACCGGCCTGACAAAGTAAAATTCTATAGGGAGTTTAGCAAATGTGACTGTATCACCATTGCGGATGGCATACTGGCGCTTGGGCATCAGCCGAAAGTTATTGATTGATGTGCCGTTGGCGCTCAGGTCTTCGATATACAATGCCTGGTCACGGTAAATACAGACCGCATGAACACGCGAAACCCCACGCTGATAGCCACCATACGGTGTTAAATCCAGCGCAAGGTTTTGGGGTGTCTGCTCGTCGGTGCTACGCCCGATGTACATTTTTTCCTGGATGTCCAGCAAAAGCACCTGTGCGCCGATATGCAACTGTAGCTTAGACCGCTTATCCAGCCAACCCGTCTGCGCCCGGTCTGCCAGAACTTGCATCTCCGGGTTTAACGTAATGCGCTCTGTCACCTTGGGGTTAACGGTCTGTGCAGAGTCTTGCGGCTTATCATCGGCGGGGAGCACAGGGACAGGTGCCTCGCTGGTTGTATTGTGCAGACTTTCTTCTGCATCAGATGATGTATCAGATGAATCATCTTGTATATTTTGTAACTCTTCTTCCATTCAACCACCGCCAGACACTTCAAAACAAGCTATAATGCTTCTAAATGTTACCGTTATCTAGCAGATTTGCAATCCGTTTCTGTCAGTTGAGGGAAGAACAACCCGATGCGCCATAGGTTAATGATTATTTGTACCACCCTGATGATGGTTATGTCGGTCAGTGTGGCACAAGCACAGGGCATACTTGATGGTGAGTCTTGCACTGTGGATGCCGAGACCACAATCGCTGGTAATTTGTTTGTGCTATGTGGCGAATTATTAGTGGAAGGCGTAGTGGAAGGAAGCATCATCGGCGGAGCGCGGGTAGCGACCATTACCGGCACTGTCGGCGGGAGCATCTATCTGGTTGGCGGAGAATTAAACGTTGCCGGGTTCATCGGCAAGGACGTTCACTACGGCGGCTTATCACTCAACTTCACCAACTTGGCAACGCTCCTCAGCGATAATGGGAGCATCCTCAGCGCCAGCCTGAGCAATAATTTTGAAGCTGGAAGCATCGTGCCCGGCCATATTACATCTGTGGGCTATCAACTGGTGGTTGATGGCGATGTGGGCGGAGAGGTCAATTTTTGGGGGTCTGCGCTGAATATTAGCGGCGTAATCGGCCAGGATGTGACCGCAACAGTCGGTAATTCCGAAAGCGGCGGTGCAAGTTCACAAATAGAGACGTTGCTCATCCCGTTTCGGATTGGCGTGCAATTGGTCGATCCTGGCCTTATCCTATCTGAAGATGGCAATGTGCGCGGCACGCTGGAATATACCGGCCCGACGCCCGGTATCGTGGAAGGTGACATCGGCGATGTCGCTATTTTTAACTCCACAATTGATCCACTTTTAGGCACCCCTGCGGAGCAATCCGCACGGAGCATTGGGCGTTATTTGCGCGTGGTCGTTCGAGAATTTTCCTCGCTGGTATTTGTGGGCATATTGTGTGTGCTATTTATCCCGCGCTATGTGCAAGCGCCCATCCGCACATTACAAAATCATCCGGTTTCCACGCTTGGCATCGGCCTCCTGAGCTTTATCATGTCATTCCCCATCGTGTTGATTTCCGCCCTGCTCAGCATTGGGTTAATCATCCTGCTGGCAACTTTGCGGCTGGATAATGTGGTATTGTTCACGGCTATTGTACTAGGGCTGACAAATGTCGGCGCGGCCAGTATTTTTTATTTTGTGGCAATTTATATTGCGCGGATAGTGGTCGCGTTGGCGATTGGCCGGTTGGTCATCTGGCTGGCCTTCCGGGCGCAGGATGATGGCACATGGCGCTATACCGTGCTGTGTATGGTGGCGGGGGTGCTGGTACTATCGTTAATGGGGTCTATCCCCGTGCTAGGCATTGGCCTGAACGCACTCGTGCTGTTTTTGGGGTTAGGGGCTATCCTCAGTCTACTGCGTTCGCAATATCTTAAGCTATTCCGCAACACGCATACACCAGCACCAGTCATCCCACCCCTGAGCTACACGCCAGATTTTTTGCCGCGTCTGCCGTATCTACCAGATGAAGCCGCGCATTTCCCGCCTCCTTTAGTGGACGATGACCAGACTCCGTTGGGGTCGGATAATTTACCATCGGGCTTCAATTGGTGGCGCAGTGATTACGAAGATTAAGCACGCATGGTTTACACGGTGCGTACAGGCTATCCCCCCACCCGCCAGACTGCTACAATGTGCGCCGACAATCAATAAAGGCAGATAATGAACACAAAACAGCGCATCGTTGTTATCATCGGGTTGGTGGTTAGCGTAGTCTTTTTATGGGTGGCCTTCCGCAACCTGAATCCTCTTTCCATTCTGGATGAACTCAGACGGATAAATCCGCTTTGGGTGCTGGCTAGCCTGGGCGTCTTTTTTATGTCCTTCTACGCGGTATCGTGGCGCTGGCAATTTCTCGTCAACGCGATTAAGCGAGTGTCCTTCATGGAGTTAAACGGCCTTGTGTGGGTGGGTTACATGGGTAACAACGTGTACCCCTTCCGCGCCGGAGAAGCCCTACGCGCCTATTTGCTCCAGCGCAATCACAAAATTCCGTTTGTAAAAGGCATGACAACCATCCTTATTGAACGGGTGCTGGATGGGCTGGTGCTGGTGTGTTTTATGCTGGGGGCGCTGTTAATCACAGATATTGTCAGCGAAGATGTGCGGCGGCTGGTCACGGTGACTGCGCCCGTCTTTTTCGTGGCAACGGCGGTCTTTCTGGTATTAGCGACCATGCCTGCCGTCCTGCGTCGCGTGACCGCGCTTGTCGTGTGGGTTTTACCCGGCAAATTAGGCGATGTTATCGGCAGAATAGCGGCAGATGTGACCGACGGTTTAGGTGGGTTGCGCTCTCCGTTGCAATTGGCCGGTGCGGTGTTAGCGACGGTCATTACGTGGCTACTGCAAGCGGTAGCCTATGGACTGACCGCCGCCGCGTTTAACATCGACGCGCCTTTTACATTGATGTTGCTCACCGTTGGCGCAAGCAATCTCGCCGGGCTGATTCCAGCCTCTCCGGGTCAAGTCGGTGTGTTCGAGTTCTTCGCGTCGGCGGTGCTTATCGCCGGGGGGGTAGACGAAGCGCTCGCGCTGACCTACGCTATTACGTTACATATTGTGGTTTGGCTCCCGATGACAGTGGCTGGATTCATCGTATTGGCGCGACAGGGGTTAGGCTGGCAAGCCATCACACAGGCTCATCAGCTAGAAGCGGAAGCCACCGAGCCGACGTTGAACGAATCGCCCGTTGCCTAACTTTTTAAAACCGTAAGCCAGCGTTTAAGACATCATGAGCAATCCGTGAAATACCAGACTCCTGCACAATAAACGGTCATATAATCGAGTTGTCAACAATTATGACAGTAACTATTGCAAAAAAGGAGTGTGTGCCACTTTCCAGCCAACCGATAAAACCCTGCCTTTAATGTAGTGAGTTGGTGGTTTTTGGGCACGAAACATCATGAAAACAAACGGAAACAGCAACGGAAACGGCAACGGCCACAAGTCGAATGGCAACCACTCCCACGACGACTACGACCTCTTGCTAGACCTACCAGCCGGCTTCGGGATGGGCTTTAATCGGCCTGACCTGGAGCATTACGAGCAGACCGAGATTCTGACAAAATCGCCGGAACAGCAAGCAAAGGTGGAAAAAGCCATCTTTGATTTGCTGGATGCGTTCAATGTAAATTGGGATGACCCAAACTATACAGATACCCCCAAGCGGGTTGCCAAAGCTTATCTTGAATCCTGGGTAAGTGGTTATGGGCGCGACCCCGAAGATGAAGTCACTGTATTCCCTAATAGCACAGGTGCAGATGACCTTGTGATGGTAAAGGACATGCGCTTTCATAGCTTATGTAGCCACCACCTAGCGCCGATTGAAGGGTACGCCGCAATCGCTTATATCCCGGATAGAAACCTGCTCGGCTTGTCCAAGTTAGGCCGCATCCTTGATATTTATGCGCGGCGCTTCCAATTGCAGGAGCGCATCGGCCAACAAACTGCGGACGCCCTGATGGAACTCCTGAAGCCTAAGGGTGTGATGGTGGTGCTATACAATGTCACGCACGGTTGTATGTCCTCACGCGGGGTAAAACTGCACGAAGCAAATACGACCACCTCCGCTATTCGTGGCATCTTTAAGGCAAATACCGCACTCCGGGCTGAGGTTATGTCCCTGCTATCACTCAAAAGCCCAAGTACACAAGCATAAACAATCCCCTTGCGCTATCGGTGCGCTTGCATCGGTAGCGCGATACTCATTTCATTATTGACTCCCCTTCTTAGCCTATGATATAGTGCCTGCCTAACAAACAATTGATGAAAACTCATCAAGAGTGGTGGAGGGATTAGGCCCGATGAAGCCACGGCAACCGTCGAAGACTCGACTTGGTGCCAAGTCCTACAGAGTTCGCTAAGGCGAATTCTGGTAGATGAGCGCAGAATATTTCAATGCGCCTCTACCGAATCCTGACGGAGAGGTTTTTTATTTATATGAGGAGCATGACGTGAGCAGTAGTACATCATTCATGACATCACCCCAGTACTTTTTCACGTCGGAATCTGTATCCGAAGGCCATCCTGATAAGATGTGTGACCAGATTTCTGACGCGGTGCTGGATGCAATCCTTGAGCAAGACCCTAACGCCCGTGTCGCCTGCGAAACATCAGTGACGACGGGGCTTGTACTGGTCTTCGGGGAAATTTCGACCAGTGCGTATGTTGACATTGAGAAAATCATCCGCGAAACGGTGACCGACATCGGCTATACACGCGGAAAGTACGGTTTTGATGCGGAAACATGCGGCGTTCTCGTTTCCATCAAGGAGCAATCCGCAGACATCGCGCAAGGTGTAGACCAAGCGCTGGAAGCCCGCGAAGGGAGTATGAGCGAAGCAGAAATCGAAGCAACTGGCGCGGGTGACCAGGGCATGATGATTGGCTTCGCCTGTGATGAAACCCCAGAATTGATGCCGTTGACCGTGTCGCTATCGCACAAGCTCGTGCGTAAATTAGCGGAATTACGCAAAAATGGCACGCTGAACTGGCTACGTCCAGATGCTAAAAGCCAGGTGACAGTGGAATACGCTAACGGCAAGCCCAAGCGTGTAGATACCATTGTTATTTCTACCCAACATGCGCCGGAAATCTCTAACGAAGACATCCGCGCACAGGTGATTGAACACGTTATTAACGTGGTCGTCCCCGCAGAGTTGATAGACGCCAACACGCGCTTTTTCATCAACCCCACTGGGCGCTTTGTGGTCGGCGGGCCGCTGGGTGATGCTGGCCTGACCGGGCGTAAAATCATCGTGGATACTTATGGCGGCGTAGCCCGGCACGGTGGTGGTGCGTTCAGTGGCAAGGATGCGACAAAAGTAGACCGCAGTGCGGCGTATATGGCGCGTTATATCGCCAAGAACATCGTCGCGGCAGGTCTGGCAACCCGCTTCGAGTTACAGGTTTCTTATGCCATTGGGGTAGCACATCCCACATCGTTAGCCGTAGAAACCTTCGGCACGGGGGTCATCTCCGACGAAGCTATCGCGGCCATCATCCGCAACAACTTTGATATGCGCCCGGCGGCCATCATACGCGATTTGGATTTACGCCGTCCCATCTATAAGCAAGTGGCCGCATATGGTCACTTTGGCCGGGAAGACATCGACATTCCTTGGGAACGCACCGATAAAGCCGACATTCTGCGTAAAGAAGCCGCGCTGTAAACAACAGCATCCGGTGTATTTGCGCCTGATATATTGATAAGGGCACGGCGAAATTCCGTGTCCTTATGTTTTAAACAGGTTGTCGATGGTACAATTCAGGTTGTGTCCCCATTGATGGGCACGTTTTCTGAAGGCGAATCGGCTTCCATGAGGGGGCATTATGCGTGCATTAGGGCGTTTTTTGTGGCGCTTTATGGTCATCTTCTCGTTTATTGTCAATATCGTGCTGGTGGTTGTGTTGCTGGTCGCCGGATTGCTGATTTTTGAAATCAAGAATCAGGTGGCGCAACCCTTAGTAGAAGGCCTACACAGTAGCTTCGTCGGGCTAGACCAGGCTACAATTGACTGGACAATTCCCGTCCGTGACCAGATTCAAGTCAAGCTGGATATTCCACTGAATACGATTACAACGGTGGTCTTACAAGAGGCGGTTCCGTTGCAAGTCGTCGCAAGGATTGACCTGCCCGGAATCAATGCTTACAACGTGGCGGCCAACGTCAGCCTGGAACTTCCTGTTGGCCTGGAATTACCCGTCGCACTGAACCTTGATGTTGCCGTAGACCAACCCCTTGATATTGAACTGGATGTCCGTGCAGTAATTCCACTTAGCGAAACACAATTGCACGATGTCGCGGATAACCTGCGCTTACAACTGGAACCCTTAGCCATCGCGCTTAATAACCTGCCTAACGGATTCGGCGGGGCGTTGGATTTTGTGGGCGAAGTCCTGCGCGGCGAGGCGAATCTATTGGCGGAAAATGATTACAGCCGCCAACCCTGGCGCGGCTATTCCATCACAGCAGGCGTCGGCTATGACTTTTACGGTGTGCCTGTGCCAGAGAATAACATCGCCATCCGTACCGGCATCGTGACCGTCGGCGGTATGCCCGCACTCGACGAGCAAATCCGCCCGGATGTGTGGGGGCAAGGCGGGCCGTTGGCCGTGATTGAACGTGCCGAGCAAAACATGGCGATGATGGGTATTTCGCCCATTTACTGGCGGGATGGCTTAGGGGCACTCATGCGCCAACAGAGCGCAAACGCGCCCGTACAGGGCACGCCAGACGGCACAGCGATAGATGGCGGCGACTCCGAAATGGGCATCCTACCGCCCCCCCAAGCACCGGAAGAAGAAACGCCCAGCGAAGAAGACCAGGGCATTTTCTCATCAGGAGGGTAACACATTGGCACGTATTATCGACTATGAAGGCTCTAACTATCGCACAGATTTTTGGGAAGGACGCGGGCGCGAATACGAAGACCGTGTAGAGCGGGCGACCATCCGCCGCCTGTTACCGTCATCCGGCAAACGATTGTTGGAGGTAGGCGCGGGTTATGGGCGAATCACCAATGAATACGGCGGCTATCAACAAGTCGTGTTGCTGGATTATTCTTTCTCGCAATTGCAATACGCCCGCCAGCAATACGGCGATGACGGCTTCATCTATGTGGCGGCGGATGCGTACAAGTTACCCTTCCATGCCGGGACGTTCGACGGTGCAACGATGATTCGTGTGTTACATCACTTTGCGGATGTCCCGCTATTTCTGAGCGGTCTACAGCGCATCTTAGCGCCACAGGCGGCCTTTCTGCTGGAATTCGCTAACAAGCGCCATCTAAAGGCCATGCTCCGTTACGCCCTGCGTCAGCAGACATGGAACCCATATGCCTTAGACCCGGTGGAATTTGTCGAACTCAATTTTGACTTTCATCCGCGTTACATCGCAGATGTTTTAGGTGCGGCAGGCTTCACGACCGAGAAGCGCATCCCGGTGGAGTTCTTGCGGATAGGGTTGCTTAAACGCCTATTGCCTACGGGGGTATTGGTGGGGATTGACCGCTTGCTCCAGCAAACCGGCGCGATGATCGCCCCGAGCATCTACACATTGAACCAACAAACAGCCACCACAACCGACAATACGCACCTTGATGGCGACGCGCTGTTTGCCTGCCCGCAGACGGGCGGCGAACTCATCCGTGAGGGAAACTGGCTGGTCAACCCTACGCACGGCACACGCTACGAAATCCGCGATGGGGTGTATGTCTTTAAGGAATTAGACGAGGCCTAGCTTAAAGGCGTAGCTTATCCAGCGCACCAGACGCCGCGTTTTTTACGTCTTCGTTGGGGTCATCCAGCAATGTCTGCAAGGCGTGGATGGCATCCGGGTCACCTTTGGGCGCTAAATCCCCTAGTGCATAAGCCACGCTGTAACGGATGCGCCCGTCTTCATCATGGATGAGGCGCATAATAGGCCCCGCCGCTTGCGGATACCCCAAACGCCCCAAAGCCACCACGCACCCATGCCGTACATTGGGGTTCGGGCTTTCCAGCGCCGTTAATAAAGCAGAAACTGTCTGTGGGTGGTCAATCTGGCTGAGGGTGTGCGTTGCGTAAAAATGCAGATATACGTCGTCCGCACTCAGGAAGTTGAGCAACGGTTGCACGGCTAACGGGTCGGCAATCCGCCGTAGCGCCGCCATTGCCGCGATGATGATGCTGTGTTCACTGTCTTGTAGCGCAATAATCAGCGTGCCTACCGCGCTTGGATGCCCAATGCGGCCTAACGCCTCTATCGCATGGGCGCACGTCAGGCTGTCGCCGTCGTTCACGGCGTCAATCAATGCGGGGATAGCCGGTTGCCCAACTGCGACAAGCTGTTCGATGGCCTCTTCCTGCATATCAGTATCCACGGCATTAAGGCAGGTAATCAATGTGGTGATGTCGTCCAACGTGTTATTCCCCTAACTGTTGTAAGGCGATATGCGCCATCTGTCGCACGCTATGGTCGCTATCCCCCTCCAGAATTTGGCGCAGGGCGTTGATAGCGCGGGGGTCACCCCAACGGCCTAGCACCTCAACACAGGCGCGGCGAACATTAGCACTTTCATCATGCACTCGTTTGAGCAAATCTGCAAAGGCGCTCCCATCACGGATTTGACCTAGCGCCCACACCACATTATACCGTACCCATTCTTTGTCATCTTCCAGGGTATCAATCAAGGCTTCGGTCGCGTGGAAGTCGCCCAATTGCCCCAATGCCTTCGCAGAACGAATGCGTACCCACTCATCAGGATGCGCCAACAAGGGAATGAGCGCGGGCACGGCGCGTCTATCCCCCAGAGCGCCCAGTGCCGCCGCGACACTCCCGCAAGAATCGTTATCGTCATCATTAATCGCACTGATGAGGGGTTCCACAGCGCGTTCGTCACCAATCCAGCCCAGCGCCGCCGCCGCATTGCGGCGTGTACTGGCTTTTGCATCGCCCAAAGCACGAATGAGCGGAGAAACAGCGCGCTCATCCCCGATTTCACCTAATGCTTTTGCCGCCCATTCCTGCACAGTGACATCTGCATCATGGGCTAAAACATGGATGAGCGGGGCAACAGCGCGTTCATCCCCGATTTCACCCAGCACCCACGCGGCGTTATAACGTACCCGCCCGTGCGGATGCTTGAGGGCATCAATCATGGGTTGGATGGCCGCCGTACCTGTGTTAATCATCTGGATAGCGGCAGATTGTTGAATGTCGGCGTCATCGGCATCGAGTGCGATGATGAGTTGTTGCATATCCATCACGCCTATCTCTCCTAAGAATTGAGCAATGCATCAATATATCACCCATCTTAGCATGATTTATAACGTGCTTTTGCTAAACGTTTTCGTCATCATCCCGGTTGATCAAATCCAGCGTTTGCTGTTCCAGTTCCCACATATCCGTTTTGGCCTGTTGCCGGAGCAATTTATCCAAACGCGGATGCCCGTCGCCGTATTCCTGCGCCCATTCCCGCGCAAATTTACCACTGCGGATGTCTTCCAGCGTGACCTCCAATAGACGGTCTAGCTTTAGTTCGTCAAAGCGTTCCAGGCGGCTGTACGTCCCGTATTGTCCGGTGAGGTTGGTCAATTGAAGGGCGTGCAATAAACCCATCCGCGCCACCTGCTGAATATAATCCGTAAATTTGCCGGATAAATATAAATCCGTGAAGACTGCATCTGTAGGGTATCCCCCTTTGATGAGCAAATCTGCCGCTTTTGTCATAATGTGATGAAACGCGGGCAAAATCGCCTGTTGTATGAACAAGCTCAACTCTGCTTCTTGATCCATCGTAATTTCCATCGCACCAGAACGCAACGCGCCCATCGCTTTAGCCACCGCTAACACCGTGTTCCACGCCTGACGGGTGGAATCCTGCCAGACCGAGACATACGCTAACGATCCTTTCGCAGTCTGGAAGTTAGCGCGCAGTGTATCGCCGATGGTACGCGGGGCGATAAGTGCTACATCAATAAACGGTGGCGGCTCTATAAAGCCAAATGCGATATTATAGGCGCTGGTCACGATGAGCGTCTGCCCTTTGCGGATGTGCGATGCCATATCGTTCATGTAAATGCGCGTCATTTTCTCATCCGGCAACGCTAACACCAGGATTTCTGCCTGTTTGGTCAGGTTGGAGGGTGTGGCAACCGTGAAGCCGTCTTCATGGGCGGCGCTTTGCTCGTCCAGTTCTCCGCTTATAATTACATTGACCTGGCTATCCCGGAGGTTTTGCGCGATGGAACGGCCCATAGTCGCATAGCCAACAATGCCCACTGTACGCCCGGTCAGCACGGTGATGTCTGCATCGTGTTCATTGTAAATCATCGTCATAAGGCCCTCTGTCTGCTTATAAATGACATGCCCAAATAGGCATATCATAACCGGTTCGTTGAAAATCGAAGTGGGCGTATAAGCCGAGCGATTGGGTGTTGGTCAATTGCGTGTTCACCGTCATCGTGCGGACGCGACGACGCAACAACTGCGTGATAGTATCGCTGATGAGTGCCCCACCCACCCCGCGCCCGTGCATCTGCGGCAGAACCGCCAACCGCGCCAGATGCCCGCTCTGCTGGTAAACGGTGGTCATCTGGTAGCCGACGATTTGCCCATCAAGCAAAGCTACCGTACTGAGTGAAGCCTGCCGCCGAGCCTGGCGCACATCTTCATGGCTGTTTTGCCAGGGCGGAGCAAACGCGGCCTGGTCGATGACGGCCATCATTGCCGCATCATCACTTTCTGCCGGGCGTAAGGCCAACCCTACCGGGCGCGGGCGCGGCGGTAATTCCGCACCAGATCGCCGCAAGGTGACGACTTCATCATAGTAAGCAAATCCCAACGCAGGCAGATGATCTTCCAGCCAACTTTCCGCGACCAGCCAGCACGCCATCACCGCCCCCTGAGCGCGGAGTTCATCACGCATGGCCGTCCATGCCAGATGAAAGGTATCCACATATTGCGGGAGCGGCTCTAATGCGGCCAGACGCACCCACGAAGCGCCATTCAATGGCATATGACTGGCAATCAGGCCGATGAGGTCATCATCCTGCCATACCAGCCGCGCCAATGCGGAATCCGTATTTAGCCATACCTCCGGCTCGTGCCAGTCCAGATGGTGATGTGTGTACTTGCTGTAGAATAGCAAGTCGGCGATGGCGCGGCGGTGGCGGCGTTCGTAGGCGGTAATGGTCTGGGTGTTCATCAAGGTTTTAGATATTTGTCTCTACTGCGGACAGCCCATGGACGAGAATTCATGACAAAGCCAGCACACACGCTCTCGTCAACCAGGCGTGTGAAGATACGCTCTTCCATTTTTTCCAGCGTTTTGGGTGATGTCATCACTGTTCGCATCCGCGAAACATAGCGGTAATCCAGCAGTTGGAACAGTTTCTCTTTGGCCCATGGCGTTGCGTTATCTGCGCCTAAATCATCCAATATCAGCAAATCCACATTTTTGACGGCGTTGAAGCGCTGGTCAAATGTCACCACCGCACCCGGGTTAAACGTCACCCGCAGATAGTCCATCAGGTCTGGCACGGTGATAAACATTACTTCGTCGCCTATCAATTGCCGTTCATGACCGATAGCGGCGGCCAGATGCGTTTTGCCCACACCATGCGGCCCAGTGAATATGACCCAACCACGCGGGTCTTGCACGTAACTCTGCGCGAACCTGAAAGCATTGGGGATATTCTGTCGCTCTGACCCGGTTAAAAAATTCTTCACGTCGAAGGTATCAAACGTGTAATGATTATAGCGACTGAGCGTTGTCTGGAGTTGAGTCTGCTGGTTTTGCGAAAGCGAACGGTAATCCGGCGCGCTGATCTTCACCCGGCTGACCAGATTCACGTCCAGCAGGCGGCTACGAATGCGCGGGTCTAGTCTGTCAATATCGGTATTGGTGGTGATGATCGTTGGCAGGTGATTGACATAACGATGATTGAGTAGTTGGAATAATTTTTCCTGCGCCCATGCGCTGGGATTTTCCACACCTAAGTCATCCAGAATCAACAAGGGGATGTTGCGTACACGCTCGAATAAATCATCATAGCCCATCTCCGACGATGGCCCATAAGCGGAACGCAGATGGTCGAGTAAATCCGGCACGGTGACGAATAACACTATCTCGCCATAATCCAGGCGCACATTAGCGATGGCGGCGGCCAAATGCGTTTTACCACAGCCATAAGTGCCTTCTAGCAAAATCCACCCTCTCGGATTTTCCGCAAAACGATACGTCATATTCAGCGCATGTTGGAGGGATTCTCGATCCGATGGCGAGTGCGACTCGCTGATGGAAAAGTTATCAAATGTTTTTTGCTCAAAAGCGCGCAGGTTGCCCACATTACGCAGTCGGGCACGCAAACTATCGTCCGCTTCCGGCGGGTTATTGGGACAACGCATCATCTTGCCAAATAACGGATGCCCGACTTCAACTTCCGGGCGCACCATGCCCAGTCCACCGCAAAATGGCTCTTGTCCGCAGATGCCACACGGCGAGTCAAAATCAAGCTGGCCTTTAACGCTCGAAGTAGTCCCCGTATTCACCTGAGCCAAATTTTTCCCAAGCTTCTTCAGTGCTTCTTCCAGACTCATTGTTTTTACCATCTTTCTTCCAGCTTGCCAGGATAGCGCGGATGTAGCGCCAGCTACGCTTATTGGCCGTCGCCGCAATGCGGATTGCGTCCTCAATCCATTCGGCGGGGAACTCCGCTTCAGCATCTTTAAGTTCGTCCGCGATGAGGGGCGTTAACAGGCCAATGTTGCTCTCATACAGCTT
>DAIMZF010000036.1:0-27120 GCA_036734085.1 Aggregatilineales bacterium
ACCAACAAGCGCACGGCCATCTGGCGCAAAGACCCCAAAGAAATCGAAGATAAGGAATACAACGACTTCTACAAAATGATGACGATGGACTTTAACGAGCCAGCACATCGCATCCACATCCGCACGGATTCACCATTGCAGTTTTACGCCCTGCTCTACTTCCCATCTTCATCAGAGCCGGGGATGTTCAGCCAGCGCAAAGAAGCCGGGTTACAACTTTATGCCCGCAAAGTGCTGATTCAAGATTACAACAAGGACATCCTGCCGGATTATCTGCAATTTATTCACGGGGTAGTGGATACCGAAGACCTGCCGCTTAACGTCAACCGGGAAAGTGTGCAGGCGAATCGCATCATGGCGAACCTGAGCAAAGCCATCACCAACCGCGTGCTGAACGACCTCAAGCGCATGGTCAACAAAGACCGCGAGAAGTACCTTAACATCTTTAAGGCTTTTTCGCGTTTCATCAAACAAGGCGTGTATGTCGCGCCGGAAAACCGCGACGATGTGCTGGAACTCTTGCTATTCCAGACCACACATGATGACAGCATCGACCAATTTTATAGCCTGCAAGAATATGTCGACCGCATGGCGGAAAACCAGCAAGAGATTTATTACATCATCGCGGATGATTGGCACAGCGCCCGCCGCAGTCCTCATCTGGATGCCTTCCGCCAACGTGGAATCGAAGTGCTATACTTCACAGAACCCGTTGATGCCGCGATGCTGATGGGCTTGACCGCGTACAAGTCATATAACTTCCGCAGTGTGGATGAAGCAGGTGTTGACCTGTCCGAAGTCGGCACAGCAAAAGAAGAACAGACGCCAGAACGCGAAGCCCTGCCGGAAGATGCCTTTGATACGCTTATCGCACGTTTTAAGGCTGTGTTGGGGGATCGTGTACAGGATGTGCGCCAGAGCAAAACGCTCACAGGTAACCCGGCGCGGCTCATCAGCGATGAAAGCGGCGCATCGCGGAATATGTTCCGGTTGAATCGCCTGCTGGAACGTGATTATCAACTGCCTGTCAAAATCCTGGAACTTAACCCACGTCACGCGCTGTTGCATAACCTCAGCACGACGTTGGACGGTGGCAACCCTGCTGTGACAGAAGCCGTTATTGAGCAACTCTTCGAGAATGCGCTCTTGCAGGACGGCATCCACCCCGACCCCGCCGCGATGACCGAGCGCATCACCCTGTTGATGCAGGCCGCCACTGGGACAGCCGTCAACGAGTTGGATTTTGAATCCGTGCCCAAGATGGAAGCACCGCCAGCACCAGCATCTGGTGGAATGCCGGGAATGCCCGACCTGAGCGCAATGATGGCCGAGATGGGACTGAATGCGGAAGATATGGACTTCACCGCCGAAACACAAGAAACACAGATAGAAGATGGCGATGCCTTCGAAAGCGTGACGATCGAGGATGCGGTGTTCACGGAAGTTCCCGACGACACTATGCCCAGCGCACCCGGCGAAGAAACCGAAGTTATGCCACGTTCTGAATAAACCTTACTGGATAAATTGCATCAAGGGGACGTGTCCATCGTCCCCCTTGATGCAGGGTTCAAAGTTACAGCAGGACTTTATCCAGTGTGCGGCGTGGGCTGAGTCGTGCTGTCCGCGTTGGATACCCAGCCCGAAACGGCATAATCCCCTGCCACTCATCATCGTTTAATAGCGCCCGCATAGCGTTACCATACACAGGGTCAATCCCTAGCTGTCGCTCGCGGTCAGCACGTTCACACATCTGGTTTAGGGGTTGCATCACCAAACCTTGTGTCGTCCCCCACAAGTGAATACGTTGCCAGATAAGCCCACACTTCAGGCGTTGTTCATTGCTCATACCATCTGGTACGGCCATCATCCCAAAGAAGGCGGCTGTAGGGACTTGCGTATCCCGGACAGTACTCAAAAATATATCGTCAGCTTGTGCGCGGGAGATATCCGGGATAATTTTAGCCACTGCGGAGAACAATTCATCCAGACCTTGCGCGTCCAATGTTAGACCATCCTGCTTCTGCTGAATATCACGCCAGCCATGCCGCCACCAGTCGTGCCCGTCGATGCTTTGTTGCTCATCGCTTGTTAATGCTTCGGTGGCATTAATGACAATCTCACCAAATTGGGTGCGTTCAGTCTCTGTATGAAACCAGAAAAGACGCACATCTTCCTCATCATTTAATGCGGAGATTGCTTCGAGAACATCCCTTGAGACCGGTCGCTCAGTATCGTAGGCGGCGCGGTCGGTGTGTCGATTAGGGATAGCCTCGTATAAACTGGAATTTTGCACAGAGCCAGCTTGAAGCACTATCCGGGCGACTTCTCGTTCTTCAGCAGGGTTTGGCATCAGGTTAAGAGTTGTACGGTAGCCTTCCGCACGAGCCGCCAACATCATATTTTCAACCGCACAGCCTAAGCCAATATGCATTTCTCGCAGGAACGGGTCAATTGTCCCAATTTGTCTTGTGTGGTCGGCATAGAGTGTAATGGTATTGGACTCTATGCGGAATAACCATGGCTGAGAATTATGAGGATTTGAAGCTAAAATCCCGGCGCGAACGATGCGCTCCTCGGGGGTTATCGAAGGCTCTGACCAATTGCGCCATGTCTCATATGCTGGCCCCTGCCCGACTGAAAACACGCCCTGGTCAATCGTACGATAAACACCTCCACCCGTAACAGCAACCAATGTAACACCTGCCGCCTGTAGAAAATTCCGTCGACTAATTGCCATTATTCACCTCTCTCATTTTTAACATCACAAATTTACGGCTACAGCCTAATACACATTACACCGTAAATAAATATTACAGTGTTAGATTTCTCACAAAATACTCATTTACTAGAGCGCATTTGTCAAAAGAAAAATTGAAAGGGGTGTTTATTTATAAATCGTAGCCGACGCTACGCAAAAGAAAATTTGTCTGCTGTTGGAAGAACTGTTCAACATCACCGACGACAGGTTGCAGATGATTGTTAATGTGTAACATGATAACCCCAAACAGGCCAACCCATAGTGTGTTGACCAGATGATGGGCAAGCATCATCGTTTCGTCATCTGTTTCCAGACGATGACGATAACGTGCCTGAACCGTCGGTGGAATCTGTTTGAGAGATTCCGGCACATTTATCATATTCTGTTTAAGCCCAGAAAGAGCAACACCGAAAGCGGCAGTACCTATGGCGCGAGCTAAGGGTATGGTGATGTCGTCCGGCGCATGATAGCCAGGGATAGGATTACCGAAAATCAATTGAAAATTGACTGGATTATCAATCGCCCAACGCCAGAGGGCATTCGTGATAGCAAGCATTTGTTGGGAGAGAGAATAGCCTGCCGTTACTGCGTCGCTGTGGGCATCGTCTACTGCCTGTGCATAGGCAGTAAATGAATCAACAATCAACGCTGTGATTAAATCCTCTAAGCTGGGGAAATAATGATAGATTGCGGGGGGGGTTATATCCATATCACGCGCAATCGCACGGATAGACAAACCGGATGTACCATGTTCATGCATTAATTTTTGCGCGGTCAGTTTAATTTCCCGGAAAGTCAATTCGGTCATCCGGCCACGGCGGGTTTGTTTCGGCACATTTGTCTCCTTGAGTCCGCAACATCCCAATACAAAATTCTACTGCATTAAGCCATTTCACAATAAAACAACGCATCCTCAATAGATGTTAGCACAGATAATGCAGATAAAAAGTTACGAAGTCATCCCCAATAATGTGAATAAGACTCTGCCTGTATCGACCAGCTAGGTGGTCATTTATTTTTGTCGTATAATACCTTTCAATATTTTTACCCCCCAATGAAAGGATAAACAGCCATGCGGCTGATTTTACACGGCGGTGCTGGCCCCTGGAAAAAAGACAATCATCCTCAGGTGCTGGCCGGGATGCACGATGCACTGATAATCGGGTGGAACATCTTACAGCATGGCGGCAGTGCGCTGGATGCCGTCGAGCAAGCGACGATCCGCCTTGAAGACCATCCGCTTTTTGATGCAGGCGTGGGGAGCTACCTTAACGATATGGGCGAGGTGGAGATGGACGCGCTCATCACGGATGGGCGTAGCCGGGACTTCGGCGCGATTGCCGCCGTTATGCAGGTTAAAAACCCCATTACGCTCGCCCGATTCATCATGCAAAAAAGCGGCCATAGGTTCTTTGTGGGCGCAGGGGCGGAAAAACTAGCAATTGATTATGGGCTGAAGCTCGTGCCGAATTTTTCGTTCGTCACGGAGGAAGAATTCGCGGATTTTAGACGCCGACTGTCGGAACAAGACCCGGTCATCCCGCAAGGGCACGGCACAGTGGGCGCAGTCGCCATCGACGCTAACGGTCACATCGCCAGCGCCACATCAACGGGCGGTTCGCCACATAAGAAGAAAGGCCGGGTGGGAGATGTGCCCATCTACGGCGCGGGCGGCTATTCCGATGACCGTTACGGCGGCGCGAGCTCAACCGGCATCGGGGAAAACATCATGCGGCATGTGCTGAGCAAACAGGTCATTGACCGCATCGCGGCGGGTGTTTCTGCTACAGAAGCGGCAAATTCCGCCGTTGATGAAGTCGCGGCGCATATCCCGAACCCGGAAGTCGGCGTGATTGCGCTGGACACAACAGGCAAATTAGGCGCGGCGCACACCACCGCCCATATGCCAATTGCATGGATTGATGCAGACGGAAACCTGCACACCGCCATGACCGGCCCCTATGATTTATGAGGCAGGCACGCCGGGCACCCACAGGCGCAACACGTAATCACCTTCGGCACGGCGCACACCTGCCGCCAATGCCAGACGGCCATCGGCCAGTGTGACCGCGCTTAGATTGGTTATCAGTGTGCCATCTAGCGGGAATGACCAGCGTTCCACGATGTTGTTATCCGCATCCAACGCTAACCCGGCGATGCGGTCAAGGGATTGTGTAGGCAATACAAGTTCTGCCTGTCCATCGCCGTTGAAGTCCCCCGCTACTGCCATATCTAGGTTGCGACTGTTAATGACGTGTGACGTGTAGCCATCCGCACGGGCGACACGTTCCAGGCGGTTAGTGGATGCGTCAAAGCGGAAGAAGCCGACAATGCCGCCAATGTGCGGCGTCAGCACTTCCGCTAGCAGGTTTTCGCCATCCGCGCCGAAGGCCGCCCATGCCAATTGATGCCGCCAACGCCCCCCTAGCCCAATCGCTGGCCCTTCGGCCACAGGCGTGCCATCCACACCATAAACACGGATGCGTGCGCCGTTGGCCTCGTCGCTGACCGTCGTCACAATGTCAAATCGACCGTCGCCGTTCACATCCGCCCATAGCGGAGAAATCCCCTCAAACACCTGTTCATCAGGCAAACTCACCCGGCCAATCACCTGACCAAAGCCCATATCAAAGATGATAAGCCCGGCACTCTCTAAATCATCGCCCAGCACATCATGGACGTAGCGCGTGTTCGTGGCATTGATGTACACAGCCGCCAGGCCGAGATCGTTCAAAACAACCCGGGAATCCGGTGCGGCGGAAGCATCAAAGACGGCTAACGGCCTGTTATCGCCATCTAATAAGGACAGCGTGCCCGTTTCCGTGACATAGGCGACACGTTCCGGTGCGCGGGTGGCGTGGGATAGCGGGGCAACGTTCACCGGGAATTGCAAATCAATATAACTGCCGATTCCGTCTGCGGCCATGACGGGCGGCATCCCCGCCGGGAGTGTGGTCGGTAGTGGGTCGGTGGCGCTGTAGGTCTCGTCAAAGCGATACACCCCTTGCATTACGCCCGCCGCATCAACAGCAATCCATACAGCGTCATTTTCGCCCACAGGCGCACCCACCACCCACACAGGGGATGAGCCAAGCGCCACATCGAACTGCGTCACCACCGGGAATGTGCCCCTGCCCGCGACCAATCGGTTGCCATCCTGACGGTGGGCGGTGGTTGTGAAGTTATACGCAAAACTGATGAACTCATCGCCTGTTTCTTCGTCCTGCGCGGATGCGCCAAAGACAAAAAATAAGCAGAATGACAGGCATAAAAAGAGGGATAACCAGCGCATAGTACGTCCTTACGTTTGATGACGGGTGATGATTATTGCGCTCGTCAGTATAGCCTATTTGCCCGCGATGGCGTAGCATGTTAATCTGTGGAGCATATCAGCTTATTGTAAAGGTTACATTCGTGGAAGCATTCTCTGTTATGAGTTTTAACGTTCGCGGCGCATTCCCGGAGCGTCACCCGGAGCGCCTGTGGGAAAACCGTGCCGACCTCAACACCCGCACCATCCAACGCCATGCGCCAGACCTCATCGGCTTTCAGGAAGTCCAGAGCGAAAATACCGCTATCTACGCCCAACATCTGACAGACTACCAGTACACCACAGGCCGCGACCGCCAATATCCTGGACGTTGGATTTCGTACAACCCCATTTACTACAAATCCGCCCGATGGACGGCGCTGGCATCCGGCGGGTTTTTCTTCAGCGATACGCCGGAGGTATGGTCTAAGGGATGGGATGGCGCTTTTGTGCGCGGTGCGACATGGGTGCGCCTGCAAAGCCAGCAAAGCGGCGCGGAAGTCATCCACATTAACGCCCACCTTGACCACTTGGGCGAGCAGGCACGGGTAGAAAGTGCCCGGCTGATTGCCCAGCTTTTGCCGCAGATAAGCGACGGCTTGCCCGTCATCCTCACAGCAGATTTCAACTCGCGGGCATGGTCGCCGGAGGATGAGTCCAACATCCCGTACCCGCCAACCGTCCATCGGGACAAACTGCCGCCGGGCGGCACGGTGCATAACATCCTGACTGCCGCCGGATTCCGTGACACCTACCACGAGGCCGGGCATCAAGACAAGTTAGACATGAATACGTTTCACGGCTTTTTAGGCGAGAACTTCCCGGCGTGCGCGTTACGGATAGACTGGGTGCTTATCCGCGATGGCGATAGTCAGCGCATCATGACGGAAGACTTCCGCATTTTGCAGGATGCCGAGCCACCCGTTTACCCCAGTGACCACTATCCGGTGATGGCACGGCTCACACTAGGCTAATGGCCGCACTCAATCCATCACGATGACGCCCACCGCCACCCGGCCATTCACTAGTCCGTCCGGTTGGCCTGCGGGATACATCCCGACATAAAGCGTATATTCTCCCGGTAAAATCTCCACCGGGAGCGCGACAGGGTCACGGTAAACCGTGCCGGGAGTCCATGTGCGCGTGGAGACCACCGCCGCCGCCGGTGCATGGTCAAGCGCGATAACGCGCCCGTCGGCGTCCTGCAAGTGGAGCAAAATACTGTGGTCAACCTCCGTCACAGAATCCGCCTGCAAATACAGCAAAATATGGCTTGTACCCATCTGTGTATAGCCGCGCAATGTCGCCACTGTGCCCAGATTAATGTCTAGTGGGGTAGCAATCTCCGCCGGGTTCACGCGCCAGCGCCGATATTGCACCACACCCGGCCATCTATCGCCGGGGATATGTTGCGCGTTAGCCATCAGATAAGCGCCAGCATCCCCCGTGCGCTCGCCAGAGAGCAGAAAAACCGCGTTATAGCGCGTCAGTAAATCCGGCAGATAGTCCAGCACTGGCGCGTTATACGGGGTAAAAAATATCCCTGCCGCACCGTTATAGTAATATTCCAATGCCGGGTCAACCGAATCGGACAGGATGACATCTGCAGAGGTCGTGCGCGTGTCCAGATATTGCACCAGTCCCGGCCAATCCCCCGCTTTAGGCGGCGCGATGAAAAAATAGTGATAAACCTGCCCACCCGAGATAACCACAAAGGCCGCACACAAGGCCGCAGTCACGTCGAATGACCGCCGCCCAACAGGAAGCCGTGTGCCAAGCGCATGAAAAATAGCCACAAGCGCGATAATCAGCGCGGGGATGACGGGCATCACATAACGCGGTCGGAAGAAATCTGACACAAAAGACACACCATAAAGCAAAATTAATGGCAGGAACAGCCAGCACGCCAGCAACAGTGCCGCCATCGGGGTAAGTTTCTGTCGCCATACCATGACAAAGCCCGCTATCAAGCCGGCAACAATCAGCCCACCTAACCACATCGGCACAACGCTCTCTCCGAATAACAAAGTCGGCGCGAACTCAGTTAAAAAGAGACCGACCTGTGCTGATTCCGCATTGCCTTGATATTGACTGACGAACATCAGGTGATAGAGTTGCGCGCCTACCGGAAGCCACAACACGCCAATCATCACCCATGCCCGCACCAACGGCCACAGCGCCCGCCGGAAGGCAACCAGCACAAACAGCAATTGCGCCGCCATCCACAGTGGCTCCAGGTAATAGACGGCCAGCGAAAAGCTCTGTAACAGGATGTACGGCCACCAACGGCGAAACGGCGCGGGGTCTTCCAGCGCACGCAACAGCCAGTAAAACGTTAACGTAACGGACGCGCTTAAAATGCCATAAGTGCGGGCGTCCTGCGCGTGCCAGATGAGATTAGCATGGAACGCCCACAGCACCCCCGCCAGCAACGCCAGCCGCCAATCGTGGAGCAAGCGCCGTGCCAACACCACACAGGCGGCCAGTCCCAGCACATTCCCTAATAGTGATAAATAACGAATGGAAAATTCCGACGCGCCCGCCAGCCCATGCCACGCCCAATATAACGTGAACGCGCCATACGGGGCTGGCTCGTTGCGGATGAGGGACTGCCAACGGTCACTGAAAGGCGGCGCAGTCCAGTGCAGGACGCTATAGGCTTCATCCCCACGCAACGGCACAGCATCCAGCCGATACAGCCGCACCGCAAATGCCACCAGCACAATCAGCAGGAAGATAAGCAGTATAAAATGATGTTTTTTCATGGCTTATACACGCTAATCCGCGCCTGCCGCCACGCGGATGATTTGCCAGTGCGTTTCATTTGCATCTGCGATGATGAGGTCGCCGCTAGGCAAGACCGCTAAACCACGCGGATAAAAGAAGCTCCCCGCCGCCAGTTCGCCTGTGCGGTTTTCCGCCGGGAAGCCGAAGATATTCACACTCCCCTGTGCGGTGTCGTACCGATAAATGCCGCCCATATGCTCGAAGTACAGCACGTCACCCTCCACCGCCAGCGCACCGGGATAGGATGTCTCCAGAAAGGCGTTGATGCGCCGTTGCAAACGTCCTTCTTTGTTGTAAACCGACGCCAGCACATCCCCGCCAAATGTAAAAAACAGCGTGTCGTCATCTATACCCGCCACCAACAGAGAACTATCCCGCAGGCCGCCATTGCGTGCAACAGAAGCCAACACCCCGACAAACGCGCCGTCCTTGCGCCAAACCTGAATATCTTCAATGGCGCGACGGTTGGCTAAATTCGTGCTGAGGACGTACACATAATCCGCATCGACTAAAATATCCATCGGGCCAACACTGGCGAACTGGTCAACGCCGCCGCCATATTGCCCGAACCAGTTCAGCACATCCCCATCGGTGTTGATGTGCCATATCTTTGTATTGAGGGCGTCCAGCACCCATAATGTGCCGTCAGTATCTATTGCCACATCGTAAAAACGTATCACCGGATGCCGCATTATCTGCTGAAGCGTGCCATCCAATCCAAACATCAGCAGTGCGGAGCCACCCGTCGCCACCATGATGCGATCCTCACCCACCGCCAAGCGGCCAAATGAGCCGGGCTGACCGTCCAGCGCGTAAGTTTCAAAATCTCCGACGAAGCGCCATGCCAACGCGCCTACATCATCGGCATCGTCCGTGCCGGGTGTCGGGTTTTCATCATAGGCTATTACCTCACCGGAGGCTGTGGGCATCTGCGCCGGGCGGATGGAATCCGCTAGCGCGAAGATGTCGTCTTCAAAGGTGAGCATATCGTCCGGCGCACTCACCGCATACAGCAGGATAATAGCGTTGCCCTGCTCCAACGCTATCAGCAGAAACGTCAAATCATTGACCTGTGCGCTACGGTATGCACCCGGCTGGCCGTTGATGTCACGCGATTGTGCCCCCCCCGCATCCGGGATTTGGAGCAGGTTTAGCGCATCAAATACGGTGAGTTCCGCTAAACCGTAACGCACGATGGACTCCGGGTGCAGGCTTAACGGTGCGACAATCTGCACGGAAATTTCTCCGGCGGGGATTGGGCTGGCGTCCAGTGCGTCCAGCGAAGACCCAATGCTAACTGCACCATACAGCGTGATGTCATCACGCACCACCCAATCTGCCGGGTAGTCGAAGGTCAGCGCGGCGGGGAGCCATGTATAGGTCTGGGTGGTGTTTTGGGCATTAACGGAGGAAACGAACGCGGCCAGTAAGCCAAGCAAGAGTAAAATCACGCGGGACATGGGCAAATTATCCTGTTTATTATGCTACTGTGCGACAGTACCGCCCTACAGCGCCGCCGTGAGGTTATCCACTAAATTCAGCCAGAGCGCCGTATCTGTCCTGGCGACATCCTCATCCAGCCAGAATTGGTGCTGTATCTGCTGACGGGTGGCATCGTCGGTTTCACTATCGCGCAAGACGGCGTATAAATCCAGCCGTTTTTTGAAGTAACTATACTGCAAGTGCGCTAAGATGGCATTGGCGGCGGCATTGGTGATGTGGCTATAACGCTCGAAGACCGTGTACTGCGGCTGAACCGTCCGCGCCAGGTCAAATACCGCCATCAGGAAGTTACCACAACCGGGACTCGGAAAATCGCGCACAGCATGGACGGGCAACTCTCCCGGCGCGGAGCCATACACAACCACAGTCAACATAAGTTCGCGCACCCAGCCTGCCTGCGGGTAATAATGCTGAAATTTGGGGATAAATGCTTGCACACGCGGCGTTACAACACTCAGCGCGATGAGGGGTTCTAGGTTCGTCAGTACACGCTTAAACGTATCTTGCAGGGAGAGCCATTCCCGGCCTTGCGCGGCGGCACGGAGTTGGGCTAAATCGGCGGCGTGTGGATGGTCGCTGGTCATGGGGGTAACTATCTGTAATTTAAAAGCGTGATGCTAGATTTTATCATGAGGGACTTGCAGGCGCTTCTTTTGCATGTGAGCAAGCTGTGCCTCTAGCTCCGCACGGCGGATGTCCTGCGCTTGCTTGGCGGCCTCTAACGCGCCGATGTAGCCGCGCTTTAGGCGGCGGCGCACATCAGCAGATGTTTCCGGCACGAAGAATGCAACAATTAACGCGCCCACTGCCGCGCCCGTCGTCATGCCGATAATCCAGCTTAGAATTTTAATCATCCGGTGGCTAATCCTTTAAAACGCCTAAGTCTTTGGCATCATCCCACGTCAGGCGGCCTTTGCGGAATTGCGTGTCGCTCTCTTTGACGACTTCTTCCAGCTTATCAAAGTCGAATAGGCTTTCATCGACTTCCAGCCCATCCCCGCCAAACAAATCATCAAGATTTAAGTCCGCCAATGGCTCTAACAGGGGAACTTCCGGCTCTGGCGCGGCTTTTTCCTCATCAAAGTGGATTTCCGCCCGTGCTAATTCCAGAGGTTGGTCAAGTTCAATCGCTTTTGCGGTAATGGTCTGGCGCTTGGGGAGTTCCTCACGGGGGGCGGCGGTGATAGCCGGAATGATAAAGAACGCGCTCGCGCCGATAATACCGATGAGGTCTTCCACTGCTTTACGCCCGAAGCGGTTCACAAAGCCGAATTGCCGTGCGCCCTGTTCGCCCTCAAACACCACACTGATGAAGTGATGCAGGCCGACAGACAGCACAAACACATCATAATTATCGCCGTCATAAAATTGGATAGAGTTCACTTGCCCGCCGACGATTTCGCGCATTCCCATATTGGCCTGCATCATCGGCACGAGCGAACGGGCGAGTTCGTTACGGTCGATAAACTGCGTCGTGCCTACCTCTAACAACGAGACACCGGTGCGGTCTGCAAGGATGATCGCCATGCTGTTAAGCTCACTCTGTAGTTTTTCCAGCACTTTCTTGGCGGCGGCGGAGTCAATCTTCGGTACAGCGCCCATGTCATCACCCGGAACGTCTTCTTCCGCACGGGTGTGGGCGGCGGCAATCATCGCGTCGTGGCCTTCCAGCCCGGCCACCAGCACGCGCAGAAAGCGGTGAATATCCAGTGGGCGGCGCAGATACACAAACGGCGAATTCAGCGCGGTGTCGTCGTCCAGTTCTTCCGGGTCGTTCACATCCGCCAGGATAATAACGGATGTCGCCTCCGCGTTTTGCTTAACGCGCAACGCGAATTCAAACCCCTTCATATCTGCATCCAATGACATCGCAGTGACAACCAGATTCACACGCGGGTTAATCTCGCTGAGCGCATCGGTGGTGTAGGGAATATCCGTTTGGATCACGGACAAATCAAGCAGTTCTAATGCAGAGCGCACAATCCGAGCAATAATGCCGGTGGGGTCTACGGTGACAATACGCGGGATGGAAACCATGAGCTATTCCGTCTATTCTTCTTCGTTATCAGACACAGACAGCCTCATTATAGCGCAGAAAAGTCATGAATTTAAGCCACTCCATTAAGGTTTGGATGGAAAACAGTTACGATAGGCGACACGCCCCCAAGCACGTAGGGCAATCGTGCCTCGTATTCGTGGCTGGCATCGTTTAAAGTGTTAAAAACGTGTCGAGTGATAAAGGGTGAAACACGATGAAACTGCATCGTCTACTGCTCCTAACCCTCATCCTGACGGCCTGCTCGCTCTCATCCGGCGGTGGACAGAACAATGAGCCGCCCGTCGTGCAAATCGCGCAGGGCATCGGGAGCGCCCCCTACCGTGAGGGCGTCTACATTAATCTACAGGCCGCAATTACCAACACCATTGGCGAGATTACCGCCGTTGAATTTGCGATTGATAACCGAGTCATTGCGGAGATAACCAGCCCAAATGCACAAGGACTGGCCCAGTTCGTCATCACGGAACAATGGCAAGCGGAAGGCATCGGCACGCGCGTTTTACGCATCAGCGCCACCCGGCGAGATGGTACACGCGGCGAAGCAACCACCACTTTAAACATCATCGCGGCAGATGCGCCCGAACAACCGCTTGTGCAGGGGGGAACTGCCGCCATACCTGGCACACAGGCCACCAGCAACGCCCCCACCCAAGCGCCTAATACATCCGGCCAACCGCAGACCGCGCCAACGCTCAGTTTACCGCCAACGCAAGCGCCCGCGCCCACCCAGTCACAAGCCGTCACAGGTGGAACGCAGGCCGTTTTTGACCGCCTGCAAAATGTGCGCTCCGGGCCGGGCACGGAATTCACACGCATAGGGACGTTTAACGCCGATGACCGCGCCGCCATCCTTGCCGTGAGTACCAATGCAGAATGGTACAAAGTCCGGTTTGGCGTGGCAGGTGAAGGTTGGGTATATGCGCCATTTGTGCAGGTGCAGGGGAGCATCGCCGGGCTACCGCGTGAGGCAGGCCCGCCAACGCCCGTCCCGTTGCCGACAGCCTTCCCGACGGCAGTTATCCCGCCAGCAGTCATCCCAACAACCGCCCCCGCCAATGAACTGCCTAACCTCACCGTAACCGACATCGGGATTTTTGTGCCGTCTGACGGTACTTCACAGCCTAAGTGCGGTGTGCCATTTGTCGCACGGGTGACTGTCCGCAATACAAGCAATGTCGCCACCAGCACCGGACTCACCCTGATGCAAAATGTGCATGTCGGCAGTGGCACAGTGAACGGCAGTAGTGGGTTAGCACTCGTCCCCGTCAACATCGGGCCAAACGGAAGCCACTTTGTAGAATACACGTTTAGGGTAGATACCTTCGTTGGGGACGAACAACGGGTAGAGTTCATCGCGGATGCCAACGCGGAAGTTGCGGAGAGCAACGAAAGCGACAACCGCAACAGCATCAGTTATATCTTACAAGCCGGTAATTGTTGATGATTGGAATTCCGCACGGGAGCGCAAGCACGCGCTCCCGTAAAAACCCAGCCTAACGCCGTCCCGCGTTGAGCTTCTTCTTCAAAGCATTCAGCGCGTCCCAATCATCGGCGGCGGCTAACTGTGCCTGCTCTGCCCAAGTGCCCATACTTGCAGTACGGCGCATCCCGGCCTGTTGCGCGATTTCGATGATACGTTCTTCGCTTAACCCTGCCACTTGTTCAAACGTCGTTATTCCCGCCGCCATTAGCGCGTCACGATACTTCGGCCCGATGCCTTCCACTAAGGTTAAATCATCAATGATTTCTCCATCGGCGGGCGGTACTTCCGCGCCTGCGGCAGGCTCTACGGCGGAGATTGTCTCCGGTTCGGCTTCCGGCTCTGGCTCAACGGGGGCTTCTTCTACGCTACCTGCCACAGATGCGGCTTCCGGCTCTGGCTCGATTGGTGCTTCTTCTACGCCGCCTGCCACCGGTTCGGCTTCCGGCTCTGGCTCAATGGAGGCTTCTTCTACGCCGCCTGCCACCGGTTCGGCTTCCGGCTCTGGCTCGATTGGTGCTTCTTCCACCACCGCCACGACAGGCGCGGCTTCCGGCTCTGGTTCGATTGGTGCTTCTTCCACCACTGCCACCACAGGCATAGGTTCCGGCTCTGGTTCGATTGGCGCTTCTTCCACGATAGGCGCGGCTTCTGGTGGCGCTTGCTCCACGATGTCTGCATCTGCGGCGGGTTGTGTGTGCGATAGTATCGGCGTTTCCGCGATGACATCCTTAGAGATAATCCACTCCTGCGCTTTGGGCAGACCACTGGCTTGCTCCGGGATGCTCAACGCGGTGGCGTCAGCATCGGCAGTGCTGGTTGTTCCCGGCGTCCATACCCAGAAGACCACCGAAAGTATAGCCAAGCCGCCCGCCAGCCACCAATCCGCGATAGGATCACGGTTGACAAGATGGCTAATGGTTAGCAACGTCGCGGCCATCAGCAGGAAGACTGCGATAAAGGTTTTCGTTTGACGATCCATCATAAAATGCCCCTTTTGACTTGATGCGGTGACTTTTTTCACCGCTTTACCCGATAGAAAACAGGGGTGGCTTATCCTCCACGTTAGCGAAAGGACTTACCATCACCCACCGAATTATGCTAAGATGAAGTTGAAATATTTTTCACAAACATTTTCCCTGCATTGTCTTGATTTTACCGCACAAAACGAGAGGATAACAAAATGCAGATAAAGACTGGTTTCCGCTTGTTACTTGTCGCACTCTCCATGTTCGCCCTCACCGCCTGCCGACAATCCAGCCAACCACAAAACACTGTTGAACTAAACATCGACTTAACTATCGAGCCAGACCCGCCCGTCATCGGGGAAAGTGTGCTGGTTTTGGTCATCAGCGATGCACAAGGCCAACCCATTAACGATGCGCAGGTTGATGTGCGTGGAGACATGACTCATGCGGGGATGGTACCCGTCCTGCGGGAAGTTGAAAACGGTGAAAACGGCGTGTATCGCGTGCCGTTTGAATGGACAATGGGCGGCGATTGGTTCGTGGTCGTCACGGTGACATTAGCAGATGGCAACGTATCCAGTCAACGATTTGAGGTATCCAACGTGTTAGCCTCCGCACCAGCGCCCGCCGACGGTGATGAAACGGACAGCGATATGGACGATATGGAACACAGCGAAGCACAAGATGGCTAACCCGCGTGTGGACGTGCTACGTCTGCCGCCCCTGCGTTGGATGGCAAATCAACGTTATGGGCGGCTGTTGCTACAACTTCCGTTTTTGGCCGTCGCGCTTCTGCTGATTTATGATGGCTTTACCGGGCCGGACAACGCCGCACAAAATCTTGCCACTGTCGGCGCATGGGTGCATTATCGCGGCATCGTGGTTGTTGTGCTGTTGCTGGCGGGCAACTTCATCTGCATGGCATGTCCGTTCACGCTCCCGCGCACACTCGCTAAACGCTTAAGCCTGCGGGGGCGGCGCTTCCCGCGTATTTTGCGGAATAAGTGGCTGGCGATTGCATCCTTATTTGGCTTACTATTTTTGTACGAATACCTTGATATGTGGGCGAGTCCGGCGCTGACCGCATGGGTGGTGGTCGCATACTTCGTCGCCGCGTTCGCGTTTGAAGCCTTCTTCACGGAATCCGCATTTTGTAAGTACGTGTGCCCACTAGGGACTTTTAACTTTATCTATGCCACCGCCGCGCCCACACAGATAGAGGTCAAAGACAGGGGCATTTGCAAAACATGCGTGGACAAGGAGTGCATCAACGGCAGTTACAGCCCGCAGACCGTCATCCGGCTTGATGAGATTCCGGTGCATGGTGAGGGCGGCTCACTTGAAAAACACGTTGAACATAGCCCGCGTGGTACACTGGGTTGTGGGACGGAGTTATTCGCACCGCAGATAACCTCCAATTTAGACTGTACCCTGTGCCTGGATTGCGTCCGTGCGTGCCCGCACGATAACATCGGCCTGATGACGCGCACACCAGGACGAGAACTCAGCATTAAGGGAGCCTGGCCTGCGCGCTGGGACATCTCATTTCTGGCGATTTTCGCGGCGACCATCGGCGTTGTGAACGCTTTCGGTATGATTCCGCCCGTGTATGACCTGTTACAAACCATCGCCGCCACACTTGGCATGAGTACAGCCACATGGCCGCCGCAAACCATTGAATTGATCGCGCTTGGCTTGTTGTTTGTGGTAGGCGCATTGCTCATCCCCGCCGCACTGACGATCATCGCCGCGCAACTCACACGGGTGCTGACCAGCAAACGTTATAGCCTGCGGCACACAGTCGCGCACTTCGCACCTGCATTTGTACCGTTGGGCTTGGGCATCTGGACGGCGCACTATCTGTTTCACTTCCTCATTGGCATCTGGACGATTATTCCAATCAGCCATAACTTCCTCATTGAGCATGGCATTACACTATTCGGCACTCAACCCGATTGGACGCTGGGCGGTCTGCCGGGTGATAGCGCCGTGATTGGGCTGATTCAAACTGTGGCGCTGATGGGCGGCTTTTTGTGGAGCATGGTCATCCTGCAACGGGTGGCCGCACGGGAATACGGGCGCGATGCGATGCCGGCATTATTCATCTGGGCGCTGATGTTATTGGCGCTGGCGCTGATTTCCCTATGGATTTTTGGTGAGCCAATGGAGATGCGCGGGACGATTTTATTTGATTGAATGGTTGCAACATTTGTTATGCTAGATTTTCACTTAAGGCATGACTTCCGCGTAAGTTGCTCCCGTTGAAGTCGGCACACGCACAAAATCCGCCGGGTTATACAGCCCGATGATAAGCCGAGTAGCGGCGGTTTGTGATGCGGCCAGGCGGTGCGTGTCAATGATATATTCCCCCGCCACCCAGCCGAGCGTCGGGCGTGTCTGGTCGGCGGGGACGTTATCGCTCTGTGCGACGACGCGACCTTCCGCATTCAGGCGTTGCACAAACACCGTGTAGCTTATCGGCGTGTTGCCCGCCGCCCGCCAAACCAGCGTAACGTCATCGCCTGTAATGGTCAGGCCAACCAAGACCCCCACATCGACAAATTCAACCTCGAGCGGAATGTCAACCTCTGGCGCGGCAAAAATACGCGGGACATCCACCACTGTATAACGCTGTAGTTCTCTCTCGCCCGCACGGAGTACCGCCTCTCCAGTTTCACCCGCCGGGACGATGAACCGTGCCCATGTCAACAAGCCGTCTGTGTTTTCCGCTTCCAGCGTCCAGCCTTCCCCACTCAGCGTTAACGGGGCATCCGATGGCAAAACATAGGCGGTCACATCAAGCGGAAGCCCGGTTTGGAATGTGCGGTCTGCTCCGGCGTTATCCTCCACCCATGCAGAGGTTGTGAGCGTGTGCTGTGCCCCCTGTGCGCGGATGGCATCCACATAACGGGCGGATTTTCCTGCCGGGTTTCCGGCGGAATCCAGGACATCATACCCGGATGGATTGAGCGCATCATAGACGCCTACGGTCAGCGTATATTCCGCCAATGGAGCGCCCTCTGGCAGAGTTAAGAGCGCATAAGCTGTGCCGCTTTCTCCTGCGTCCCATGCGGACGTAGGCGCGTTATCATCGCGACGGATTTCGGCATCATCACGCGCTATCACCCCATCAAACGGATTCAGCAACGCAAGCGCGGCGCTGGCATCCGTCATCAGGTTTGTGGGGAAAGCCCATGTGGATTTAACACAAGCCCCCGTTGGCGTAGCGGCATAGGCCACGCTGACATCATCAACGCCTGCGAATCGCGCTGATGACTGAATCGGCTGGAAGCTCACCGCACGATCCAGGACAAAGGCTTGGGTGCTTAAGCCAAAGTAAAAACGGGGCGGCGCGACTTCCGCACTGCCTGCCGCCAGCAAACACGGGTACATGCCGCGCACATCCGCAGGCAGTTGATACCACGTCAAAAACTCCACATGGCGCGGAGCATCAACATTTACCAGCGCGTTAATGGCCTGTAGCGCGGTGGCTTCGTCGCTATAAAGCGGTATGTTGATGAATTGCGCGCGAATGTTCAATATGTCCGCGTAATAATCCTGCAAAGCGCGTTCTACCTCAAACGGAATCAGGATAACGGCGTCTTCCGGCAAGGTGGAATAATATTCCGCAATTCCTCTAAAATCATCGTGTCGGTACTGGCTCTGTGTGCGGATTTGGAACTGTGTCCGCGCCATCATGAGCACAGCACACAGCAAAATCAGCAGATACAACAGGCTACCGACCCCCCGAAGCGGCCTTGCAGGACGGGCTGTTAAGGTCGCGCCCGCGCCAACAATCAACAGAAGCGTTCCCGGCACGGCGGCAATATAATAACGCGGATGAAAGTCGATATTGGCCGCCATCATCAAGCCTGTACTTAAGGCCGGGACGAGTGCCGCGTGAGACAGCAGAATCCATACACGGCGACCCGGTTTAAGCGCGAACCATGCACCCGCCATCAACGCGGAGAGTGCGCCTAGCACCAGCACAGCAGTTAATACATTGACCGCGCCTGCACCGTTTTTGGCATCAAGTAATTGCTGTTGTACTGGAAAGAAATAACTGGCCCAAATATCACCAATTAACTGTAAGCCCGGCGTGGGGGGGGTGTTGAGGGGCGTCCCGGAAGGTGACTGGGTGAGCAACCAGGGGATATAACAGACTATCAGCACAATTTCGACGCCTGCCCATGTGAACATCTTGCGGAAGTCGCGCCGCCACAACCACAACAACCCAAGCGCGGCATTAAGCCACACAATCAACGGCACGCTGAGATTGTGAGTATACAGTCCGACAATCTGTACCAAAAAAGCCCATGCCCACACCCGACGCGGCACAGATTCCGCAGGTTGGCGGCTGGCGATGGCATCCGCGACGGCAATCATGCCCAGCGCAATCAGGGGTACAGCTACATATGCGCGGACTTCCTGTGCATACGCCCACAGCAACGGCGACAGCGCCACCAAAGCCGCGCCCAGCCATCCCCACCGCCGACCAAACCAGCGTCCGCCGATTCGTAGCGCGGCGGCGACAGTCAGCACACCCAGCAAAACCGAGACATAGCGCAACGCTAACGGCGATTCGCCGCCACCCAAACGCCATAGGCCATGACCAGCTAAATAATAAAGATAGGGAGTGTTATCATCCGGTGTGGTGAACGGCCCGCGAAAAGCGCGGATGCTCCATGCTTCATCATGCCAGATGGAATCCGCGCCGATGTAGCTCATTCGCACGGCATAAGCGCCCCACAAAACCAGCAGAACCAGACACGTCCACAACATCCCGCGCCGCGTCATCGTCAAGCACCCTGTTTAGCGTATAAATCGCTCACACATGCTTCTAAATAGGCGGCGGATTTTGCCACATCAATCGGGTCAAATGGAATGACATCCACATCCCCACGATAGTAACTTAGAATATGCGACACAACCGGCCTAAAATCCGCTTTCAGCGACTTCAGCACCCACACGGCGGACTCATCTTTGGACGAAATCGCCCCCTCTGCAAGGAAGTAATACGCCCGGCAAAGCGTGAGGATCGTCAGCACGGGGTCAAACATCACGTTTTCGTGAGCATGGCGCACTTCACGCATCAGCGCATCAACAAAATCATAACGCGGGATAACAGGAAACGTAAACTCAATCTCTTGCCCGGCAAGGCTGATTCCGCGCCTTTTAACACTGGCGATATGCAACGCTAAATCGTGATGGACGGCATGCGGATTGCGCTTCTGCTGGCCTTCGGTCAGCATGGATTCGTAAAACGCCCGGACGCCTTCCGCATAATAAAATTCAAACGGCACAGGGTAGCGCCAGGGGAATAAAGAGGCTTCTTTGACGATTGTGAGCGTATAGGGGTGTGGTTTGCCAGAATGACGAATCATCAGGCGAATGGCTTCCCAGAGCGTTGGTTCAGTCAGCCCTTGCCTGATGACCACCAGCAAATTAATATCGCTCCGGCTGGGGTTAAAGCACCCGTGCGCTAAGGAGCCATGCAGGTAAATGCCTGTTAAATCCGCCCGAAGACTGTGGGATAGTGTCTCTACACAAATCATCACATCATCGCGAAGACTTGTGGGGGCATTCTTCCATCCAAACTGTGCCATGTAATGAGTTGGCCTTACTTGTTGAGCCATGCGTATTTGCGTGCAACGTTAGCAGATTATAGGCTAAAATGGGCAAATGTGCATAGGGGCGTATACCTCATGAGTGCATCAGCAAGCACCCCTGCGCTTATTGACAACCCCTGCCGGACGTGTTATCTTGTGGACAAGCTTTAACAACAGTACACAACTAAAGCGGCAATCAGGGGAAGTCCGGTGAGAGTCCGGCGCTGTCGCGCAACGGTAATGTCATAGGTTGCTGACCTATTCTTAAGACAAAGCCCGATTACCTGACGCTGTTTTAGCTCGTACTCTTCGCGTAAAAGGGGAAACGAGCGTGCTATGCGAGTCTTACGATTCTATGCCCGCCTTGTGTGGGCTTTTTTATTCTTGTTTAATGCAGATACCCCTTTTGCGTCTTCTTGTTTTTCTATTGCAAAGGGAGTGTTAACTGCATGATTTTCTCTATCCGCTTATCTGTTTTACTTATGTTATTCCTGTTCACCGGGCTGACCGTCGCGCAGGACGACGCGATAGCCAACCTGACGGCCTGTGTGGAGTCATTCGACGCTGACCGCGATTACTTTCTGGAAAAATCCGACTTTGACTACGCCGAAGGCGTCAGCGTGGCGTATTTTAACCACTACAAAGTGATTACCGTCAACAATGCCTTTGTTGATGCCCCCGAATTTAACTACGTGTTGGTGCAATGTGGCACACCCGCCCCTAGTGCGGAAGACTTCCCGCCGGACACGCTATTTATTGATGTGCCCGTAGCGCGTGTGGCGATGCTTTCCACCACGCAACTACCGCATCTTGTCGAGCTTGATTTACTATCGGCATTAGTCGCCGTGGATAGCGGCTTTTATGTCTATAACGAGGATGTGCAAGCCTTAGTCGCGGAAGGCGACGTGGCCGAAATCGGCGGTGGGGCAAGCCTGAATCTGGAGTTGGCGCTGGACATCGCGCCCGATGTGGTGTTTGCCTATGGCTTTAACCCTGCCACAGACGCGCACCCTATCCTCATCGAAGCCGGGATTTTTACCGCGCTGAATGGTGAATACCGCGAAGCGTTGCCTTTAGGCCGTGCGGAATGGCTAAAGTTCACCGCATTATTCTTCAACGCGGAAGCCGAAGCAAATACGCTGTTTGAGGAAATCGCGACGACCTACGAAGACTTGCAAGCGTTGGCCGCACAAATCCCCGCAGAGGAGCGTGTGCTCGTCCTGCCAAATGCGTTCTCATCCTTTACCGATGCGTGGAGTATTCCCGGTAGCGAAACTTATCCCGGCTACTTCCTGCAAGATGCAGGCGCGCTTGTTGTGCTGGAAGACGAAGTGCTGGGCAGAGATGATAGTGTGTTGTTCGACTTTGAAGTGATTTACGATGCCGGACTCGATGCACAAATCTGGCTTTTAAACGCTTTTGGTGTGTTCACGTTGGATGATTTGCTGGCGCAGGACGAACGTTACGCGGATTTTGCCGCCTTCCAGAATGGCGGGGTGTATAACAACACCGGGCGCGTTAACGCCAATGGTGGCTCGGATTACTTCGAGGGTGGAATCACCGCGCCGCACGTCATCCTGGCGGATTTTATCGCCATCTTATACCCGGAATTGCTACCCGACCATGAGTTGGTGTACTGGGTTCCAGTAGATTAAGGCTATTCACGGATTTAATTCCGTTTGAATATGCGGCTCTTCGGGGTGGCGTTCTGGACAAACGCCGCCCTTTATTGAGGGATTTACAAAAATGGTTACACACAACATACCCGCGAAGCCTACTGCACAGCATCCGGCGTTAGATGTGCCGCGCTTGCATCTGGGGCTTAAGCCGTTATTGCTGGTCATACTTTTGTTGGGTGCGTCTGGCATGTTCATGCTCAGCTTGTCGCTCGGCTCGGTGAATGTCACACTCAGCGACACATTGACAGTACTCACAGGCGGCCTGCCGGAACGCGCCTCTGCCACGCGCATTATCCTGAATGTACGCCTACCCCATGCCCTGACCGCCTTGTTCGCAGGGGCGGCACTGGGCGTTAGCGGCCTGCTGATGCAGACCTTTTTCCGCAATCCGTTGGCTGGGCCATTTGTACTCGGCATTAGCTCCGGTGCAAGTTTAGGCGTGGCGCTGGTGGTGCTGGGCACAGGCGCGTTCAGCGTGCCGGTAATTACCGCGCTGGGCGTACCGGGTGATTTAGTGGTCGCTTTTTCCGCCAGCATTGGCGCAGGCGCGACGATGTTCGCGGTGTTGGTGGTGGCGCGGCGGGTAGGTAACAGCTTAACCCTACTTATTTTGGGGGTGATGTTCGGCTACCTGACGAGTGCATTGGTGAGTCTGCTGTTGTACTTCAGCGTGCCGCAACAGGTCGATGCTTATGTTACGTGGTCGTTCGGTACATTTGGCCGCGTCACCCGCACACAACTGAATATCCTCATCCCGGCGGTGATTGTGGGTGTGGGGCTAGCCACCACCTTGACTAAATCCCTAAACGCCCTGCTATTGGGCGAAGGCTACGCCCGGAGCATGGGATTGAATGTACGCTTGACACGGTGGACGGTGTTGATAACTACCGGGCTTTTAGCCGGTGTCGTCACCGCGTTCTGTGGCCCGGTTAGCTTTATTGGCATGGCTGTTCCGCATTTATGCCGGAGCTTGTTCAACACATCCGACCACCGCATTTTAATTCCGGCCTGTGTGCTGATGGGCGGAAGCGTGGCGCTCCTGGCCGGACTCATCGCGCGTGTGCCCGGTAGCCATATCATCCTGCCCTTAAACGCGGTGACAGCCCTCATCGGCGCGCCGATCGTGATATGGGTCATCCTCAAGCAGAAGAACCTGAATAGGACGTTTGCCCAATGAACACGGACACCATCCTACAGACGCATCATCTGACCACAGGCTATAAACAACATGTTGTTTCCGCCGAACTCGGCTTGTCCGTCCGGCGCGGCGCGATGACGTGTTTAATCGGGCCAAACGGCGCAGGGAAATCTACTCTGTTACGCACGGTGGCCGGATTGCAAGCACCGCTTAGCGGGCGCGTCACGCTGATGGGCGATGATGTATTTGCGCTCAGTCAAGCGGAGCTAGCGCGACGTGTGAGCCTAGTACTGACGGAACGCCCCGATGTTGGGCTGATGAACGGCTATGCGTTGGTCGCGCTGGGCAGGCATCCGCATACCGGATGGCTGGGCACGCTAAACGCCCACGATACAGCGATGGTGCATTGGGCGATACAGGCCGTCAACGGGCAGGACATCGCGCAAAAACCACTTATTGAATTAAGCGACGGCCAGCGCCAGAAGATGATGATTGCCCGCGCACTTGCCCAAGACCCGGCACTGATGATTCTGGACGAGCCAACGGCCTATTTAGACCTGCCGCGCCGCGTGGAAATTATGAGCCTGTTAGCGCACCTGGCACACACCACCGGGCAAGCGATTTTAACCACCACCCATGATTTAGATCTTGCACTTCGCATGGCGGATACCATCTGGCTGATGACGGCAGACGGCACAGTGCAGACCGGCACACCGGAGGATTTAGTGCTGAATAGTGCATTTGAACGCGCCTTCCAGAGTGAGGGCATCTGCTTTGACCCCTTAACGGGCACATTCCACACCGGGCGGCCCGCAACAAAGGCCATCCGGCTGACGGGGCAAGGCTTAGGCTACATCTGGACACGGCGGGCGCTAGAGCGCGATGGCTGGCGCATCGACACACAGGCACAAGCACACATAGAGGTGTATCAGGATGGGGATAACTTGTGCTGGACTCTCCATGAGGCGCACACCGTCCGCGTTGTGGAAAGCATCGCGGAGGTACTAGCGGCGCTGAGCGATTTGTCGCCTGCGGTTTTGTCAATCAAAAAAGCCTAGCGGGTAGCCAGGCTTTTGTTTGGTGATGATGAGCCGAGTAGTGCGTACAGGATGAGAGTACGATGTTCAATGTGTGGGTCTGTGGCGGTTATGGTGTCTGCGATGATGCGTCTACGATGCTTCGATGCTATCTGCGATGATACGTCGATGGTGCTTCCATGATGCTTCCATGTGACTGCGATGATACTTTGATGGTGTCAGTGATGGTGCGTCAATGTGGCGTCGATGGCAAAAAAGATGATGTCGGTAATAACCCCACGTCGATGATGTTTTGGTTTTTAATGTGAGTAGGATGCTTTTTCACAACCACTCGGCTATGTCATTACTATAACACAACCGACTGCAATCGTGTGTGAAATTTTTCCGAATAATTTCTGAATAAAACGTAAAGAATTTTAACGCCCGAACAAGCGAAGCATATAATCCATCGAAAGCCCCTGTGCTTCCAGATGGGTGCGTAGTTTACGCCGGGCATCGTGCAGTAGTTTATAGAGCGCGTTACGGTTTGTGCCCATCTGCTCCGCGACTAAATCCATCGGCACACCGCGTAAAGCCACCGCTTGTATCGCCTGATATTGTCGCTCTGTTAAGGCTTCTTTCATGGCTGTGTCAATTCTGCCTAACACGTCACTGCGTTCGACACTGGTTTCTGGGCTGGGCGGGGAATCATTGAGGCTGGCGTTTGCAGGGAGCAAATCACCATCGGCGGTGATGTTTTCCAGGCTGAAGTCTTTATAACGGGCACGCCGTAAATCACTAATTGCCAACCGAATAGCAATACGATTCGCCCATGTGGTGAACTTACTTTCCCCACGAAACATATCCATGTTATCCATCACGCGCAAGGTGGCATCCTGCGCCAGGTCATCCGCCATACGCTCTAATTCCTGGAAGCTCAAGCCGCGTAAATCACTACGCTCTTGCGTCAGGTAATACAGGATGCTCCGGCGCACATGACGCCGGAGCGAGTCAATCGCGTCTGCCTGTTTTTCATCGGTGGCGCGTAAATCCTGTAACCATGCTTCATTAGTGCGTTCTGCGGTGTGGGGTTCATTGCTCATATTAAATATCTTTGCCGGCCACTTTTTTATTCTCTTTGTACGTAATCTGCAAGGCTAGTTTGCCTAAGCGCACAGCGTCGCCATCACGCAGGATGCGCGGCTGATGCTCCAGAATTTTTTGCCCGTTAAGGTACGTCCCGTTGCGGCTTCCTAGGTCTTCCAACTGCAAAGACCCATCACGGCGGATGATCTTCGCATGGACACGCGATACCCCCATATCCAGTGCGCCATGTTGTGTCAGGTTAACGGCAGGGGCTTCGCCTGTACGGGAGTCTGCCCGTCCTAAGATGAGTTCTTCAATTTCATCCCCATCGAATGCAAATGTCTGCGGGTCTTTTTCCACACCAATCATTAACAGGCTACGCCCATTAAACCGTGCAGACCCCCATTGCGAGCGACCTTCTTCGTAGTCAGCATCTGTCAGCCCGTCGGTAATACCGATTTCAAGGTCAATCATCAATGCGCCGCATTCACAAACCTGTATATCCTGTTTATTAGGTCGGCCACATTCCTTGCATGTCTTTATACTCATGATTTTTCACATCCCAAAACATCACATATGATTGTTAGTCATTGTACCACCCTGTTTGTTTTTAAGACAAATGAGGCAAACCTTTTTACAACCGTGAATCAATGATTTTGTATTTTCCGTTATCCATCGTGCGAACAGACCGGAAGTGTTCGCCCGCCGCCGTATCATATTTTAAGAAAGCGTTAGCCACCAAGACCAGCCGCCCGCCCGCTTGCAGATGTCCCGGCGCGGCGCGGATGATGCGATGTGCAACGTTGGTATTTACATCAAACGAACGATGAAACGGTGGATTGCTGATGATAACGTCGAATTTTTCTTCCGCTAATGTGCTAAACACATCACTCGCCAACACAGAAGCATTCACCATGCCGTGATGTTCCAGTGTGGCACGGGTGCAATCCACCGCCAGCAGATTATCGTCTGCCAGCACAACATCCGCGCCGTGTTGTGCCGCCCACCATCCCAACACTCCCGCACCACAGCCCATATCCAACACCCGCAGGCTATCAAACTCCGCAAAATTGATCGAATCCATCAGGTAGCGTGTGCCGTCGTCCAGTTCCTCCCAGCTAAATACGCCGGGTTGAGCGTAAAAAGCCGCGTTACCGTTGGGCATATGATAATCTACCAGGCGCATCACATCCGGCGGCGGTTCGCCCCATGCCGCCGGGTAGCTGAAGTCTTCCAGCTTATAGGCCACGCCGACCCGATGCCGCCGTTTGTACGTCGCGGTGTTGGCGTTGTGGAACAGGTCTTCCGCATCACTGATGATGGTCTTTGTCCCGCGTTGGCTTTCCCCCGCGATGTACAATGCCCCTTGCGGTTGGAGCGCCTGCACCGCCCGCCACAGGTGCGCCCGTGAATAATCCCGGCCTTTGTCAGCCAACATCAACACGGCATCATACGCTCCATCTGTGGGCGGATATGGCGATTGATGCACAGTGAGGTTCGTCACCTTCCCGCCGATGTAATATTCCAGTCGCGCCAATGCGCTATAGCTCAGGTCGTATACGTCCACATGCGCCACACTCCGCGCCAATAGATAAGCAAAGGTCGGGTCGGTGGCGAAGGCCAGCGCCACGCGATGATGAGATTCAATTTCGATGACTTCTTCTAACAACGTGGTACACGTTTTAATATCCAAGTGATGCTCCGCTATGTTTCTCTATGAATGGGGG
>DAIMZF010000037.1:0-25602 GCA_036734085.1 Aggregatilineales bacterium
CGCGCCCACTGCGGTATTGCGTGTCAACATGCCGATGTGTACGCTCACCATCTGCTGTAGGCGCTCGGTATATGTCTTGCGCTCATCCGCTAATACAGGCTCTAGCAACTCAATCACTACGTCGATGCCACCTTCCAGTACTGCCAGCAACAACATATCTTTATTGCGGAAGTGATGGTACAGGCTGGCCGCCGTCAGGTTGACTTCTGCGGCGATGTCTTTCATGGTGGTAGCTTCGTACCCGTTGCGATGTAACACGTCCGCCGCCGCGATGATAATATCTTTACGGCTAACAGACTGGTCGGCTGGTTTGCGGGCCACGGGCTTTACCTCTCGATGACAGGACAAGGATTAATCTAATGTTGATTAGATTATAACGTAGACGGCGTCTCTGTCAAATAGCGAAAGCCCGTTTTGAGGTTGGTGGGAGGTTAGTAATTCTGGCGTGCGGCTTCAAACAAAATAACACTGGTTGCAATCGCCGCGTTTAAAGATTCCGTCCCGGCGGCCATCGGAATATGGATGATGTGATGGGCAATTTCGCGGGCGCGTTCGCTGATGCCGCGTGCCTCCCCGCCGATGATGACCGCGTGCGGCTGGCTATAATCCGCCTGGTCATAGCGCATATCGCCATCTCCTGCCGCCGCATACACTGTCAGACGCTCACAGTAGGCCGCGACTTCGTGCCAGCGTGCTTCCGCCACAGGCACGCGGAAGTGTGCGCCCATGCCACTACGCAGAACTTTGGGGTTGTAGGGGTCTACACAACCCGGCCCCAGCGCGACGACATCCACACCGGAAGCGGCGGCGGAGCGTAGAATCGTGCCCATGTTGCCCGGTTCACTGACGGCATCCAGGATGAGCACGCGGCGCGGGTTACGCGGCAGTCCCGGCGTCGGCATGGGGAACACGCCGATAACGCCTTGCGGTTGTTGTGTGTCGCAGATGTAGTTTAATACCTCTGTATTCACTTCCAGCAGAGGGAACTCGTGGGCTTGCATCTGCGCGATGAATTCATAATCCGCAGTTTTGGGTTCATAGAACATAAAATACGGCTTGATGCCACGCTCTATAGCATCCGCAATCAGCCGTTTGCCTTCCAGCGCGATTTTATGTTCCTTCAAGCGGCTACGGGTGCGTGTCTGCAAGCCGTAGGTCAGTTTTACTTTATCATTTTGTAGACTGGTAATCATAGTGTGGTGGGCTTTGCTCTAATAGGTTACTGCTAAAAAATAGCCCCCATAAGCAGGGGGCTACGCAACGATGATTGACTAATTGACTGCTAAAATTAGCTGGCCTTTTGATGTTGCTGGCTGATGGCCGCAATCTGGGCGAACGCTTGCGGGTCGCGCACGGCAATGTCCGCAAGGCTTTTACGGTCAAGCTCGATGTTGGCTTGCTTCAAGCCATAAATCAGGCGGCTGTAGCTTAAGCCATTGATGCGCGCGGCGGCGTTGATGCGCGTAATCCACAGACGGCGCATATCACGGGCGCGGGCTTTACGGTCGCGGTAGGAATACCACAGGCTCTTGAGCATTGCCTCGTTGGAGCGGCGGAACAAGCGCCCGCGTGACCCCCACTGGCCTTTGACCATATTACGAATTTTATTGTGTTTGCGGCGGCGTACAATACCGGTTTTTGTTCTTGCCATGTCTCAGCTTATCTCCTACGAAAAAATACCCGGTCTTTTTTCGCCGGGTTTTTAGACAACGTTTGACGGTTTGCTACCAGCACTTACGCTGGCGGGTTGGCTTTGTACTTGCCCATATACGGCGCTAGCGTTTTGATGCGCTTCACGTCGCCCGTATGGGTAACTTCAATGCCCTTGTCGAATTGACGCTTTACACGTTTCGCGGAACGACGGCGCAAGTGGCTCTTGCCGCCTTTGGTGCGAACAACCTTGCCTGTGCCGGTCATGCGGAAACGTTTAGCAGTCGCTTTATGCGTTTTGAGTTTGAATTTCTTACCCACTGCGGTTTCTCCAGTTTCTATTTCTTCTCGGTGGAGGGGGCTAAGACCATAAGCATAGCGCGTCCCTCTAAGTTTGGTTTTTGCTCCACTGTCGCAATATCGCCTAATTGTGATGCGATATAGTCCAGTTTTTCGCGCCCAATTTCCGGGTGCGTAATTTCGCGCCCTTTAAATTTCATACGGACTTTCACCTTCATCCCTTGGTCAATCCATTCGCGCGCGGCGCGGATTTTAAAACCAAGATGGTGTTCGTCCGTCTTAGGCCCCAGTTGAATTTCTTTAATTTCAACATTCTTCTGTTGTTTGCGTGCTCGCCGTTCTTTACGTTGGCGCTCGTATTGGAATTTGCCGAAGTCCATGATGCGGCAAACGGGCGGTTTGGCATCAGGCGCGACCTCAACTAAGTCGAGGTTCATCTCCTCCGCCATTGTAACAGCGTCGTTGAGTGACATCACACCATGATTGGTGTTTTTCCCCGCACCTTCGTCTAAAATCACGCGGACTTCCCGCGCTCGGATTTGACGATTGATTCGATACTCTATACTAGATATAGCTAAAATCCTTTTGAATGACGTTTTTTAGGGTAGAAAATTGTACCGATGGGTACACGGTTGGAACTTTTAAAGTCTAGCATAGGCCCGTAGTGGCGTCAATGTTTGTTTATTTGTTTAGGCAAGTATACGATTAGCGATATTTTCGTCAACATGGCGGCGAACATCGGCTAATGCCTGCTCGAACAGCCGCAAAAGGTCGCTGTCCTCACCTTTGTAACGCCGTAAAGTCTGATGAGCGCACGCTGTACAGCCGCGCATCGCCCGGTAACTATCTGTCTCGCACCCTACACACCCGTTAATCCGAATCATCATCAGCATGAATGCTAATGTATCTTCGTGGCATTCGGTCTGTACAGATACACGGTCAATCAACTCTGCCCACTTCGGCCCGCGCAGATTTCGTAAAGATGGGATAACATAGCGTGGAAATAATAACTCATTTACTGTATACATGATTTCGTCCCTTAGATAAGAGCGTATTACAATCTCGTTATTTACCTGGCTCTCATCTAGCATACGAAGGTTATGCTCCTGGCTCAAGTAGGACTTACGTACTAACGATGATATTGACCCGATTTTTAACGCCATTCTTTTGCCTGATGTTACTGCTCACGGCCTGTCAGGAGGGGGCGGTTATCTTCGAGCCGACACCCCTGCCGCCAGATTTATCACCCCTGCAATACCAACACCCAAGCGGGGCGTTTAGCGTGCGTGTCCCACGTGATTGGGCGCTTTACGAACAAAACGCACCCGGTTTGGTCGGGGTATCCTTCACCCCGCCCGGCGCAAGTGCGCCCGCAATCACCATCGGCGTGATTAAGCTGAACACACCGATTGAAATTCTATCGCTCATAAATCAATACCAGACCACCATCCGCCCGGATGCAGGTAATTACGATGAACAAGATCGTCAGGCGATGGGGGATGGGAGTTGGCGTTTGGTCGGCGTGCGGCGTCCGCCCGGCGGTGGGGTGCAGGATGTGAACACATTCTTTCAGCGCGATGAAGACACCGTTGCTGTGATGGAGATTCGGTTGAGCGGGGATGCAACACGCTTAAACCAGCTAGAAGTGGCGGCCAACACGTTGATAGTCAACAATCAGAATACTCTGACGCCCACAGGTATTAATGACTTGGCGTTCATCAGCCCGGCGGATGTTCGTGTGATGAACATTAACGCATGGTCTACTTTGCAAAATGTGTATTATGTCACGGGTGAGATTGCGAACTTCAGCCCGCAAGCACTGACCAATATCTTGGTGAATGTGTCGCTTTTAGATGATGAAGGCGCAGAGATGGTCGGCGCGGCAGATAGAACAATGGGGTATGTATTACAGCCCGGCGGCTATATGCCATTTAGTCTGCGCTTTGGGGCAGGCAAACCGCCAGAGGCGAATCGCTTTTCGGTCAATATCGGCACAGGGGAAGCCCTCAATCGCCCAGTAGATGATACCAGCATCACATGGTTTGACAATTCCACCATAACCGCAGAAGGTCATCTGCTCATCACAGGCACGGCGACCAATAACGGCACGCAGACATTATATGACCCGTTAGCCGTCGTGACAGTGTTCGACAATGCCGGGCGCGTCGTCGCGGCTGGTTTTACACCCATCGTCGAGGGCGCTTTCCCGGCAGGGGATAATGCGGATTTCTCTTTGCGTATTCAGGAGCTAGGCGGCTCACCCACCAACTATATCGTCAGCTTGCAGGCGTACACCAGCGCCCGTTAAATCATCCCCATTTAAGGTTCGTCACCGGGATGTTAAACACCTGTTTAAACGCCTGCCAATGGAGCGCCAGGAGTTCCCGTGTGGAATGGCGCACAAAGAAGTGTGTTGGCATCCATTCGCGTGGGGTTGGGCTTCGGTAATGCGGGATGTTGTAGGTATCAAAAATCCAACTCGCACGAAGCATATGGAAGCTATCCGTCACTAAGGTGACGGTTTGCCAACCGTGCGCCTGCAAAAGTTCCTGCGTGAAGATGGCGTTTTCTTCCGTGCTCCGGCTGGCTTCTTCTAGGTGGATGGCCTCCGCCGGAACGCCGCGCCCACGCAGAACCTCCGCGCAGGCATCCGCTTCACTGCGTGTCTGGTTATTGCCCACACCGCCTGTACAGATGATGTTCTGCGCGATGCCGTCGGCGTAAAGGTCTGCCGCCCATATGGAACGCCGATACAGCGCATCACCGGGCCTGCCACTGCGCCGGAGGCCGCTACCCAGTACCACAATCACATCGGAGGGTTGGGCGTTGTCTTGTGCGCCAGTGCTGATGATGGCGGCGGTTAACGCGACAACCACGCCCGCCCATGTCGCGGCGAAGATAAGCGCCACAAGGAACAATCTTTTGAGTGTAAACCATTTTCGTATCATGCCGCGCATTATACGACGGTTGTATTAAAAATGTGGGAGCGCGTGGGGGAGTCGTCAGGTATTTTTAAGCAGAGGCTTATCTATAAGGGGCGGCCAGACTGCGCCGCCCCTGTTTTATCAGAGAATTAACATTCGCTATAGCCGCAGGCCATGCACTTGCGGCATCCTTCCGCACGGATGAGCGAGATTGTACCGCAAGAGGGGCACATATCCGCGCCACTCAGTACTCCGTTCCCGTTCAGGTGAACTTCCGTGTCTTTCTCGGCCTCAACTAGGATGAGTTTTTCGGATGGTTTGACGGGTGCGGGCGGCATATCCATCATGGGCAGTCCCAGTTGTTGTGCCTGGTTCTGCGGGAAGTATTGATCCTCTAACGCCCGTGCCACCGAATCCGGCAGAGAAATTACGCGGCGCGGCCCAAAGCCGACACTCCGTGCGCCGCCGATGTCCCGTAGTTGCTCAATGATAAGTTTAAGCATCTCCAGGCGATTATGCGGGTCGGTCGTCCGCAAGGACAGTGAAATCATGCGGCCTAACCCTTCCGCATCCGCTTGCAGGTCGCTCCCTGCTTTGCCCGGCGCGGTGATGAAGACCTCGAACGGGTAGCCGTGCTCGTCACTGTTGATGGTCACATAGGCTGTGCCGAAAGGCGTTGGGCAATGGATGGTGACACCTTGCAGTTTATTAGGACGTGGGTAGACGCGGTGCGGTGTTGCCACCTGCGCCACTTTTTCCGACTTTTTAGTGGCTTCCGCTTCATTCTCCGCGCGTTCATCGCCTTTCAACATCAGCACTTGTTCATCACGGCTACCATCACGGTAAATCGTGCCGCCTTTGCATCCTAAGTCATACATATACTCGTAAAGCTCGCGGGTTTGCTCTACTGTGTAATTGTTGGGCAGGTTAGCCGTCTTGCTGATGGCGCTATCAATCCATTGCTGGAAGGCAGCCTGCACGCGAATGTGCTCACGCGGGGCCAGGCTCATCGCGGTGACGTAATATTCTGGTAGGTCAGCTTCCGTCTTACCGGGATTCGCGTCCAGCCAATCTTGCACAACGGGCACTTTTTCCTCATGCAGACCGAGTCGGCTTTTACGATAATACACCCAAGAGAAAAACGGCTCGACACCCGTGCTGGTATTGACCATTGTTCCGGTTGTACCTGTGGGCGCTTGGGTTAAGAGGGTCACATTTCTTAAACCATCACGCCTGACTTGCTCGCGTACGTCGTCTGGCATGTTCATCATAAAGCCGCTTTGGAGTAACTTCTCCGCGTCGAATTTGGGGAACGCGCCTTTTTCCTTAGCGATGGCCGCGCTGGTTTTATAGGCCGTCACTGCGATGAATTTATATATCTTGTCGATGAAATCCACTGATTCATCACTGCCATAACGGATATTCAAGTAAATCATCAATTCCGCAATGCCCATTGTGCCCAGCCCGACACGGCGCTCATCACCTTGAACCTGAGCGTTTTCCTCGAAGAAATAGGGCGTTGTGTCGATGACGTTATCCAAAAAGCGGGTAGCATATTGGACGGTTTGCTCTAAGTCATCCCACAGGACATCGTGCGTATCAGCATCATAGAACTTGGCTAAATTGATTGCGCCCAAATTACAAACAGAGAACGCGCCTAAGGGCTGTTCGCCGCATGGATTTGTGCTGATAAGCGGGTTGAAATACCACGAGTTGCCCATCTTGTTACTGCGTTCACGGAACCAAACACCCGGCTCCGCGCTGGCCCATGCGCTCTCGATGATAGCGTCCCATAGTTCCCGTGCTTTGATGGTTTTGTAAGGCATGACTGTGTGGCCGTCTGCCTGCCATTTCTCGATGTCGCCATTCCATTCTGTATCATAGGCCGGGTCGCTAGTATCCGGAAAGCGGAGTTCCCAGTCTCCGTCAGCCTTGACAGCGTCCATGAAGGTATCGGAGATGCCGACGCTGATATTGGCATTGGTGATATTTCCCGCTTGGCGCTTGCTGTTGATGAAGTCAAATACATCTGGATGCCAGTCGTTGAGGATGAGCATTAAAGCGCCGCGCCGACTATTGCTGGTATAAATTCCAGATCCACTGAGCAAGTGAACGTCCTCAACTTCAAAATCGAAGACATCACTATCGCCGATGGGCATAATGCTTTGGATAGTATCCGGTACAACGCGCATCAGCGCATCAAGTTCATCAGCCGTGTTTAGCTGATTATCTGCGATAAGACGTTCGTTGATTTTGCTTAACTGTCCGTAGGAAATACGCTCAGAAACGCCGTCATAAATCCGTTGCCGATACTTTGAACGTGCGCCGAGTGCTTGCCAGACTTGCGCGGGGTAGGTTTGGTACATATCACGTTTGCCGATGAGGGTATCCACTAATTTTTCGGCAGGGACGCTGGCCGCAAAACGTGCTTTAAAGCTCGCGCCTGTGACTGAAAGACGGTAGATATTACGCCAGCCTTGCGCGGATCGGTCTGTCTCACTGATGCTGGAGACAATGCCGTTAGCGATGAGCAAGCGTTGTACATCTTCGAGCATCTGTGGGCTGACACTATCAATGCCAAAGCCTGCTTTTTTGCCACGATTACTACCGTCTGCATCAAAGTAACCTGCAACGAACGCAAGCATTACACTCGACGGTGAGCGGAAAACGACCTCAGGCACACGAATGTCCTGAGATTTTTCTTTCAGTAGGCCATTTTGTGACAACCATTCCACGATAATCCGTGAATAGATAGCCACATTCATACAAGCGCCGTCGCCCTGCTCGAGCGTTGGATTAAACCCGAACTGTGTTTGAATAATATCAACCAAGCGTTCGCGGATTTGTGGGTGTGTGTCAGAAGTTGCGAGCTTGATTGCCTTAGGTGCAGACCAGTTAACTTTTTTGCCCCAATGTACATAGCCATCACCATACAGATAGCCAATGAGATAAGCTAAATCCGTATTAAATGTTTGGGGTAGGGTCACATCTTCATTCAGGTTTGTACTCATGACTGAGCGTTGATAATTCACATCATTGAGTACAACGGGGTCATCCTCGATAGGTTCGCCCAGCAATAACAGAATTTCATCGCCGGGTTGCAGGTACTTCAGCGCCATTGTCTGGATTTTGCCATCAATCAGCACACCGACTTTGTGATCTTCCGTAATTTGTGTCCGATACCCACGCGCTGTCTTGACTTCATATAGCGGTTTAACGCCGTTACGGAAGCGTGCTGTAATTTTACGCAGACCTTGATGCGTTTGTGCATAGAATGTTTCGCCTGTGTCGATACGGTCTGCGATTTCCTGTGCAGGGATTAAGCCCTTATCGGTCAGAATACGCTCGTCAGGCGCGAAGCATCCACCCTGTTCAATTAAGCCCGTGACGAAGCTATACAACGCCCCCCATGATACCGAACCACTGGAGCGCCCGTTGACGCCCTTCACGTAGGCATGGCGCGGACGTAATGTAGACAGATTAATCCCGACGCCGCCGCCGCGTGACATAATCTCGGTCATCTGGCCGAGTGTCTTCATAATCCCATCACGCGAGTCGTGGGGGGAGGGGATGACATAGCAATTATAAAATGTCAGTTGTTGGTCTGTCCCTGCGCCAGTCAGGATGCGCCCACCCGGTACGAACTTCCAATCCTCCAACAACCAACGGAATTTATCCGACCATTCTTTTTGTTTCTTTTTAGTCTTTTCAATTTCCGCGATACCCCGTGCGACTCTGTCCATCATCTGGCCTGGGTCAGTCTCGATGGGCTTATCCACATGCTCAATATCACGGGTGACAGTCTCACCATCGAGCAATTGAATAGTGACTTTAGGGAGTTGTAACGCGGTGATTTTACCGACCTCGCGTTGGCCGGTCTGGGAATTGACGACAACGATAACCGTATCGCCCACTGTAAGGGTTTCGCGGGTCATGTCTTTTTGTGCGTAGCGATCAAGGAAAATTTTATACCCTAAATCGTGGAGTTGATTCTTGGCCTTCTGTGTTTGAACCATTGGCACGTTACCTCAAAGCACTGTTAAATGGGAATAAAAAACGGCGGACGTAAACATAGCGAATATCACGCCCTAAACGGAAACAAGGCTATCACGAATTATGGCTAGTTGGACGAAGCGACATCCCCTGATGTGGGTGGGGAAAATATGCGGCTCTACATCAATTTTTATAGCACGTTATCGAACAACTGTCCACTAAAATATGGCATTGATTTGGTTAGAAATCCATTTAGGTTTATTGCAGACCTTAAACCTAACCCAAGCTAATAAAGTGGACATACCTGGTGTAAGAGGGGCACGGCGAGACCGATACCCCTCAATGATTGTGCGCTATTTTTTACGTCGGAGGAAGGGTGGAATGTCCATGTCATCTTCTTCATAAACGCGGCCTGAATAGGATGCGTCCTGTGGGGGTTGTGGGCGCACCTGTGGGGTAGGTGGCGGCGTTTGCGGGCGTTGTTGCTGGGGTGCGGGTGGTTGCACTGGTTGATGTTGTTGTGGGGCGCTTTGCGTGTTCTGGCGCGGTACGGACTGCATCGGGCGCGGGGGTTGGGCGTCTAGCCGGGCTTTAACGCGGCTTTGCTCAAAACCGGTGGCAATGACCGTAATACGGACTTCATCGCCCATGTTTTCATCAATCTGTGCGCCGAAGATCATGTTGACTTCGGGGTGTGAGCTATTCTTGATAATGTCGGCGGCTTCGTTAACTTCAAACAGGCTTAAATCTGGCCCACCTGTGATGTTAAACAGGATGCCGCGTGCGCCGTCAATAGTTACATCCAGCAAGCCGCTACTAATGGCGGCTTCTGCCGCACGCCTTGCCCGGTCATCACCATCCGCACGGCCTACAGCCATCAACGCCGCGCCACCCTCCGACATAATGGTACGCACATCTGCAAAGTCAAGGTTAATCAATGCTGGCACGGTGATAAGCTCCGAGATGCCCTGAATACCCTGCCGCAGTACGTCGTCTGCCAGTGAGAAGGCTTGTTGCAGGCTGGCGCGTTTATCCGCAATCTGGAGCAAACGGTCATTGGGGATAACGATAAGTGTATCCACCTGGCTTTTAAGCGCCTCGATACCGCTTTCCGCTACTTGCGAGCGGCGCGTGCCCTCAAATGTGAAAGGGCGGGTGACAACGCCGATGGTCAGCGCCCCTAGCTCCTTAGCGATTTGTGCAACAACGGGCGATGCACCTGTGCCAGTACCACCACCCATACCGCTAGCGATGAACACCATATCTGCACCGCGCAGGACTTCGTAGAGGTCGTCTTGGCTTTCTTCCGCCGCTTTACGTCCAACTTCGGGGTTACCACCCGCCCCAAGCCCGCGTGTAAGTTTATCGCCGATGCGGACTCGTGTCTTGGCTTTAGAGAGCATAAGGGCTTGATTGTCTGTGTTGACTGCGATGAAATCCACGCCGCCCAGACCTTCATTGACCATCCGGTTAACGGCGTTACCACCACCACCCCCCACACCAATCACTTTTATCTGTGCGAAGCCTTCGCTCATCGTGAAGTCGTCCATTTCCATGAAGCCCCCTCTATTTTCTCTCGTCTTTGATTATGTTATCTATTGTACGCATAACAGGTTAGTTAGCAAATTCTTATATCGTGATTTTTCGCGTTAAGTCTCATCATCCGGTATCAAGCGGCGGAATAAATTGCCGAGCATCTGCCCCAGCTTAGGCCCGGCTGTTGTGCCGTTCGGCTCCGGTGCGGATTCAATCACTGTGTCCATCTCTAGCCCTAGCCGCAATAACCCTACGCTTGTGCTGTACGAAGGGTGGCGGAGTGCGTCCGCCATACCGGTTAGGCGTTCCGGCTGGGCAAGACGAACCGGCATGTTGAGCATCCGGGTTGCAACTTCACGGATGCCGGGTAGGTTAGACACGCCGCCTGTAATCACCGCGCCCGCCCGGAGCAAGCCGTCATACCCACTGCGCTTGATTTCTTTATAGGCCAACCCCAGCATTTCTTCCACACGGGCTTCAATCACGCTTGCTAATTCCGTGCGTTTGATTTCTATGGGCAAGCCATCACCAAATGGCTCGACCACAAGCGCCTCTAACGGGTCAACCACACGCGGGTTTGCGTGACCATATTGTATTTTTACTGCTTCGGCTGTCTCGTATGGGATGTTGAGGTAGGTGATGTCGTTGGTGATGTGATTTCCGCCGAAAGGCAGAACGGCAGTATGCCATACTGTGCCCTCTATGAAAATAGCTAAGTCGGTTGTGCCGCCGCCGATGTCGATGACCACCGCGCCCATTTCGCGTTCTTCCGGCGTTAAAACCACATCGCCCGCCGCCAGTGGGTTGAGGATAAAACGATCGACATGCACGCCTGCCGCTTCGATAGCTTCTTCCAGATTAGCAACGCTGGTCGTGGAAGCGGTGATAATGTGTGTTTCCACCTCTAGCCGAAAGCCGTGCATCCCGATGGGACTCCGCACACGATCCTGGCCGTCAAGCGAATAACTGCGCGGGATGACGTGTAATACCTCCCGGTTGTGTGGAATGGCAATTGCACGGGCGGAATCCATTGCACGGTCAACATCATCATAATTGACGCCGCGCTGTCCGGTGATGCCCACCGCGCCGCGACTGTTAATCGACGCGATATGACTCCCTGCCAGGCTGACAAACGCCCGCTTGACCAGATACCCGCTACTTTTTTCCGCTTTATGCACGGATGCAGAGATGGCGGCGGTCAGTTGCGCTAAATCGCTTACGACGCCTTTCTTCATGCCTCTGCTTGGCTCTATGCCGACACCGACAACAAAAATATCATTTTCGCGCACATTGCCGATGATGGTGCAAATTTTATGTGTGCCTACATCCAGGCCAATCACTAACTCACTCATAGCAGTTCTCGACGCTCTCGCAATAATAATAGACTGAGTTCAAGTCCGCGACGTTAATCTCTACAAAGGGTACTCCGCGTATCAACAGGTTATCGCGCAGGGCTTCGTAGATGCGTAACTTATTAGGCATATTTGTGCCTGTCCCCAACCACACATCCCAATTTGTGCCCGGCTCACGAAAACCTAAACCGTTGTTGGCATTATAACGCAGGCTTGGCAGGCCGGAGAATGTACGTTGGAGTTGCAACGCGCCACTGACTACATCAATCGGGATTGGCTCGTTGGGCAGACGGGGAAGTGTAAAGGAGTTATCCGCGATGATTTCTACCAGACCGGGAAATTCTTCTTCATCACGCGGGGAGCGTAAAATATTGCCCTGCACATCCACCAAGGTACGGATGCCGGATTGCGTCCATAAAATCGTCGGGCGGCGCTCTTGTACAGTGATTGTGACCATGTTCGGCGGCCAGCCGATGCGGATACGCGCATTAGCCACCAACGGCGACGCATTGATGATATCCTCGCGCACGGCTTCCGGGTCTACCCAGAAGATGTGCTGTTCGGCAATCTCCGCATATCGGAAGACTTCACTCTCGTTAAGATATTCTGCGCCTATCAAGCGGATGCTCTTTACATAAAATAAATCCGTTGCGAAGAAGACCACTAAAATCATCAATAGGCAGGCAACGATGCCACCACTGAGCAAGCGCCAACTGACACGTAATTCATCACGAATGCCGTGTTCCGGGCGTTCGCGTTCTGTAGAGGCGGGGATAGATTGGCCGCGCCACACACCGGGAGCGCGGGAATCTCTACGTTTTTGTTGCCGTGACCGCACATTAGACATGGGTAGGTGGCCTACAAAACAATACACGAACGATGAAATACTTACGATATTGTAACTTTAGCACAGAACGCCTTATTCCACTGTGCCAAATTCGCCAATTAGCTCAATTTCCAGCGATAAATCAATATGGGTCTGTGCTTTGACGGTGCGCTGAACATGCCGGATGAGCGTATAATAATCGGCGGCGGTAGCGGTCTGTGTGTCTGTATTTACGATAAAATTAGCGTGGACGGGCGAGACCATCACGCCACCCAGTTGATACCCCTTTAAACCGGATGCTTCGATAAGTCGTCCAGCATAATCTCCCGGTGGATTTTTAAAAATACTCCCCAAACTTGCGCCGGGTGGTTGGGTACGCTTGCGATAAGCGACCATTTCATCCATGCGAGCGCGGATGTTGGCGGGGTCATCTGCTTCTGTGGCGAACGTCGCTTCCAGAACCAAAAAGTGGCGGTCTGTACGGTGTTTGAGCATTGACCCCCGATATTCATAATGCAAATCGGCTTGGGTGTAAAGGTGCGTTCCGTCTGGCTCTGCGGTTTTTACGCTTAAAATGTTATGCGCCATATCGCCGCCATGTGCTCCGGCATTGTTAATGACACCGCCGCCCACCGTGCCCGGCACGCTGACCATCCACTCGAACCCACGAATCCCGTGCTTCTGGCATCGGTTGGCGAGTGTGGTCATCGCTGTGCCACTTGTCGCCATGATGCGATCTTCCGCAAATGTGATGTGGGCGACACGGTTAACGACGACAAGACCCCGAAAGCCAGCATCCGCGACCAGTACATTTGCACCCCCTCCCAAAACGCGCACTGGCAAGCCCTGTGCCCACGCCTGAGCAACGATACTGGTTATTTCGTCAACAGAATCACGCGCAATGTATAGCCAATCCGCCGTACCTCCCAGCCGGGCGGCGGTGTACTTGGCGAGGGGTTCGTTTTGCAGGCACGTCTTTGGTAGCACAATCATCCGCGTGCCTCCAAAAAACGCTGACCGATGCGCGGGGCATCACCCGCACTCATGATGAGGATAACTGCGCTCTCCGGCACATGCTGAATCAGATAATCGGCAGTAGCATTGATGTCTCCGGTATGCCGGGAGTCGGCATGGTGGATGCTATCCGCCGCCCATCGGCCATCAACGCCAGGCATGGGGTCTTCCCGTGCCGCGTAAACATCCGTAACGATGACGTGTTGTGCGGCATCAAAGGCACTTTTATAATCATCTATCAAGGCTTGGGTGCGCGTATACATATGGGGTTGCCACACCGCCCACAACGGCTTATCCGGGTAACGTAAACGGGCGGCTTCACAGACCAGTTTAACGGCGGTGGGGTGATGAGCGTAGTCATCAATCACGACTACACCGCCTGCTGTGCCGCGTAGTTCAAAGCGCCGTCCGGTGCTTTTGAAGTCGCTGAGTGTGTTTACGGTCACATCAAATGGGATGTGATGTACGTCGGCGGCGGTTAGCGCGGCGAGTGTGTTTGCCGCGTTATGCTCACCGAACAAGGGCACGCGCACCGTCCCGGCGTTGATGCTGATTTGCCCGCCTGTCGCGACGTGCATCTCAAACGCGGTCTGCTCATCTTCCACGCGGATATTATGGGCGTGCATGGCGGCTTGCGGGAACTCGCGGACGCTATAACCGATGATGTCCCCGTCGCGGATGTCCGGTTTGCGATGCGCGATAACGTCCCGCACAAGCGCATAATCCAGGCAGGCAATGAGCGTGCCACCCGGTTGAAGCAAATCCACAAATTGCGCGAACTTTGCCACCATCGCTTCTTCCGACGGGAAATAATCGGGGTGGTCATATTCAATGCTGGTTAAAACGATTGTGTTGGGTTTTAACCCTAAAAACATATCGTCGTATTCGTCCGCCTCCACCACGAATAAATCTCCGGTGCCGACGGCGGCGTTTGTGCCTGTATTGCCCATCACCCCGCCCACGATATACGATGGATTAAGCCCGCCTTGCATGAGCAGGTGAGTGACTAAGCTGGTGGTGGTGGTCTTGCCATGTGTCCCGGCGACTGCAATCACGGTCTGCCCGGCCATTAAGGGAGCTAAGATGTCCCGCCGCTTATAAACTGGAATTCCGGCCTGATGCGCGGCCATCACTTCTATATGGTCGGGCTTGACAGCAGAAGTGACGATGAGCATTTCCGCACCGATGATGTTGGAGTCTGCATGGCCTTCATAGATTATTGCCCCATCACGGCTGAGGGCGTCGGTGGTGGCGTTGGTGCTTTTATCACTGCCGCTTACCGTGTGGCCGCGCTCCAGTAAAATACGGGCAATTGCGGACATCCCCGCGCCGCCAACGCCAATAATATGAATATGTGAACCAGGCTTAAAGAACATCGTCATTACACGATAATCAACACAAGCACAATCAGGATGACCACGCCCACTAAAAACAGGTCGCCACTCCCCGCCGGGCCGCCACTCATAATCACAAGTGGGATCGCGTTGATGGCTTCTGCGCTAGGGGAGTTGGGCGCAGGTGCGATGATGAAGGGGGCAAAAGGGTATTCGCTAATATCCAGGAAGTACCAAACTGCACCGCCGATGAGATAGCCATTCACGGCACCTACCAGCCCGCCCAAAATCCCATCCTGGATGTTCTGGTCTTTTACTTTGTTGCGGGGTGTAGCTGGCTCGAACAAAGTGTTTTTGTACGCGACGTACACAATCATAAAAAAGATGCCGATTTGAATGATAAAAGCCTGTTCACGCGGGAAGCCCAGCAACACCGTCCCACGAATCAGCGCATCAAATTGAAACAACGCAAATGAGCCGAGTAAAATCCCGGCTGTTGCCACTACTTCGCGGTTCCAGCCCCGTAAAAAGCCGATAAACGCCCCGAAAGCGGCTAAAATCCACATTAAAGAGTAAAGCTGTATCATGCCGGGCCTTCCCTAAATTACAATCAGCACGATGAGAAACAGCACAATCACCAGCGCAGAGAGCAGGTTGCCGTCCCCCGTCGGGCCGCCACCCAAGATGTAAAGCGGTAATGACTCGACAAAATCCGCACTGTATGTGCCGGGCAACGGTGCGGAGATATACGGGCTGAGGGGATAATTGGTGATGTGCATAAAATACCACAGCGACCCCCAAATCAGATACCCGTTCATAAAGCCGATAACCGCGCCTAACACACTGGCCTGTAACCTGTCGCGTCCGTCGTTTTTGTTGGGTTTCTTCGCCTCTTCGCCGATGAGCGCCCGCGTTTGATACGCAAAGAATACCACAATTGCAAACGCTAATGCACGGAACAAAAATGCCTGTTCCGGCGGAACGGTGATGAGTAGTTCTGAGATGGTATCGTTAAACTGGAACAGCGCGAATAAGCCCAGAATGATGCCCGATGTGGAAATCATCTCTTTGCTCCAGCCGCGCATAAAACCAATATAGCCGAACAACACCGCCATCAACCACATAAACACCGATAGCTGTATCATCTTGCCCCCTGTGCCAGCACCGCTAACGCCTGTGCGACGTTGGCCGCGCCCTCCGGTTGTGCTAACGCGGCTATTTTAACACGCATCGCGTCAAGCTGGGCAGAATCGGTTAATAAGTGCTGGATAGTCGTTAAAAGCTCATCTTCCAACTTGGTTTCATCCAGGTGGATGGCCGCCCCGCGTGAGGCCAGATAATCCGCATTGACCTGTTGATAATGCCACTGATACGCCAATGGAATTAAGATTGCCGGGAGTTGAAAAAACGGAAATTCCCCTAATATGCTGGCTCCGGCGCGACAGATGGCTAAATCTGCGGCGGCATAGGCGAGTGCCATGTCATCATGCAGATAGTCAAAGGCGTGGTAGTGGGGGTTATCGCGCATGGACGCGGTTTGCGCCTGGCTTCGTTCCCAATCCAGCGTCCCCGTCACATGCAAAACCTGGACGTTATCCAGCGCCAGCAAATCCGGCAGAATATCGCCAAATGCTTTGTTAATCGCCCGCGCCCCGCGACTGCCACCAAAGACCAACACGGTTTTGCGGTCGGGGGCTAGCCCGAAGTGCGCGATAGCCTCTTCACGATTAGCCTGATACATCTCTGCACGCAGGGGATAGCCTGTAACGACAGTTTGACCGGACTTAAAAAACCTCTGCGATTCATCCACCGTGACCGCTACTTGCCGGGCAAAACGCTGTAACACTTTAATCGTCAAACCGGGTTCAACATCTGGCAGATAGATGAGCATGGGCACACGACGCATCCACGCCGCCAATGCCATCGGGATGCTTGCCCATCCGCCCGTAGAGAGGACGGCCTGTGGCTGACGTTGGCGCAAAATGCGGAATGCCTGTGATGTCCCTGCCAGGAGCTTAAATAAGCTGGAAGCCGCCCGTAGCGGGTTAACGCCGTGTATCGGCCCGGATTGCACCTCATCGTGAGAAGCAAAGGCCACGCCGGAATGCTCAACGAGCGGACGTTCAAAACCGTCAACATTGCCGACGAACGATAACACGGCGTCAGGATACAGCTTGACTATCGCTTCTGCTGTCGCCAGGGCGGGGTAAACGTGACCGCCGGTTCCTCCGGCTACGATCATAATTCGCAACGGTTTGTCTCCGTTCTGTTGTGCTTTGCTGGCGCAATGTTTGGCGGTGGATGGCTAACAATAAGCCGACGCCCGCCATCAGCACCACCAAAGACGAGCCGCCATAGCTGATAAAAGGCAAGGGTAGCCCGGTAGGGGGTACGAGTCCGGTCATCACCGCGATGTTTAACGCGGCTTTGGTGATAATCCACACGGTTAACCCGGCGGCTAACAAGGTGCTGAAGGGCGTCGTCGCCTGTCGCGCAATCTGTGACCCCCGCGCACATAATGCCAGATAAAGCGCAATCACCATACTAGCACCTAAGACACCCAGTTCTTCCCCGATGACCGCGAAGATGCTATCTGTATGTGGGGCCGGTAAAGCGCGGAACTTGGCCTGGCTTTCGCCCAGACCGACCCCTGTCCAACCGCCATAACTGAATGCGATCGCGGCCTGTTTGGTGTGGTCACTGGCTTGGGTGAGGTCGGTCAGGCTGGCGACCCATGAGTCGATACGGTCTGTTGCATAAGGCGCAATGCGTTGCAATATCGGGAACATCAGTAAGCCCGTGAGGAAAACGGCAATAGCCACAATCCCGATTTGACGTGTGTCTGCGCCTGCCATGAAGAAGATGACTGATGAAACGACAAATATCACAACACCGACGCTTAAATCCGGTTGTAGGATGACGAGCGCAATAATGACCAGAATAATGACCGTAAAAGGGAGCAATCCTTGTTTGAAGCTCCTCACATTCGTGTTTTTGGCACTCAGCCATGCAGATAGATAAATGATGACGGCCAATTCGGAAAATTCACCCGGCTGAAAGCGTCCGTTAATCAACGCACGCCGCGCACCAAACGCATCATCACCAAACAGCAAAACGGCAATCAAAAAGCTAACCGCCGCTAGCATGATAATTAAAGCAATCCGGCGGACGAAGCGTATATCCAGCCGGGAAAAGACGAACAGCACCGCCACACCAATAATCACGTTTTGCACATGGAGCAACATAATAGCTGTCTCGTTGCCGTACTCTTGCAAGCTCCAGTCGAATGTCGTGCTAAAGACCATCATCACGCCGATGGTAAGCAACAGCCCGACTAAAAACAGCGTCGTCTTATCCAGCGTCGCCCAAAATGTCGTCGGTCGAGCCTCCGCACGAGGGCGCGATGATGCGATGGGTAGACCATCTTCGACAAACTGTGGTGGCAGAGAGCGGTCAGTCATTGTGTTTTGCTTCCAGCTAAGAACTCATAGGACTAATTATAGCGCCATTACCAAACTGCGAAAGTGTTCGCCACGTTCGGCAAAATCTTGGTAGGCATCGTAGCTCGTGCCCCCTGGCGATAGCAGGACGACATCGCCGCTTTGGGCGACCTGTGCGGCCTTCTGTACCGCTTCCTGCAACGTGTTCACACGGCTGATTTTATTCATATCCGCGCCGAGCTTTTGCGCTGTCTCTATCACGATATCACCATCGCGGCCAAAGGCGATGATATGCCGCGATTTATACAGCGCCAGCGCGACCATCTCGCTCCACGATAGTTTTTTATCCGCACCGCCTGCGATGAGGACTAACGGCTCATCGTAGCTGTGTAACGCCGCGACCACCCGTTCCGGCGCAGTGGCGATACTGTCATTAACGTAAGTCACGCCATTGCACTCACGCACGACTTCCAGCCGATGGGGGACGCCGACAAATGTTCGGATTGTCTCCGTCATGACTTCCGGCGGCACGCCCATCACTCCCGCAATCGCGCAGGCGGCTAACACGTTGGATACATTATGCTCACCCCTTAGCGGAATCTCTTCCGCTTCGCAGATAATCGCCGGGTCGCCGCTTTCGGTAGAAATCCCCGCCACAGCCAGCCGACTACCAATCATAAACGCGCCGTCGGACACAATCTCCAGGCGGCTGAACCATGCCAGATGCCCACGCACGGCGGACGCCAACGCCCGACTGCCTAAATCATCCCGGCCTAAAATGGTGATGCCATCGGCGGATTGATGCGTGAGGATGTTGGCCTTCGCCCGCATGTAATTTTCCATCGTGCCGTGCCGGTCTAGGTGATTGGGCGTGATGTTCAGCACGGCGGCAATCGGTGGACTCGTGAATGCCAGTTCCAACTGAAAGCTGGATAGCTCCATGATAACGTGATGACTTGGCTGTATGCCCATCATCACATCCAACAACACATTGCCGATGTTCCCGCCCACCCATGTTGTCATTCCGGCATTTTTGCACATCGCGCCGACTAATGTTGTCGTCGTCGTTTTTCCGGCGCTCCCGGTGATTCCGGTGATAGGGGCAGGGCAACGCTCAAAGAAGAGTTGTGCATCGTTGGTGACGGGTATCTGGCGGTCAAGGGCGGTTTGGATAATCGGAGTATCCAACGGTACACCGCCGGACACACAGACTAAATCTGCATCATCCAGCAGGGTATCTGGATGACCCCCCAACGCGAAACGCACACCGGGAAATGCGCGTAAGTCCGCGTCGATGTCGTCCTGCGGGCGTGCGTCCGTGACGACAACCCGTGCGCCGATGCTCGGCAACCACCGCGCCAAAGATTGCCCCTGTCGGCCAAAGCCGATAACAAGTACCTGCCGCCCGGTTAGCAAATCTGCGTGATTTTGATGAAAAAACATAAATTTATCGCCCTTTATCGCTTTATAGTAATGCCAGAGCCACGCCGAACATTGCCGATAGCAGGCCGACCAACCAGAATCGTTGAACCACCTGTGTTTCACTCCATCCGCTTAACTCGAAGTGATGATGGAGCGGGGCTTGCTTAAAAATCCTGCGGTCTTCGCCTAGATAACGCCGACTGTATTTTGCAGAGGCCACTTGTAAAATCACCGAGATTGTTTCCGCAACGGGCACAATGGCAATCACGGGCAACAATAGCCACTGTCCCGTCATCACGGCGATGATGCCCAACGTTGCCCCCAACGCCAGCGACCCGGTATCACCCATAAAGAGTTGCGCGGGGTGCGCGTTGTACCACAAAAAGCCGAAGCACGCGCCGACCAACACAAAACACAGTTGCACGAGAAAAATCTGCCCTTGCAGGTAGGCGATGACGCCATAGGCCGCGAAAGCAGATGCGGTGATAATTCCGGCCAGGCCGTCCATGCCATCAGTCAGGTTAACTGCGTTAGACGTGCCAATAATGATAAATACCGCAATGGGGATGAAGAAGATAGGATGCAGTGGGATGCTAATGGGTATCAACGGTAAGATGATTTGATTGGCAAAGGAAAATCCACCCTCATACAATGAGATGATGCCCGCCGCGCCGCCTGCCAGCACCAACTGCGTTGTAAACTTCGCACGGGGCGATATGCCCTCGCCCAAAGGCCGCCCGCGTGAACGGGAGATGCCTTCCCAGTCGTCTATCAAGCCCAACAACGCAAAGCCGACCAAGACGACCAGTGGCAGGAAGGTACTCGCGCCGCCGCCCGTGCGTAGGATGTTGGCAATGTTGAGCAGGATTGCCATGAAGATGACCGGAAGCACAATCATAATGCCGCCCATCGTCGGCGTGCCCACTTTCTTCTGGTGGCCTTCGGATAGCTCTACGCGGATTTGCTTGCCGATTCTGAGCCGTCGCAGTATCTCTACAAAGGGGCCACCCCACAGCACACACAGCAAAAATGTGATAGCACCGACGGTCAGCGCGAACGATAGCCCGCCTATCATCTGGTCATTCATCAGGGCTGTTCCCCGATACTCACTCCGGCTTCCGCTAGGGCGCGGCGGATGTCGTCGTTGGGGATTTCCAGCAGAATTACAAGGCGACGCACCAGCCGACTAAACACAGGCGCGGCAACTTCGCTCGCCCAGCGCCCACTTGTTGGCCTATCCAGCTTGATGAGAATGCTAACTTGTGGGTCATCGGCTGGCAAAAAGCCGACAAAGCTCATAATCCATGCGTCTGTCTCGTAACCAAGCGGAGAGCCAATTTCGGCGGTTCCAGTTTTCCCGGCGATGCTATAGCCGGGCACACGAGCGCGATTGTCGATGCCGTTCTCCACGACAGAGACCATCATATCGCGGACTGTATGAGCGGTGTTTGCGGAAATCACCGGACGCGGCACGGTCTGGGAAGTGATAATCTGATCACCGTCAATCATCTGATACACCACACGCGGTTGCATGATAAAGCCGTCGTTGGCGATGGCATTGACGGCGGTTAGCATCTGCAATGGCGTGATGGACAAGCCCTGACCAAAGCTATTGGTGGCAAGGTCGGTGTCATTCCACTGTCCGGTCATGTCATTGGGGGTACGCATAATCCCGCTTGATTCCTCTTGTAGGTCAACACGGGTTAGCGCCCCGATGCCGAAGCGGTTAAGCATCCTGTAGAACAGCTCCGGCCCCATATCGCGGCTGATGGTACTCACGCCCACGTTGAGCGAATCCACCAGCACGCGCTCTGCATTTGCAAGGCCGTAGGCGCGTCTGTCCCAGTTATAAATTTGCTGGCCGCCGACTTCAAACACCCCTTGGTCGTTATATGTCCAGTTTTCGTCAATAATGCCTTCCTCTAACGCGGCGGCCACTGTGATGACCTTAAATACTGAACCCGGCTCGTAAATATCCATCACACCCGGGTTACGGAGCAGGGCGGGGTTTTCTACGGAGAAGAAGAAGTTCGGGTCGTATGTTGGGTAGCTTGCCATCGCCAGAATATCCCCGTTGCGCGGGTTCATGATGATGATTGTGCCGCTTTGTGCCCCTGTCTCCGTAATAGCACGCTGTAATTCGGATTCCGCAAGGAATTGCACATCACGGTCAATGGTCAGCACCAGGTCTGCGCCGCCAGCAAATGCGGAGAAGTCTTCCGGTAGGCTGAAGGGAATGTTGCTGACTTCCTGTTCGAAGACTTGCCCGGCCAATTGCGCCTGATAGTAGCCTTCCACGCCATAGTTACCCAGTGCCTCATCCCCCAACCCCGTGACAAAGCCTAACACCTGTGAACCCAGCGACCCTTGCGGATAGTCGCGCCGTTGGATGCGCGTCATCTCGATGGCAATCAGGTTTAAATCGCGGATTTCGCGCCATGCCTCCGCGTCAATAACGCCCAAAAAGACCGAAACACGGGTGCGATCGCGCAGTAAGTTATATAGCTCTAGTTCATCACGGCGTAGGATGCGGGCAAGGTCGGCGGCGGTTTGTTCTGCATTGGCGAGGATGTTCGGGCTGATGAACACGCGGTATTGAATCCGGTTAACCGCTAACGGATTGCCGTTGCGGTCATAGATGTGGCCGCGCCCGGTCTCGACGATCTGTGTATTACCGGAAAAAGCGCGGCGTTGCACCGCGAATTCCGCCACAACACGCGGTGACTGTGGAAACTGAAACCACACTAAGCGGAAGATAAGCAAGGTCGTCAGAACAATGACACCAATCATCACGATGGGGATACGCTGGCGGATAATCTGTTGTTGATCATGTTGCAGTGAATCCTGCATGTTAGCCTCCGAACAATCGTTGGAAAGTTTGGGCGATGCCGTCCCACTGGCGCGAGAGCCAATCGGTAAATGTCTCGTCGTAGATGTCTTCTGTCTCCTGCACCGTGACGGTGATGGGAGCAACTGTATCCACTTGCGGTGGAGAAAATCCCGGCACAACCAGATATTCGATGCGGCTGGCTTCTACTGGCTCAAACCCTTTTTCCTGTGCGCGGGCGAATAAATTAGGCACACTTTTAAGCCGGGCGATTTCTACCCGCAGGAGTTCGTTTTCGCGCTCAAGGTCATCTCGCTGGTTCAGCAGAGTCTCCAGGCGGCGGTTGGTGGTGGCCTCATTGACGACTTGTGACAAGTACAAGCCGCCAAATATCAACGCCAGTACAATGCCTAGCATTGTCAATGCGACGACTTGCCGTTGGGGTTGCCATCGGCTTTCTGTCGCGTGTTCAAACCATGTGGATGCTTGCTTTGCCATAAATTATAACTTCTCAACTACTCTCAATTTGGCGCTTCGGCTACGCGGATTTTCCGCAATCTCTGCTGATGTTGCCGTTATTGGCTTACGTGTGACAAGGCGTACAGTCGCCGTTTTTTCCTCTAACATCATGCCCGGTGGTGATTTAACTTCTGTGCTGGCCTCTTTAAAAATATGCTTAACGATGCGGTCTTCCAGGCTATGAAAGCTGATGACCGCCAGCCGCCCGCCAGGTCTTAACAAATTTATTGCGGCGGGTAAGGTTTGTTCTATAGTACCTAATTCATCGTTGACCGCAATACGCAACGCCTGAAAAACCCGTGTCGCCGGGTGGATATTCTGCTTATGCTTTTTAGGGATTGCCGCCGCGACCAGTGCGGCCAGTGCGGTTGTTGTGTGGATGGGGCGATTGTTGACAATATTTTGTGCGATGCGACGGCTGAAGCGTTCTTCCCCATAACGGAAGAAAATGTCGGTTAGCTCGGCCTCGTCCCAATGGTTGATGATATCTTGTGCGGATGGTGCATCTCCGCTTGGGTCAAAGCGCATATCAAGCGGGCCATCCTGCATAAATGCGAAACCGCGTTCGGCACGGTCTACCTGCATGGAAGAAACGCCTAAATCCAGCAGAATAAAATCCACATTTTGCCAGCCGATGCGCTGTGCGCCAGTCAGCATATCGGCATAACTGCCATGTTGAACGTGCGTCCGGTCGCCAAACGGCGCTAAACGTTCCTGTGCGATGCTCAGTGCGTCCGGGTCAAGGTCAAGGCCGAGTACAAACAGCGCCGGATGAAGGCCGAGTAAAGCGGCACTATGCCCACCAGCGCCGAGTGTGCCGTCTACCATGCGCCGCATGTTGGGCGGTATCAGTCCGATGATTTCTTCTAATAAAACCGGGATATGCGGTGTATTTGTCATAAGCTCAATTTTAGCAGACTGTCGCCATCTTTTAACGTGTCAGATACGCCCTTGAGGATTTCGTGCCAGCGTGCGGGTTGCCAAATCTCGATGAAAGTTTCCATCCCCACGACCAATACTTCACCGTTCAGTGCGGCGTAGTCTCGTAAATAAGGTGGAATGTTGACGCGCCCTTGTTTGTCCGGCAGAAGTTCCAGCGCACCGGAAAATAACAGGCGACGCAGGGCGCGGGCGGTGGGGTGGGTAAATGGCATTTGGTTCAATTGCTCCGAGACCGCGTGCCATGCCGCTTGCGGATAAATGACAAGGTTGTGGTCTAGCCCGCGTGTGAGTACCGCTTGATCGGTTAACTGAATACGGAAGCGGGCCGGGATGATAAGACGCCCCTTGCTATCAAGATGATGCGTGTACTCACCCCAAAACATAGCTTATGCCCGCTAACCGATGCCGTTAATTTGCCTAACTATACCACATTATCCCACATGCCATAAAAGAATCCCACATTTTAATCTTAAGGCTAGACAGTGCGTTGCTGTTCCCCGTTGACGATTCGCACCGCTTCGCGCATCTGCGCCGCACGGCTACGGAGCGAATCCTCTGCGGTATGACCATCTCCCGTTAGCCATCCGGCCATGCCGCAAGCTACCGCGCCTGCCTTCAGGAAGTCCACCGCGTTTTGAGCATTCATGCCACCGTTGCACATAAACTTGATGTGGTTTAATGGGCCATAGATCGCCTTAAAATAATCCAGCCCTAAAGAGCCAATCGGGAAGATTTTCAAAATCGGCACACCCATTTCCCATGCGGCTACCGCCTCTGACGGCGTAACAACACCAGGAGCCATCAGGATGCCGGCATCCTGCACAACTTGCACAACATGCGGCTGGAAAGCGGGTGAAACTACAAAGTCCGCGCCGGAGTCCAATACACGCTTAGCCGCGTCAACGTCCAGCACCGTGCCCATGCCCACACAGGCATTGTCGCCGTACTCCTGCTTGACGGCTTGCATGGCTTCAAGCGGCTGAGTACTGTTCAGTGTGAATTCAAACGCGGTGATGCCATGCTCCATCATCACTGCGGTCACACGGAGCGCGACCTCCGGCGGGAAGTCGCCCCGCATCCCGGCGATAACTTTGGTCTGCGCGAACCAATCAAGGGCTTGTTGTGCTTGCATTGTGCTATCTCTGCCTCGCTCATGAATAAACGGATGATGATTGATTGTAACCCACACTTGTTGTAACCCACACCTGTTAAACGGGGTATAGCCAGCACTCGTATGGAACTTCTTACCTGCGTCGAACGTTGATATAGAAGAACATAGACTATAATAGTGAACAAACAACAAAGTCTTATGAAAGGATTTTCTATGCGCCTGCTACGTCTAATGACATTGGCTGTTTGTGTAGTAGCGATATTCGGCTTGGGCGCACATGCCGTTAGTGCCCAACAAACAGAGGATGCATACATTGTACAACCCGGTGATACTCTGCGGATTATCGCCCAACGGTATAATACCACCGTTGCCGCCATTGTGACGCGAAATAACATCACCAACCCCGACCGAA
>DAIMZF010000038.1:0-6865 GCA_036734085.1 Aggregatilineales bacterium
CGCAACCGTTTAGCAACCTTAACGGCCATGATTACACGTATGGCGCGGCGGCGTTCCTCCTGCTGGTGATGACGCTCTGCCTTGCGGTTGGCCTGCGTTACCGGCATCAACACCCGCACACTACACAGCCGGAAAATCCGCTACAGCTTACCCCGACTTAACCAGCAATGAGCGCCCGGTGATCAATGTCGGGTCGTGGCGGGCGATGAACCCGCGTGTATAAGCGTAGAAGGTCACAATCCAGACTCCCCCCGCGCCCAATAGCATTAATTCCATGATGGAAAAAGTCAGCCAGCCAAGACCGTAGTGCATCACAATCAGCAAAATGGACACGATGACCACCACCATTGTGATGCGATGATAGCGCGGTGGGTAGATGGGCAAGATGCGACCAGCAATGCTAGCGACGATGATGAACAAGACCAGCGCCGCGATAGAGATAATCTGGTGCAGGTTCGCGGTGATGCCATAGTACGGGAAGAACCCCACGCCGGACACCAGCAAGCACATCGACAGCATAATGCGCCGCAGGCCATCAAACTGCGCGGACTGAAACACGCCGCGCCGCCGCAGGATGTTTAAATCGCCCAGTTTATCCTGCAAGACCGCTAGCAATAGCACCCCCGCCATGATGAACGTCAGGTTGAAGACAATCCCGTATTCATCCACGCCTAGCCAGCTAATCGCCTGTGTCCACCAGTCCAGGCTGGTAGAAAGCGTGATGGCCGCAATCAAGCCGGATAGCATAACAATCCCGGCGAATAACAACAGCCATAACGTTCCCAAGCGGCTTGCCATATGCGTGACAATGTAGGCTAAAATCCCGGCATAAATCGCGTTGAGTGGCACAAAGATAATCGGCTGTGAGAGCATATATCGCGTCGGGAGGAAGCGTTGCAGGATGGAAAGTATGAACACGCTTGCCAGCATCAGGGTTACGGCGAAGCCGACCGCCACACTAAAGCGGATAACCACCCGCAGGACTGGCGCGAGTTCGTGCAGATGGTCGTAAGATTCACGCGATTTATCTTTAAAACGACGGAAGCCGACCGCCGTCACCGCCAACGTGACTAAAAAAGTGGTATCCGCGAGATAGCTTGCCATTGACGTGCGACTCCGTGACAAAAACGGCAGGCCGCCGCCTTCGCCCGTGCCTTCTGTGGATAAAACCATGACAACCGTTAGTAAGCTGACGATCAACACGGCGATAAACGCCGCCCGGAGTGCAAGCTGTTGTATTTGCCCCATAGCTGTGTGCCTTCCCCCTCACATTGAGATTCAATGATATTACGCACAATACCGCGTTTTAGTCGCTCCGGCAACCGTTATAGCATCCTGACCAGAATGCGGATTATAATCATCATCAGACCTTTTGTTCCGATTGTTCGTGAAAGTTATACTCTATGGGAAAACTTAAAGACCTTGCCGCCGTCAACACAGCCAAGAGCAACTCATTCGTCTATACCCCGCCCTCTGCCGCATTTGAAGCGGCGCGGATTCTCGTTAAGCCCAATCTAGGGTATCCCAAAGGGCCGCCCGTCACGGTGAGTATGCCCGTGTTGGGGGCGGTACTGCGCGGGTTGCGTCGGGCGAACCCCCATGCGCGGATTGTCGTCGTGGAAGGCGTTACATCGAACACCCCGGCGGATAGCATCTTTAAAAAACTTGGCCTGCCGGAATTACTCGACGCGGAGATGCGCGCCGCCGATGCCGAGTCGCTCATCATGGATGAATTTGTCAACATCAACCCTCACCCGGTACGCTTTAGCACGATGATTGCGCCCAAGTACGTTAAAGAATACGACTGTTGCATCAGCGTGAGCGCGTTTAAGCGCACGGTACTCAATGGCAAACCGTTGATTTCCGCCACGCTCAAGAACCTCTACGGGCTTTTCCCGCGTGAACACTACCACGCCCGCAGTCAAAAATCACGCGGACAGCTACACCGCCCCAGCGTTAATGAAGTGCTGAAGGATGTTTACTTCAGCGTGGGGCGTTATTTTCATGGTGGCGTGGTGGATTTAACGCAGGCGTTCGTCAACGATAGCTGGGAACCGGACAAGGGGCAGGCGGTTGATGTGGGACAAGTGGTGTGGGGGGATGATTTGCTGGCGGTGGATGAAGTCGCGTGTAAACTGGCAGGCGAATCAATCGCGGAGTACATCCAGCCCATCCGGGAGATTAGAAAGACGTTGCAATCATGAGCCATACATCGCCACAGACGCGCATAGAGGCCATCGCATGGGCACGGGAACTGCTGAAGAATGGCGCGGTCTTCCTGGATTTTGAGACCACCGACATCAAAGACGCGGAGATTGTGCAGGTGGGCGTGTTGGACGCTCAAGGCGAAACCCTCCTGCAAACACTGGTTAAACCCGCGAAGCCCATCCACCCCAAAGCAATGCAGGTACACGGCATCACACCGCAGATGGTAGCAGAAGCCCCACCTTTCGAGTCCATCTATGTGACGTTGAGCAGTGCCTTAGCAGGCAGGCCGGTGGTGGCGTATAACATGCCGTTTGACAGAGGCGTGCTGATGGGTGTGTGTGAGCGCCGCCGCCTGCCAGTGCCGAAGGTCAGGACGTGGACATGCGCGATGCGAGCTTATGCGACTTACTACGGGCGCATCGGCAAAAAGGGCTTCCAGTGGCAAAGCCTGAGGATGGCCTGTAACCAGCAGAAAATCACCGTTGCTAACGCCCATGACGCCATCGGCGATTGTTTAATGACGTGGGAATTGGTCAGGAAGATGGCGGAAGGCTAACGGACTCCATAATTTTAAATATGGCCTGTGGGGGTTAGTGGGGGTTGGTGAAGGTTAGCAGACCGTATGCCAGCACAAGGTATGAAGAGTTAAATTTGGGCAGATTCGACATAATCGCCCAAAGCAAAGGGCACTAAAACTGGTCAAATTGCCTCAGGGTATGTTAAAGTAACAGGCCAAAAGCACAACTTTTTAGCGCGGACATGGTTGTATATAAAGCAAGGGACACGCTAAACGTTCAAAGGTATTTGACTATGGCTAACAAATTACACCAAACGCCCATCGCCGTTATCGGCATGGCGTCGGTCTTCCCCAACGCAATGAACTTACGCGAATTTTGGGATAACATCGTCAATCGGGCAGATTGCATCATTGACGTGCCGGAAAATCGCTGGCGCATTGAAGACTATTATGATGAAGACCCCCGCGCACCAGATAAAACCTACAGCAAGCGCGGCGGCTTCTTGCCGGAAGTAGACTTCGACCCGATGGAGTTCGGCCTGCCGCCCAACATCCTGGAAGTCACCGATGTATCGCAGATGCTCGGCTTAGTGGTGGCGCGGGACGCCATGCAAGATGCTGGCTATGGCGAATCCAGCGTGGAACTACGCGATAAGACCGGCGTGATTCTGGGTGTCGGCGGTGGGCAGAAGCTCATCACCCCCCTGACAAGCCGCTTGCAGTACCCCGTATGGCGGCGTGCACTGGAATCATCCGGGATTGTGGGCGAAGACGCCGACCGTATCATCGAGAAGATGAAGGCGGCTTACATCGGCTGGGAAGAAAACAGCTTTCCCGGCATGTTAGGCAACGTCATCGCCGGGCGCATCGCTAACCGTCTGGATTTAGGCGGGACAAACTGCGTGGTGGATGCGGCGTGCGCGAGTAGCATGGCCGCGATGAAGCTCGCGGTCAGCGAACTGGTCGAAGGCCGCGCCGATATGATGATTACAGGCGGCGTGGATACCGACAACAGCCCCTTTATGTATATGTGCTTCAGCAAAACACCCGCTTTTACGCCCAACAACGTACCGCGCCACTTCGATGAAGAATCCGATGGGATGATGGTCGGTGAAGGCGTCGGGATGATCGTGCTCAAGCGCCTGGCGGATGCTGAACGCGACGGCGATAGAATTTATGCCGTTCTGCGCGGCGTCGGCAGTAGCAGTGACGGACGCTTTAAGAGCATCTACGCGCCACGCGGCGAAGGCCAAGAGAAAGCACTTGTCCGTGCTTACGAAGACGCCGGGATTCACCCGCACGAGGTTCAACTCATCGAAGCACACGGCACAGGCACACGCGCCGGTGACATGACCGAAACCACGACGCTTGTCCGCTTCTTTAACCAGCATGTAGACGTAAGCAAAGGGGATAATGACCGCGCTATCGCGTTAGGCAGTGTCAAATCCCAGATTGGGCATACCAAAGCGGCGGCAGGCATTGCTGGCGTGATTAAAGCGGTGCTGTCTCTGCATCACAAAATTCTGCCCGCGACAATCAACGTGGATAAGCCCAACCCTAAGCTCGGCTTAGATGAATCGCCGTTGTACATCAACACGCAAACGCGCCCATGGGTTGCCAATGGCACACCCCGCCGCGCAGGGGTGAGTTCATTCGGGTTTGGCGGCACAAACTTCCACTTTGTGTTTGAAGAATACACACACGACCACCGCGCCCATTACCGCCTGCATCACACGGCGGAAACAGTTATCTTCCATGCGGATACACCGGAAGCCCTCATCGAGAAGATGCAGAAGGTCGTCGGCAAACTACGCGCGGAAGACCAACAGGAGCAATACCTCAATCTGGCGCAATACAGCCGCGTGACAAACATCCCGGTAGCGGATGCCCGGCTGGGTTTTGTCGCAGGATCGCCGGAAGAAGCTATCGAGCTACTGGACGCCTCGATTAAGTTTATGCAGGCCAAGCCACAAGCGGAAGATTGGCACCACCCCAAAGGCATTTTCTATCGCCGTCAGGCGGCACAACTGCACGGGCAGGTTGTCGCGCTGTTCAGTGGGCAAGGGTCACAATATGTGAACATGGGGCGCGAACTGGCGCTGAACTTCCCCACCATCCGCGAGAGCTACAGCAAAATTGACGCGCTATTCAAGCAAGATCACCTGCCACTGGTCAGCAATGTGGTGTTCCCGACTCCGGCCTTCACGAAGGATGAGCAGGACAAACAAGACCAGATGATTCAGCGCACGGACTATGTGCAACCTGCCATCGGCGCGATGAGCGCAGGCTTGTTCCAACTATTCCAACGTGCCGGATTCCAACCGGATTTTGTGGCCGGGCATAGCTTCGGTGAATTGACCGCGCTGTGGGCGGCGGGTGCGCTGAACGATGAGGATTATTACCGTCTGGTGAAGGTGCGCGGCTCCGCGATGGCTCCGCCTGCCGACCCGAACTTTGATGCTGGCTCGATGCTGGCCGTTACGGGTGATGTCGCCAACCTGGAAGCGGATATTGCCGGGCATAGTGGCGTCTATATGGCGAACATCAATTCACCGCGTCAGGTCGTCCTGGCGGGCAATACCGCCGCGCTCAACAGCATCAAGCCAGAACTTGAACGCAAGGGCTATAACGTGGTGGCGCTGTCCGTCGCGGCGGCCTTCCACACACCGCTTGTCGGCCACGCGCAGACGCCCTTCGCGCACGCAGTTAGCCAAGCGGAATTTAAAGCGCCGCGCATCCCGGTTTATTCCAATGCCACCGCGACCGCGTACCCGTCCGACCCGGCGGCGATGCGCCGTATGTTGAGCGACCACATCCTGCAAAGTGTGAACTTCCGTCAGGAAATCGAGAACATCTATAACGCAGGCGGGCGTGTGTTTATCGAGTTTGGGCCGCGCAACGTGCTAACCAATCTCGTCAAGGATATTTTGGGCGATAAAGCGCACACGGCGATCGCGCTGAACCCCAGCCGCCAAAAAGACAGCGACCGCCAGTTCCGCGAAGCACTCGCGCATCTGCGTGTACTAGGGCTGGAGTTGGCCGAAGTTGACCCGCACAATGCAGACCCGGTCAAGCCAACATCCGCCGGGCGTAAAAAAGGCATGATTGTGAAAATTCACGGTGGGCAATACCTGACAGACGCACACAAAAAGCGGTATCAAGACACGCTCAACGACGGCTTCACCGTCAGTGGCGGCGGTGTGCGCGAAGTCATCAAAGAGGTGATTAAAGAAGTTCCGGTGGAAGTCATCCGCGAAGTTGTGCGCGAAGTGCCCCCCCAAAACGCCGCCCCCGCGCAGGCTTCACAAGCCACCTTGCCGGATGCGCTGACGTTATTCAGCCAACAACAGGCCGAGACACTCCGCGCACACCAGCAATATCTGGAAAATGAGACTGAATACATCCGCATCTTCGCGGAATTGACCCATCAACAACAGGCGGCCTTCCAGAATAGTGCGCTAAACCCTGACTTTGCCGCGCATCTTAACCGTAGCATGGACGCTCTGCACAGTCATCAAGCGGAAACTCTGCGTGTGCATGAGATGTATCTGCAAGGCCAGAGTGAGCAAACACAAGCGTTACTGGCCGCGATGAGGGGCGGCGCGACGGCTTACGTCGCACCGTCTACAGCCGCAAGTGTTGCTACACCCGCACCGGCTCCAGTAACACCAACGCCTGTTGCGCCTGCACCCATAGCGCCTGCTCCGGTCGCATCAGCGCCCGCACCTGTTGCGCCCGCACCTGCCGCGCCTATTCCAGTAACACCCGCATCAGCACCCGCGCCTGCAAGCAACGGACTTTCGCTGGATGCACTCTCTGACGCACTCCTGGTCATCGTCAGTGACAAGACCGGGTATCCCTCCGAGATGCTCGAACTGGAAATGGACATCGAAGCCGATTTAGGCATTGATAGCATCAAACGTGTGGAAATTCTCGGCGCGATGCGTGACCAATTCCCGCAATTGCCCGACCTGCCAGCCGAAGATTTAGCCGAACTCCGCACACTCGATGAGATTGTGCAGTATATGGGCAAGGTCGGCGGAGCGTCGGCGGCACAGGTTACATCAGCGCCTGCGCCTGCTACACCCGCACCTGCCGCGCCTACTCCGGTAGCGGCGATACCTACGGTAGCGGCGACAC
>DAIMZF010000038.1:6965-9787 GCA_036734085.1 Aggregatilineales bacterium
CGTGTGGAAATTCTCGGCGCGATGCGTGACCAATTCCCGCAATTGCCCGACCTGCCAGCCGAAGATTTAGCCGAACTCCGCACACTCGATGAGATTGTGCAGTATATGGGCAAGGTCGGCGGGGCGAATGGTACGCACGCCAACGGCAACCACAGCACAACAGAGGCCAACAGCCCAAAAGCACTCGCGCCGGAGGTGGCCGCTAATGGTGGCACGGCTCCGGCGCTGACCCAACTACAGCATGATATTCCGCGTGTGGCGGCGGCGCTCAAACGCCTGCCCCAGCCGGATTTCATGCACATCACCCTCCCGGCGGGCGGGGTGTGCGTGCTGACCGACGACGGCACACCGTTAACCGCGTTAATCGCGGAAAAACTTTCCGCGCAGGGTTGGCCGGTGGTGGTCATCAGCTTCCCGGCGGATGTCGTGCCGACTCGTAGCACGCTCCCGCCGCATATAGCGCGGGTAGAACTGGCAGACATGGCCGAAACACGGCTGGAAGACGCGCTGAAAACAATCAGCACCGGGCACGGGCCGGTTGCGGCCTTCGTCCACCTCAGCCCACCCAGCCGCGCCTTTGGTGCCAATGGGGACTTGTTCGTGGACAATGAGAAGGCGCTGGTCAAACACGCTTTCCTGTTCGCCAAGCACCTTAAGCGCCCGTTGCAGGACTCGGCAAATGCGGGGTACGCCGCTTTTGTGACTGTGGCACGGCTGGATGGCGCATTCGGCACACACAATGGCCTGTACAGTGCCATCAGTGGCGGTTTATTTGGCCTGACGAAGACGGTGAATCTGGAATGGCCGGGCGTGTTCTGTCGAGCGCTGGATGTGGCAACAGACCTAGAGGACGCCACCGCCGCACAGCACATCGTCGCGGAATTGCACGATCCGAATCGCTTAACCATTGATGTCGCTATCCGCCGCGAAGGACGCGCTACGCTGATAGCGGATGTCGTCATCTAGTACAACTTGGCTATATCTATAGGCGAACGCCAGCGCGGGGCAGTACGGCGCGGCGTTCGCTTTCTTCATCTGCATGAGGGGAAAACAAATGAAGGACATCACACCTGCATCGGTCTTGGTGGTCAGTGGTGGGGCGAAGGGCATCACGGCGCGTTGTGTGGAGCAAATCGCGGCGGCCTTTAAGTGCCGTTTCATCCTGTTGGGGCGCTCCGAATTGGAAGACGACCCGACATGGGCACAGGGCGCACCGGACGAAGCCGCGCTCAAAAAGGCGGCGATGGCGCATCTGCAAGCCATCGGGCAAAAGCCCACACCACCGGAAGTCAACCGCTTGAGTAAAGGCGTGCTTTCCGCACGAGAAATCCACGATACGCTGAAGACCATCAGCGCCAACGGCGGACAGGCGGTTTATGTCAGCGCGGACATCACCGACGCGGGCGCGGTAAAGGCCGCTATCCAGCAGGGCGAAGCCCAACTGGGCACGGTGACGGGCATTATTCACGGTGCAGGCAACCTGGCGGATAAGCTGATAGAGAACAAGACACAAAAAGACTTCGAGTGGGTGTATGCCGCGAAGGTGGACGGCCTGGAGAATTTGTTACAGGCGGTGCCGCAGGAGCAAATCACGCATCTGGTGTTGTTCTCGTCGGTGGCGGGGTTCTTCGGCAACGTCGGCCAGGCAGATTACGCCATCGCCAACGAAGTGCTGAACAAAGCGGCGCATATCTTCAAGCGCAAATACCCGGCCTGCCATGTAGTAAGCATTAACTGGGGGCCGTGGGACGCTGGCATGGTGACGCCGCAGTTAAAAGCCTATTTTGCGGAAAATAACATCAAGGTAATTCCGGTCAACGTGGGCGCACATCTGCTGGTGGAAGAACTCGCGGGTGTGCCGGGCGATAACGCGGTGCAGATTGTGGTCGGGAGTGGCATTGCACCAGCGGGGTCGTTAACCGCGCAACCATTGCGTACCTATCAAATCACGCGCCACCTGACGCTAGAGGAAAGCCCGTTTTTACAAGACCACGTTGTGGACGGCAAAGCGGTTATGCCGATGGTCAGCGCGTTTAGCTGGGTGTGCAACACGGCGGCGGGACTGTATCCCGGCTTTAAAGCCTACGCCTTTGAGGATTACCGTGTGCTCAAGGGCATCATCTTTGATGAAACGCTGGCCGATAGCTACATCATGGAGATAACCGAACGGCAAAAATCCGATGAACTCATCGAGATTGAGGCTAAAGTCAGCAGTCATCCAGCAGACTCGAAACTGCCGCGCTTTCATTACAGCACCAAGCTAAAGCTAATGCCCAAAAAACCGCCGATGCCGCTTTTGGATAGCTTCGACATCACACCCAGAGAAGACATTCCCGGCCACACATTTTATGATGATTACACGCTGTTTCACGGCTTCGCGTTTAAAGGTGTGGAGCGTGTGTTAAGCATCCACAATGACCGCGTGACGATGCAATGTCGCCTGCCGGTTGTGCCTGTGGCGTATCAGGGGCAGTTCCCGGTGGAGCAGTTTAACTACTTCATGACCGACATCGGCTTGCAGAGCATGGGCATTTATGCCAAGTGGCGCTACGGCGCGGGCAGTTTGCCGCTACGCTCCGGCAGTGGGGAGCATTACGCCGACCCGGAATGGGGGGGCACGTTCTATGTGACGTTGGACATCCACAGCGCCACGCCCACCGGCCTTGTGACGACGATACATATTCATGACGAAGCCGGATATTTGTATCAAACCGTGCGGAACTCCGAGATTACGATTAGTAAAAATCTCAATGTGTTGTTCACACGGAATAAGTTACCGAAGGTATTAGGATAGCTTGCAGTTGTCGGTGTGTGTGCTACGC
>DAIMZF010000038.1:9887-25171 GCA_036734085.1 Aggregatilineales bacterium
CAAATGCTTTGGCAAGTGCTTTAGCAAATGCTTTCGCAAGTGCTTTGGCACCAGACCACTGATTGCTGTGAGTTGACTGCCTATGATGAACCCAATCGCCATTATCGGAATCGCCTGTTTATTTCCTGGTGCGGATACGCCCCAAGCGTTTTGGAATCTGCTTAAACGCGGGGAACGCGCCACATCTGACGCCACGCCGGACAAAATCGGCGGGCCGTTGAGTGCATGGTACGACCCCACCCGCACCGCGCCGGATACATCGTATTTTCTGCACGGCGGCTACATCACCGATTTTGCGCCGTCTGCTGACGGCTACGCCCTGCCTGCATCCACCATTAACAGGTTAAGCCATGCCGCACGCTGGGCGCTCCATACCGGGCGCGGCGCGTTGGCCGATAGCGGCTACCTGCACGCGGAGGCACTCAAACGGGCGGGCGTGGTACTGGGCAATCTGTCCATGCCCACGCCGGAAGCCAACGCGCATCTGACGCCGGTCTACGATGCTTTATTCGCTAAGGCGCTCCGCTTGGGCCAGCGCCACCGACCACCCCATGCACACAGGCGCGATGCGCTATCGCCGGGCTACCCCGCCGCGCTGATGTCCACCGCGCTGAACTTAGGATTAGGCGGCTTTGCGCTGGATGCGGCCTGTAGCTCGTCGTTGTATGCGGTTGGGCTGGCGTGCGATTACCTCAACAGCCACCGTGCGGATTTAATGCTGGCGGGCGCGGTCAGCGCGGCAGACCCGTTATTCGTCAATATGGGCTTCGCGCATCTGGGCGGCTTCCCGGCGGATGGCGCGGATAGCCTGCCTTTAGACCGCCGTTCGGATGGCCTGATTGCCGGAGAAGGCGCAGGTATGTTCGTACTCAAGCGCCATGCAGACGCGCTCCGCGATGGGGATAAAATCTATGGGGTGGTGCGGGGCGTTGGCCTTGCGAATGATGGCGCAGGCAAGCACGTTTTAACGCCTAATAGCAAAGGGCAAGTGCTGGCCTTGCGCCGCGCCTATGCCCAAGCGGACATCGCACCGACCCATGTCCATTATGTAGAATGTCATGCAAGCGGAACCAGCGTCGGGGATAAGACCGAACTCACGTCGATGGCGCATTTCTTCGGTGAATTCAGCAACGGAGGGCCTGCTAACGGAGCACATCCACCGCCCAAAATCGGCAGCGTGAAAAGCAATGTGGGACATCTGATGACCGCCGCCGGGATGGCAAGCATGGTGAAGCTGGTTCTATCGCTGACTCATGCGGAAATCCCGCCCACCATCCGCGTAGAGCAACCCTTGATGAATCGCTCCGAAGTCGTGACGAAGACGCAAGCATGGCACGCCGAACCCGGCAACCCGCGCATCGCAGGCGCGAACGCCTTCGGCTTTGGCGGAGTCAGCGCCCACCTCATCCTGAGTGATAACGTAAACGAGAGTGAAACTGTGACTACACCCACCCGTACCTCCCCCGTCCGTATGGCGATAACCGGCATGGGCGCACACTTCGGCAAGTTCGACACGCTAGACCGCTTCGCCCGTGCGTTATTCGACGGCGAAACCGCCTTCCGCCCATTGCCCGCCAACCGTTGGAAGGGGTTGCACCAGCACCCGGAGGTGCTAAGTCAATTCGGGCTGAACAGTGTCCCGCAGGGCGCATATATCGACTCGTTTGAACTGGACTTCGCCGCGATGAAGATTCCGCCCAACCCGGCGGATGAACCCATCCCACAACAGTTGCTCCTGCTCAAAGTGGCCGATGCCGCCATCCGTGATGCCGGGTTGACTCCCGGCGGCAATGTGGCCGTTATCGTCGCGCTCGGCACAGAACTTGCCCTGCACCAATACCGCGCCCGTGCCGATTTAAACTGGAAATTACACGAGATGCTGGATGGCACTCTGCCGCCAGAGCAAGAGGCCGCGCTCCGGGATTTGCTTAAGAATAGCCTGCTCACTCCGGCACAGGTGAATCATTACACCAGTTACATCGGCAATATCGCGGCCAGCCGGGTAGCTTCTGTATGGGACTTCAACGGCCCCGCCTACACCGTCACCGCCGAAGAAAACAGCGTGTTTAAGGCGCTGGAAGTCGCGCAGATGATGTTAGAGCAGAATCAGGTTGATGCGGTCGTCATCGGCGCGGTGGATTTAGCCGGGAGCTTAGAGAGCGTCATTACGCGCAATAGCCGCGCCCCGTTGCACAGTGGCGCACCCGTCGCCGGGTTCGATTCTGCTTCTACGGGCTGGCAAGTGGGCGAAGGCGCGGGCGCTATCGTGCTGACCCGTGCCGACCGCGCCGGAACGAATAGCTATGCCGTCATCGACGCGCTGACTTTCGCGCATCAACCCAGCAACGGCACGGACGGCCTGCCAGCCGCACCGACGCCGCAAGCCATCACCCAAGCGGCGGAATCCGCATTGCAAGCGGCCAACATCCGCCCGGAGCAAGTAGGGTATGTGGAATTACACGGGTGCGGAATCGCGCATCAGGACGACGCGGAACTGCACGGAATCACAGCGGCGTACAGGGGCGCACCCGCCCAGACCGCCATCGGCACGGTGCAGGCCAACATCGGCCATACTTATATTGCAAGCGGCATGGCCGCGCTGATGAAATCCGCGTTGGCGGTAGCACACCGCTTTATCCCCGCCATCCCCAACTGGAACGCGCCCAAAGCGGCGGAACGCTGGGACGGCACGCCCTTCTGGGTGGCGACAAAAAGCCGCACATGGTTTGCCGCGCACCGCATCGCGGCGGTGAGTGGCGCCAGCACAGACGGCACAGCCGCGCACGTCATTTTATCCAACGCGCCAGCATCCACGCGCCAGCCGGATTATCTGCGGGGCGGGTTGCCCGCGCTTATCGTCATCAGCGCCCAAAACCCGGCGGAGTTCAGCACGAAGTTAAGCGCGTTACAGGCACGCATCACAGAGGATGATGCTCTGCCGACCTTAGCGGATGCCACATTCGCCGACTACGACCCCAACGCGGCCTATGCCGTCGCGCTGGTTGCTAAAAGCGCGGACGCTCTGCGCCAGGAAATTGACCGTGCCCTGACAGGGATTCCGCAGGCAGTCACCCATAGCACGGACTGGGCAACGCCTGCCGGGAGCGCGTTTTCTGCGCGGCCTGCTGGCAAAGCGGGACACGTCGCCTTTGTGTATCCGGGTGCGTTTAACAGCTACCCCAAAATGGGTTATGAGCTATTCCACCTGTTCCCGCACACGTTAAGCGCCCTGCAGGATGTTAAGAGTGATTTAGGCGAAGCTGTCGCGGAGCGTCTGCTGTATCCGCGTAGCCTGAGCAAGCCGGACGCCAAGCTGACCCGCGCCATGAAGGATGCGCTCGCCCGTGATGCCATCGCCACCATTGAAAGCGGCCTGAGTTTTGCGCTGGTCTATAGCCGGGCGATGCAGGATGTCTTCGGCCTCAAGCCGGATTCCGCGTTTGGTTATAGCCTGGGCGAAGGAAGCATGATGTGGGGCATGGGCGTGTGGCGGGATGGCGACGCGGGGAGCGAAGCCTTCCACCAGTCGCGCCTGTTCACCGATAGGCTGGTAGACCCCATGCTCACCGTGCGCGAAGCGTGGGGGATTGACGCCCACACGCCCACGTCAGATTTTTGGGCGGCGTACTTCATCGCCGCACCTGCGGAGCAAGTCAAGGCCGCCGTTGAACGCGAAAGCCGCGTATACTTAACGCACATCAACACCCCCCATGAGGTGATGATTGCAGGCGACCCCGCCGCGTGTGAACGTGTGCTGGCGCAGGTCAACGGGGAGAAGATGAAAGCGCCGTTTAGTGTGGTGATCCATGCTGATGTGATGATGGGCGAATATGGCGAATTTTACCGCCTGCACGATTTACCGGTGACGCCCGTTCCCGGTGTGGACTTCTACAGCGCGGCGGATTATGCGCCCATCAAGCACGAACGCGCCGTCGTTGCATCCGCAATTTCGCGCATGGTGTGTAAACCTGTGGATTTTGCGAAGCTCGTCCGCACGGCGTATGAAGCGGGCGCACGGGCGTTCATCGAACTTGGCCCACGTAGCACCTGCGCCCGTTGGGTCAGCGATACGCTGGGTGATGCGCCGCATGTGGCCGTCAGTGTGGATAACATCAGCGCGGATGCCCGCACCTCTGTTATTCGCCTGCTGGCCGGGTTGGTCGCGCATCGCGTCCCGGTGCGGTTGGATGCCTTATTCAACACCGACCCATCACCAACCGCCGTTGATGGTAAATCGCTGGTGCGTCGGGTGCGTTTAGGCGGTGCGGATATTTATGCCGCGATTCAGGCCGGGCTACCTGCCATCCTCAGCGCGGATGCCATGCCACAACCCGCAACGCCAACAGTAACACCATCGGTGACACCAACGGTGCTACCAACGGTGCCACCTCTAACACAAACTGCATCAGGAGAAGATATACTCATGACGGATATTCATAGTGTGCATACGGACTTTTTGCGTGCCCGCAAGGAAGGCTTGCGCGGCCTGCGCGACCTCATCGCCGCGCAGATGACATCCCCCGCCGACGCGCCAGCCGTGCCGACACCCACGTTACCGCCCCCGCCCGTGCCCAATCCCATCACCGCGCCGTCCATCCGGCAGGGATTAACGCCCTTGTACCCTTTTGAGGCGATTGATACGTTCGCACTCCGCCGCATCGCGGACACGTTCGGAGACCGTTACGCCATCTACGACGGACGCCGCGCCCCGCGCATCCCCAACGGGGATTTGTTGCTCATCTCGCGCATTGTCAACATTGAAGGCGAACGCTACAAACCGGGCAACGGCACCAACGTCCTTGCGGAGTATGACGTTCCGGTGGATGCGTGGTACTACACAGATTCACCCTATCCCACTATGCCCTATAGCGTGCTGATGGAAATTGCCCTGCAACCCTGCGGCATCCTCTCCGCGTATCACGGGCCGACCTTCGCCTACCCGGATGCAGACTTGTACTTCCGCAATTTGGACGGTGACGGCAGGCTGATAAAAGACCGTGACATGCGCGGGCGCACCATCACCAACCATGTGAAGATGCTGTCTCATGCGTCTATCGGCGGCTCTATTTTGCAGAAGTACAGCTTCGACCTGTACGACGATGGCGAATTATTCTATACAGGCACGGCGGTCTTCGGTTACTTCACGCAGGAATCGCTTGCCAGCCGCGCCGGGCTGGATGCCGGGACATCCCGTGACCGTTGGATTGATACCGAAAATCCGGCAGGGGTGATTACCCTGTCCCAGCCGCAGAGCATCGGCGGCGATTATCTGCGCTTAGGCAACGGCCAGCTTGACCTTGTGCATCAGATTAAGGTGGTGCTGGATGGCGGGCAGTATGGCAAGGGCTACGCCTACGCCCGTACAGATATTGACCCGTCCATGTGGTTCTTCAAGAATCACTTCCACGAAGACCCGGTGATGCCCGGTAGCATCGGCGTGGAAACCATGATGGAAGCCTTGCAAGGCTTCGCCATCCAGAGCGGCCTCACGGCGGCGCGTCCCGGCGGGCATTTCGCCCATGCGGATAGCCGCGCCACACCAGACGGGCATAAAGTGTGGTGGCGGTATCGGGGGCAGGTGCTTGGCACGTTTAAAAACACGCATGTTGAAGTCAATGTGAAGGACATCCGCCATTTGGATGACGGCGAAATTGTCATCATCGCGGACGGTAGCCTGTGGCGCGAAAACCTGCGAATCTATGAAGTAAACGATCTCGCGTTGTCTATCCGCCCATAAACAAGGTCTTTCCCCATTCAGGGGCATGATATATCATGCCCCTACCCGTCTACCGACAAGAGGCACAGTTAACCACCCATGACCACCACAACCACCGTACATGAGGAATTGACACCCCGCCAGCATCGGCTAAAACGAATCGCGGAAGTCTTACAATGGGGCGCGGCGGCGAACGGCTTATTCGCACTGCTGATGGTTGTACTGGGCATCATCGGCGGTGTGGGCGGCGGGGGCTTGTTCCCTACTTTAGCGGATGTGCTCATCGGAGGTTACGGCGGCGCGGCGGATACCGCCTTGCTGGTGGTGGTTCTGCTGGCACTCGCCAACCTTAGCGCCCTGCTGGTGCTGATGGTGGGCGTCTTAGCGCAGGAATTATGGGCGCCTGTCGGCCTGTTGGCGCTCATCGGCGGCAACATCGCGCTCCTGTTGATATTTGGCTTTTTGCCCGCGCTCATCAGCATCAGCTTTGCGGGTTATGCGCTGTACCTCAGCACCCGCGACATCCGCGCTTATCGCACAAATCCGTTAATGCTCAAGGAATTACGCGAACGGATGCGCGGCGCACGCGCTTTTGTGGTGATGAGTGTGTATCTGGCATTGATGAGTGGCTTTGCCGTCCTGCTGTACCTCGTCGGCTCGCAAGCGGGCGGCACATCCGTCACTGGCGGCATAGGCCGTGATTTATTTCGTGGGGTTGTCGGGATGCAGTTGTTGCTCATCGTATTTATTGCACCCGCGTTCACGGCGGGCGCAGTCAGCAATGAGCGCGAGCGCAAAACCTATGACCTGCTTCAAATTACGCTGTTGCCCTACCAATCCTTTATCATTGGCAAGCTGGAATCCGCACTGGGGTATATTTTGCTCCTGTTGCTGGCGGCTATCCCGTTGCAGAGCATCGCGTTTTTGTTCGGCGGGGTGTCCCAAACAGAGTTAATCATCGCGTTTGTTGTGCTGACGGTGACGGCGGTCATGCTGGGCACGGTGGGCTTGTTCTTCTCCACACTGGTTGACCGCACGCTGACAGCCAGCATCCGTGCTTATATCCTGATGTTTGGCTTGACGGTGGGCTTGCCCGGCGTGCTGGCAACAATCGTCGGCGTGTTGACCACCATCTTTTCCCCCGCATACAACAGTTCGCACGCGCTCCAGGCAGGCGCAACTTACATCTACGCCCTAGCGGAAAGCCTGAACCCGGTGACGGCCATGCTAAAGACACAAAGCCTGCTATCCAGTAATTTAGGCTTGGGCTTTTATACAGAAACGTTGTTCGACGGCATCACCGCGACGACCATCCCGCTAGCATCTCCCTGGCTCAGCCTGACGATCATCTATGCCATGATTGCCGCTGTGATGATTGTGCTTTCCGTGCGGGGCTTACGCGCCAGCGATGAATAGTTCTGTACAGACCGAAGCCAGCGCCGAAGCCAGCGCCGAAGCCCTTATCACAGCCGCGCTGGATCGCATCCCCGCCCCCGCGCAAGCTGTCGCGCTTATTCATCAGGGCAGGTTGATTTATGTCCAAGAGGCAGGCGACGCCACCACGCAAAGCGTTTTCCGGCTCGGCACACTCAGCCATGCCCTGACCGCTTACGCCGCTTACCATGTCCTGAATAAACATCTGCACACCCCCATCAATGATTTGCTCAAAAATCTACGGGTTGATGCACCCGACGGCGGGACAATCACTCCACACCATCTGCTGACGCATACTGCCGGAATCGGCACAGCGCGGTCTTTGTGGGCGCTGGTACGGAATGACACCCTGCATAAAGCAGGCACACGCACACCACATTTAGCCACGCACTATAACGGCGTCCTCAAAGGGCAGGTTGCGCCTGGCGAAAAGTGGTGCTTTAGCAACGATGGTTACGCGGTATTAGGGCAAGCCATCGCGGAAGTTAGCGGCCAGCCCTACCCGGACGCGATGCAGGCGCACGTCTTCACCCCGTTAAAGATGCACAACGCAACGTTCAACGCGCCGACGCTCACCGGGTATAAGCACAATGGCAGGACGCCTGCCCCACCGATGGACGCCGCTCTGCTCCCGGCGTTGGGTGTGTGCGCGTCTTTGGATGATTTGGTGGCGTTTGTGGCCGCAATTTTTGAGGCTGATGTCTTCAGCACACCGCACTTTCAACTGGACTCCCGCCTGCCGGGTATGGCTTACGGCCTGCGGGCACAGACGATAAACGGCCAGCGTATCGCGTGGCTGAACGGACAAATTCCGGGCTTTAGCAGTGCGCTGTGCATCGCGCCCCAAACGCAGACCGCCGCGATTCTGTTGGCAAACGCCCCGACAGATGGCGCACTCAGCGCATTAGCCCGCCGTGCCGTCCTCACATTGATGAATGCAGACGTTGCACCCATCGCACCCGATGAAGCGCCATCCGCACCTGTCACAACCGATTTTCGCGGTTATTATGCGCCATCGCCCGGCCTGCTGACGAACATCGAAGTATGGGGCGCTTATGGCGGCGGGCTGAGTGTACGCCGCAGTAAAAACGCATGGGTCATCAGGGGGCAGATGAACCCGGCGGAAAGTCATCCGCTACAGGCCACCGACGACGCGCACGCTTTCACCATCGGCGCATCCGCACACGCGCCGCTGATTGTCTTCCAGCCGGGTACGGACGGACACGCCGCACGGTTAGAAATTGGTCTTTTTGCTCTACATCGTCGCGCATGGCACAATAGTCTGGGGGCGCGGTTGATGATGGCCGTGCTGGTGTTGTTCCTGTTGTTTGGCCTGATTGTAGGAATTATGGTGTCATGAGCCTGACTTTACAGACGATTTGTGTGGGCACGCCGCAAGGCAACCGCCAGAATGAAGACACCTATTTTATTTTTGATCGGGATGACCTGCTTATCGCCGGGGTATTCGATGGTGTCACTGACCGCCTGTTTCCATCAAAATATGCGGAAAAAGGGCTAACGGATGGGCGAACAGCGTCTGCCTATGCCGCGCACCAAGCACGGGACGCCATCAGCGAGATGCTGACACTCCCCCCAGACCAGCAGTTAATGTCAATCAACAACACCCTAAATCAAACCCTGCATGATGTCTACGGCGCGGACTCACCGGAAGCCATCTACGCGCAGGAGCCAGCCCTGACCCCCTATGCGGACGATAAACGTTTTGTCCGGTTGGTTTTACCGGCCTGTGTAGCGACTATCATCCAGCTAGGCCACGTTAGCGGTGATGTTTATTCACTGCGCTACGCCCATGTGGGCGATACTGAACTGCTGTTATTCTATGCAGATGGCCGCACGCAACGCGCGATTGTGCCGCACATCCCCAATTGGCACAAAGCCATCCCGCCGGATGTTGATTCCGAGCCAGACGAAACAGTGCGGAAGTTCAAGCGGATGGGGTTGTTCCATAATTACGTGGATGCAAATGGGCGGACTGACCCCACTGTGGGTATCGGTGTGCTGAACGGTTTGCCTACCATGCCAGATTATATGCTGACCGGGAAAATCGACTTGCAAGGCGTAAGCGGTGTGTGTTTGTGTAGTGATGGGCTGATGTGGCCGTCCCCGCGTGATGAAACACCGGAGCAAGCGCAGGCACGCCTCAACCACATGCGTACACTTATAGAGCGCGACGGCTTAACAGGGTATGTGGACGCACTCCGCGCGGAAGAACAAGCGGATGCAGACCATGCGCGCTATCCGCGCCCTAAGACCCACGATGACGCTACCGGGATTTTCGTTAGTCTTTGATTGGTGTTTTAGCATTATAATTTAATCAGATTAAATTTTATAATCACTTTATCTAGTCAAATAGCATGGATGAATTCAATGCCAAAAGCAAGATTACTCGTCGTTGAGGATGAACCGAACCTGTTGTCGGGCATACGCGACATCCTGGAACTGGATGATTACCACGTACTCACCGCTCAAAACGGACGCGAAGCATTGGAAGTGCTGAAGAACGTCGGGGGGGATATTCCAGACCTCATTGTGTCGGATATCATGATGCCCTATATCGACGGCCTGCAACTCCTGCGAGAAGTGCGTAAAAACGCGGCCTGGCTGATGATACCGTTTATCTTCCTCACGGCGAAGGGCAGTAAGCAAGACATCCAACAAGGGAAGATACTCGGCGTGGACGATTATCTCATCAAACCGTTTGATGCGGATGATTTACTGGTTGCTGTGGAATCACGCCTGCAACGTCATTCCATGTTTCACAAAGCGCAGGCCAGCGCCATCTCGGAGATTAAGCGTAACATCCTGACGATTTTAAACCATGAATTCCGTACACCGCTTACGTTGGTTGTCGCCTACGCCGATATGCTGAAGGGTGGCAACGTGTCCGAGATGGACGAAGAAGAATTATTGATGTTCCTGAAGGAGATTAACAACGGGGCAGACCGCCTGCGCCGCTTGATTGAGAACTTTATTATGCTGGTGGAATTGGAAACAGGCGACGCGCAGAAGACCTATGAATGGCGGCGGCATCCTATTGATGACATCAACTTTATCATTCAGTCCGCCATCCAGAAAGCATTTGATAGCCCGCGCATTGAACACACCTGCGAAACCAACATCAAAGGGCCGCTCCCGTTGATTATCGGTGACCCGGAATACATCATCGTGATGGTGACAGAACTGCTGAGCAATGCTATCAAGTTTTCTAAGGATGAGTTACGCATCACCGTAGAAGCCATGAGCAAAAACGGCGCGTTACACATCCGTGTGATTGACAGAGGGCGCGGCATCCCGGCGGATAAAATAGAGCATATCTGGGAAAAATTCGCCCAGATAGACCGTGAACAGTACGAAGACCAGGGCGCAGGCAGTGGATTAGCCATTGTCAAAGGTTTAGCAGAAATACACAGCGCCCGTGTGGATGTTGAAAGCGTACCCGGCAAGGAAACCTGCTTTACATTGATCTTTCCGGCATTGACGCATGGTTAGCGCAAACATGCTATAATCGGTCTGTATTCGCAAAAAGACCTTGAAAGGACATACACCGATGGCCTCGTTTTTTGAAAAAGTTCGCACACTCATCAGCGCCAACCTGCACGGCATGGTAGACCGAGCGTTGGAGGCGAACTCTGTCAAAGTGTTAGATCAATACATCCGGGATGCCGAAGGAAACCTGGACGCACTGGAAGACTCGGCGGCGACCGTCGGCGGTACGGTCAAGACGCTCAAGCGCAAGTATGAAGAATTCGCCGCCGCCGCAGAGAAGCTCGATAGAGACATCGACACGCTTATCATGCGCGGCAAAGATGACCTCGCCGCCGCCGCCCAAGCGGAGCTAAACACCAAAGAACAACTTGCCCAGGAATATTACGAACAATGGCAAGACCAGAAGAAACAATATGAGCAGATGCTCGTCATGCATCGCCAACTGCAAGCCAAGATGACCACCATCCGCCAGGAGCGCGAACACCTCATCGCCCTGATGGAACTGGCCGAAGCGAAGAAGGTCACCACCAAGACCATCAAGAGCCTCGACGGGCTGGCGAACATGGGCGACAACGAGATCAACAGCATGGCGGACAAAATCCGTAATCGCTTAGACCAGGAAGACGCCCGGCTGGAAATGGCGACACGCAACGTCGCGGCGGAAATTGACGAAGCCGTGCGCGGTAGTGAGATTGACATGCAACTGGATGAGCGCCGCCGCCGTCTTTTGGGCGCTAGCGGTGGTGGGGCAACGGACGAAGACGCTTAGACAGTCTTTCCTGACCTTACGCGATCCTGCCGGATGTCGTACACGATAGTTCGTGCCTTACAGGAAAATACAGGTCTGGCACATAACACCAGTCAATAAACAACAAAACACGGGACGGCGCTTGTGCAGGCCGTCCCGTGTTTTGTATACCAACGATGACGTTATAACAACGTCGTGGAATACACCACATTCACGATGAACCGCGCCATACGCCATTCAAACGCGATGCGAAATAACGGATTATAATACCGTTTGATGAACAACCGGAACGGCTTAATCTTCAACAATGTGTTGACAAAATCACTATCCAGCTTTGGCTCCAGTCGTGGCAGGGGCTTGTCCCGGCGGGCAGGCTGTAGGCCGTCCAGGTACAAGCTATGCCACACGCCATTCGTCGTGAACTCTCCGCCTTTTAAGCACGGATAAAAACTGGATTGTGCCGCCTCGCTGAAGACGTTATCAATCTGGTCTTGTGTGAACTGCTTGGACATGCCGACGCCTTCGCGGTAGGTCACGATGAACACCGGCTTGGTGATGCCTTCCCGTGCGATGAGGTCTTCCACGTAGCCGTTATGCTTCGTGCCGTCATCAGTCGGCAAGGCGTGGTTCTCGAATAGCAGATAGTCCTGATGTTCCGCCGTAGCACGAATATCAATCCCGTAGATGTTGGTCGGGTCGAATTTGGGGTCGTAGAAGTTCGTGCCGAATTCCATCCCGCCAGCATGGACGACTTCCGCTATTTTTCCGATGTAATCCGCGTTGGCGCGCACCCGAAACGCTAAATATTGCCGGGTGAGGTCGGGGTCTTTCTCAAAATCACGCGGGATGTCCTGCCCTGTCTCCGCGCGGAACTCCGCATTTGCGGCGGCGCACGCATCCCCACAAAACACAAACGGTAGTTCGCCTTCCGGCATGGGGAAGCCTAATTGCCCGTGCTGGATGTTGTCCATAAAGACTCCATCAAAGCCGAGTCCGTACATATCAACGATTTTACCGCGCACATAATCCACATAATCCGGGTTATGGACGGACGCCACCCACCGCCCGCGATAGTACGTAATCGTCCGGCCTTTGTTATCCCGCGCCCACCAATCTACATCGGGGAATTCCGCATAGACGAGGTTCGGCCCTTGCATATACGCATGGATGCACAAGCCCAACCGCTTAAAGTTATCCAGCCTATCCAGCAAAAAGCGACGGTCTTCGGCTTCGGTGGTTTCGTTGAACCCCCAGCTATAGCTCACCCATACATCCGTAATGCCGAATAATTCCTGTGCGCGTGCGAGATAATCATAATCATAACAATTCAGCACACTGGCGTCGTCGTGCTTGGGGTTGAAGTACTTCACATGGTTCATGCGGATTGTACCCGGCCCACCCCACAGGTACATCCCGATGCGGTCTAATGGCATTGACTAATCTCCTTGTTGTTTGGCGCGTTGAATAGCTAATTGGGTATGTGTGGGCAGGTGTCCCTCAAACCGTGCCTGCCATGCTGGTTCCAGATAGTCACGGGTGGTAATCACCTTACGGCAAGCAGGACTCCCACACAAGCATTCCATCTCAAACGGCACGCTGATTTCTGTCGTGGCGTAATCATACGTGATTTCCTCACCCTCCGCGATGTCCCGCCGGGCAATCATGGTGTCATCATCCAGCCACCATGTATTCGGGTCACAGGAGTGATTCATGTATTTTTCGATCCCTTCTTCACACACCACATGCTCGGCATCACATTGATAGCAGAAGTGCATCAGGCGGTCTTGTTCTGCCTGTGGCAATTTAAACAAGTCGCTAATCAGCATCTTGGGTTGGTCAGGGTCTAAGCGGCTGAGGACTTCGCCCGCCGCGATAGGCGCATTGGTGATTAGCCCCCGCCCTTCGATAGTCTCCTCACTACGCATGATGATTGCCGGATGAAGCATGGTGTCCTGTTCCTTTACGCTATGATGCTTGCCTGATAGACAAACGGGTGAATAAACCAGTCCCCCATTATACGCGAAATCGTACAGCCGCAATGATTGATTATTTATGGGACATTCTGCTGGACGTATTGACCGCCAAATGTGCCCATTTGCCCCTAACATAACGGTATCGCAAGCAGGATACCTCACAATATCAGAAAGGCTACCTGACGATGTTACGCACTGCTCTATCCACCCTGGCGGAATTAGCCGTTGATGGCGTAACCAATTACGACATCGACGCCTTGCCGCTACAAGTCAAGCGCGGGCAATTGCCCGTTTTGCTGGTGCTCCCGTTAGATTTAGATACGTTGGAATCCGAACGGCGGTTGTTCGGGGAGCGCGACGGTTTTTCCGCCGGGAGCTTTAGCAACGGCGCACAGACGGTTTCTTACAGCATCACGCATCTGCTACTGGTTGCGCCGGTTACGGGCGGGCGTGGCTGGCGGGATACCGTGCCGCATCTGGTCGATTTTATCGACGCCTACCTCACCGCCCTAGCGCCAACCGTCACGCTGGATGGCTTGTTGCTAGAGCCGACTCAAGTCCGTGTGGAGCCGGGCACATACAACTATGGCGATATGTCCTATGTCGGCTGTGCCTTCCGCCACCGTTGGCTGATGATGATTTAGCCGGAGGCTTATTGACACATGCCCATAGATTATCGTGTTTTAATCGACTACGCCGACAACGGCGAAGACGCCGCAGACATCACCGCCGACGTTGTCGCGCTCAACTGGCGCTTAGGCATGGAACGCCCGTTTGATACCGTCAGCCGCCCCACACGCGCTACCGTCACGGTTCGCAACTGGGGCGGCGCATACTCACCGGAGCGCGGCGACTTACAATCCAGCCTTGCGCTTACCATCCTCAGCGATGACGGCACACACCAACGCCTGCATTTTTCCGGCTTTGTGCGGCGCATCACGCCTTCTGCGGGGGATTATGGTGTGCGGATGGCGGACATCATCGCGGAAGGGGCAGAGGCGCAACTGCTGAACAACACCGTCAGCATCGCACCCTTGCAGAAGACATCCGCCGATGCTGTGATTCATGCCGTGTTGGATGCCTGCCGTCTGCGTCTGTATCCGTCCGCGTCGTATTGCCTGATTGATATTGCCGGACGTAACGTGATTAACGAGTTCAACATCTACGGGGAACAGAACATCGCCCGTAGTCTGGACGAGGGAAAATCCACCTTTGCCTATATCGGCGACACATGGCAGGGCGGCATCCCGGCATGGCAAGCCATCGCGGAGGCAACATCCAGCGAACGCGGGCGCTTTTTCATCAACCGGGCTGGCGAAGCCGTCTTCTACAATCGCCATACCATCATGCTGAATAACACCGTTGCGGCCACCTTCAGCGATGATATGCACGGGCTACGCTATGTATACGGTAGCGGCTTAGTCAACGAGATTACAGTCACGGTGCAACCGCGCACCATCGGCTTGCCGGATAGCATCGTGTGGCGGCTCGGCCAGCCTCAGCGCATCCGCGCCAATAGTGTACAAAGCATTCGCGCCACCTATCAGGACGATGCCGGGCAAGCCATTGGCGCGTTAGATGTGGCCTATCCGTTGCCGGGCATCCATTACAGCGCCAGCCAAAACGCGGACGGAAGCGGCGCAGACCGTACCGCCGCGCTGGAGCTATCGGTCACGTTCAGCGCGGGCGGGGCGGCGCTTCAGGTACGCAATAGCACCCATCAAGACGTTTATCTGCAAATGCTGACCCTGCGCGGCACACCCCTCACCACGCAAGACCCGGTGACACTGGTCATCGTGGATAAAGTCCGCATCGCGTTGGATGGTCTGCGTCCGCTTGACCTGAATCTGCCCGCCATCACCACGCTGGAAGAAGCCGAGCGCATCGGCCTATACGAATTATTCCG
>DAIMZF010000039.1:0-24751 GCA_036734085.1 Aggregatilineales bacterium
TCGAAGTTATCGCGGCGGCGGTCTGCGCCTTGCGCCAATGGATTGCCTAAATCACGGTTGAGCATCTGCGCTATGCCCATCCACCACATGCCCACGCGGGGGAGGATGGTTGGGTCTAGCAGGATGAGCGCCTGAAAGCGTTGTGGCATGGCGATGGCGGCCAGCAGGGTAGCAATCCCGCCGAAGCTATGCCCAACGGCGATGATATTGTTTAAGTCGTGCGCCTGGATGCCGTTAATCAGGTCTTGCGCCAGAGTGTGCTTCCAGTTTTGGCGCTTGGCGGGCGGTTTTTCGTCCGGCCACAGCGCACGCGGGGGGAGGTTGACCACATGAAATTGAGATTTGAGGCTGTCGATTATGGGGGTGTAGCTTTGCGGCGGGAAGCCGTTAGCGACTGCTAAATGCACGGTATCGCCACTACCGCCATAATCGTTAATGGGCGGCGTGCTACTCATTGTTCTTTGCCCGTTGCTCGAACTGTGCGAGCGCATCCTGTAACATCTGCTGGCGCAGGCTGTTGGTCATGTCGCCGCGTGTGCGTTCCAGCACGCCGCGCACAATATCGGTCTGTCGGCGTAGGCCATGCGTCAGCGCGTCCGGGAAGTCGAACGTAATCAACTGGTCATAGATGGCATCCATCCACGCCAGCAGATACTCCGCTTCGTCGCTGTGGCGCTCTGCCCGGCGCATAATATCCAGGATAAAACGCCGTAGCTCTGTCGCCGCTTCCGCTAATCCCAGTAAATAGGTCGATGCTTCCACGCCGAGAGACTCCGGTGTGGGCAACGGCTGGCGGCGGATGATGGCGGACGTGGCGAACGCCTCTACCACTTCTTTAAGCGCGTCCTGCGTGTACCCGGTATGATAAAGCTCCGGGTAGTCCGCGACGGCGGCTTTTAAATCGGCCATCGCCGGGTGGATGAGGTCAAACTTTGCGTCGGCCTGTTCCCATTCCTGACGATGAATAGCGCGGATGCACTCCGCACAATGGCGGATAAGCTCGCGGGATTGGCTGATTGCGGCATCGCGGGCGGTGTTCATGGCGGTCAAACGAGCGCGGACGCCCTCCGCGATGGGGTTGAGGACATCGTGTGCGTGCGGGTCGTGGTTACTCATCTTCGCCTTCCGGCTTGCTGATGCCGCCGAATAACTGGTCGGCCAGTGTGGGCGGTAACTTGATCTCGCCGTATTTTTCTTCATAGCGTTCCATGTGCTGGTTCAACGCCTGCAATAGCGCCTTAGCACCACTGGGGGACATAATAATGCGTTGTTTGACGCGGGCGCGTGGGTCGTTGGGCAATACCTGTGTGAAGTCGAATACAATTTCGCTGGTCGTCTGGCTGATGATGACCGCGTTAGAATAAGTCGGTTCCAGTGTGCCGGGTAGCTCGATACGCAGTTGGCGGCGTTGGGGGTTTTGTGGGATTGGCGCTTTGTTTTCGTCAGACATGATTTTTCCCTCATTTACTTTAAGATAAAACGTGCATCAGGCTCCGTGTTTTTCCGCGCTGATTAATGCGCCGGTGTATTTTGTGCGATATAGCGTATACACAGCCTGATGCTCGAACAGGTCGAACGTTTCCTTCGGCACGTACACATCAATGCCATTCACACGTAGGACGTAATTCAGCACGCGGCGTGTTACTGGCTTGATGACACGTTCTAGCTGGCCGTTGTGGGCTTCTACCGTCCCGGCGCGGATGTCCCCCGTAAGGCGCATCCAGTAACGGCCAAAGATGCCCAGCAACGCGGCGTTGCACAGCGTCACGCCGATTCCAATCAGGCCACGCACGGCGGATGCGTCATACAAAAAAAGCGTGGCGATGAATGCAAATATCAGCGCCACAACGACGCCTAACTGAATGGAGCGCATCCGCCGGAGCCGCAGATAGTACATCTGCACTTCGCTCAGTTGGCCTGCGCGGTTAGCCTGTAAATCTTCCGCACCAAAACGGAGCGCGGACTGTAGTTCTTTTGTGGCGGGAAGGGTGTGTGTGGTCATCGGCGGACGAGCATAACCAACCCTACAAAGATAAGCGCCCCGACGAACGCGGCGACGAAGTCATTCAACGACAGCGCAACATCCCGCCCGAAGCCAACGTCCAGGAAGTCGAACAGGATACCGCCAATCACCGCGCCTACCAAGCCAATCACCAGGTTGCCCACCGAGCCGAAGCCGCGTCTGCCTTTTGTAATCAACCGCCCGACTAACGAGCCAATCAACACGCCTAAGATAATCCACGCGATAAGCTGACCCAGCGTGATACTGCCAAAAATTATCTCACTCATAATGCCACCACTCCTGTATGCAAAAAGTCAATAATCCGTAGCGGCCATTATAACATGCGGGTTTATGCAAAAAAACGCACAAGGGGACAAGCGGGTGCTAGCTGAATTTAAGTCCGCACGGATGAAGTAGCGCCTTGCGTACAATCCGGCTAAAGGCGGGGGTAGGTTGTAGCATTTTAATCGTGCGTTGAAGAAGTTGGGCGTCGTAGAGGCACGACGCCGGAGAGTTGATTAATAAGCGTAGCTGACCTGAAACATCGTCACTGTGCCTGCATAGCCAACTGTGGGGCTAAGGCGTGATTGGGCGAATGTATAGGCATCGGTGGATGTGGCAAAAATTCTGACACCCTTTAAGGCGTCCAGCGTGCCGAAGACCCGTGCATTCCGGGAACACATCAGGTCGCTGGTAATAATGGCGATACCCACAACGTTAGGCAGTGCAAGCGCGTTCGTCAGGACTTTGGTGCTGGTGGGGCACAGGCGGTCAATTTCGCGCATGTCGATAATGGCCATCACCGGGCTATCGCTGTTCTTAGCATATTTGTTAAGCGCGTTGTGCCACATGCGGATGTCTACATCGTCCACATAACCCACTTGTTTTGTGAAGAATACCCCTGCTTCGTAGTTCATGTTGTGAATTGGCATCTGATTGTACCTATAAAAACTTGCCCGGCTACCGATATACTCCAACTATATGCGATAGACATAACTTCCGTCAACTGACTTTATACTAACATTTATATGTCGTTTGTACTGGTCAGGTGGCTAGTGCGGGCTAAATGATGAAGAAAGAGGACATCTTATGAGTCACTTGTTCGAGCCGTATACACTACGCGGCGTGACGTTTCGTAACCGCATCGGGGTTAGCCCGATGTGCCAATACAGCGCCGAAGACGGCTTCGCTAATGACTGGCATCTCGTCCATTTAGGGGCGCGGGCGGCGGGTGGCGCGGGGCTAATCATCGCGGAGGCCGCCGCCGTCGAAGCACGCGGGCGCATCTCCCCGCAGGATTTAGGCATCTGGAAAGACGAACACACCGCCCCCTTAGCGCGTGTCGCGGAATTCATCAGCGCACAGGGCGCGGTTCCCGGCATCCAACTAGCGCACGCCGGACGCAAAGCCGGGACGTTCCGCCCATGGGCAGAAAAACGCGGTTATGTCCCGCACGATGAAGGCGGCTGGCAGGCCGTCGGCGCGAGCGCGTTACCCTTCACGCAGAATTCACCGACACCGCAGGAACTTAGCATTGCGGAAATCCAGGACGTACACGCCGCCTTCTTACGCAGTGCGGAGCGTGCGGTGCAGGCCGGGTTTACGTTTATAGAGATACACGCGGCACACGGCTATCTGTTGAACACATTCCTGTCGCCGCTATCCAATACACGCACCGACGACTACGGCGGTTCGTTCGAGAATCGCGCCCGCTTCCTGGTGGATTTATCCGCCGCTATGCGCCAAATCTTGCCGGATGATGTTGTGCTGGCGGTGCGGATTTCCGCAACGGATTGGGTAGAAGGCGGTTGGACGATCGATGATTCGGTGGCGTTGGCCTGTGTGCTTAAGCCGTTGGGCGTAGACCTCATGGATGTAAGCAGTGGCGGTGTAGACCCGCGCCAACAAATTAAAGTAGAGCCGGGTTATCAAGTGCCGTTCGCGGCGCGCATCCGCCAGGAGGCAGAGATAGCGACTGCCGCAGTCGGCATGATTACCGAACCCGCCCAGGCGGACGACGTTATCCGCACCGGGCAGGCGGATTTTGCTCTGCTGGCACGCGCGTTTTTGGCCGACCCGCACTGGGCGCTCCACGCGGCGCGGGAACTAGGGGAACCTGCTCCTATCCCGCCGCAGTATCTACGCGGGTTTTAAGCATCGGCCTGTTTTGCCAGCCACGCTTCATAGTCCGCGCCGTCCAGCAGTTCGCCATTGGTGACGATGCTCTGGGTGATGTTTTTGCTCTTGTCGAAGGTCAGTTCCACCTCTGCCTGGAAGGGGCAACGGGTGGCGCTGACCATCTTCCGCACGAAGTAGCCGCCCTCATCGGTGGCGCTTAGTTCATTCATCAGGTTGACGCGCACGCGCACCACTTCCTCACACATTTTAGGCCGCACAAAGATGTACATGCCGTCGCGGTCTACAGCCGGTTTCTTGCCACCCCCGCCGAATAAATTCCTGAAAAATCCCATGTTGTCTGCTCCTCATTCATCGTGGTTAATGTGTGATAGTCGTTCTGCTTCAAGTACCATGCGGTCTAGCACATTGTAGATGATCGGGCATAGCGCCGCCCCGTCCAGCGTATCGGCCAGTGTCCACCGGAAGTCAGGCGTTAATGCCGGGTATGTCCGGCATGTTTCCGGCCTGTGAGCGTACACCGTGCAGAGTGTGCCGTTTAAAAATCCGCAGGGCTTCGTCTGGAATGTTGCCCATTCCCCGACGGCCTGCGCGGAATCATGCGTGATGATGGCCGCCAGTGGCACATCCACCACTGGCGCAAGCCGTTGCGCGTCCTCCGGCGTCAGGTAGACATCCAGCGAACGGCAACAATTGCCGCACAGCGTACAGTCAATCGCGTTGATGATAGGCTCCGCGATGGCGTCCACCAGTGCATCAAGCGCGTCGTCGGGGATGTCGTCACGCTCCAGCATGTAGCGCATGACCTCAAACTCATCCCGGCGTTGGTGTGCTAATGCCTGTATCGCGCTTAAATCGGTGATGATGTCGCTCATGTTTATTCCACGCCGAACAGCGTCAGCAATTGCCGTGCCGCGCCTGTTGCGGGCAGTTCGCCATCCATCACCGCTTGTTCCAGGCTGGCTAAGTGCGCTTGCACATCCGCATGATTGTAAAACGCCCGCAGGATTTGACCTTCCACCAGGCTGTGTAACCATGCGCGGGATTGCTGGCGGCGGCGTGCCTGGAATGCGCCGTTGGCTTGTGTCACTTCGCGGAATTGTTGCATCATCGCCCATAGCTCCGGCACACCTTCGCCCATCAGCGCGGAACAGGTATGCGCCTGGGTTTGCCACCCGGCGGTGGCTGGCGCGAGATAGTGCAGGGCGCGGTTGTATTCCGCACGGGCGGCCTGTGCCGGGATTTTGTTCGCGCCGTCCGCCTTGTTGATGGCGATGCCGTCGGCCAGTTCCATCACACCCTTTTTAATGCCCTGTAGCTCATCCCCTGCGCCTGTAATCAAAATCAGCAGGAAGAAATCCACCATGCCGCGCACCGTGACCTCACTCTGCCCCGTGCCGACTGTCTCGACAATGATCACGTCAAAGCCCGCCGCCTCACACAGAATCATGGTTTCGCGGGTTTTGCGGGTGACACCGCCCAACATGCCGCCTGTTGGAGAAGGCCGGATGAAGGCGTGCGGGTTGCGGGATAGGTCTTCCATGCGTGTTTTATCACCCAGGATGCTCCCGCCGCTTACCGTGCTGGTGGGGTCTACGGCCAGCACCGCCACCTGATGCCCAACGGATGTGACATGCGTGCCGAGCGCCTCTATCAACGTGGATTTACCCGCACCCGGCACGCCTGTAATGCCAACACGAAGCGCGTTACCGGCATGGGGCAGGCATCCGGTCAGCACCGCCTGCGCCACTTCAAAATGGCGTTGTGCGTTGCTCTCTATCAGTGTGATTGCCCGCGCTAAAATCGTTCGATTTCCGGCTAAAATGCCGTCGATATAGTCTTGGGCAGTGTGGGGTTGTGGACTTGTCATGGTTTGATTGTAGCCATTGGATATAAATGATGCGTTAAATTGGGCTGATATGGCACACCCCCTCTATGTTAGCATGGGCGCGTGGCAATCGCACAGCATAAAAGGGGAGTTATGACGCGCAAATCATTTGACCGTTCTATCGGGATTGCATTTCTGGGCTTTATCTTTTTAGGTCTGCCGGATGGCCTGCTGGGTCTGGCGTGGCCGTCCATCCAGGCGGAATTTAACCTTGCACCTTCCGCTTTGGGGGCATTCTTTTTAGCCAGCACAACGGGCTTTATCCTGACCAGCCTGTTCAGTGGCGTGTTATCGCGTCGGCTGGGAATACGGCAGTTGCTCATCGGCGCGTATAGCCTGCGCGGTTTAGCCCTTATTGGGGTGTTCTTCGCGCCCTCATGGGAAGTCATCATCCTGCTAGGCTTGATCGCCGGGTTTGGTGATGGTGGCATCGACACCGGGCTAAACGTGTATGTCGCGGGTTACGACAACCCCCGCCTGATGAACTACCTGCACGCTTTCTTCGGCGTGGGCGCGGCGCTTGGCCCGTTGTTGATGGTGGCTTTGTTCAGCGCGGGCATCAGTTGGAGTGTGGGCTTTTTGCTGGTAGGGGCGCTGAAGGGCTTGATGGTGGCGCTGTTGTTGCTCGTGCCGTTGACGGAAGTCAGCATCACACAGGAAGAGAACGAAACCGCCGCCAGTTTTACCAATACGCTTCGTATGCCGATGGTGTGGATGGGCGTGTTTGCTTTTTCGCTGTGTGCCGGGCTGGAAGTCAGCGCGAATCAGTGGTCTTATACGCTGTTTACGGAAGGTCGCGGCATTGAACCCGCCGCCGCCGGGCTGTGGGTTTCCGCATACCGGGCAACGTTCACACTGGGGCGTTTCTTCTTCGGCTTTTTGGGGGATAGGCTCCCGACCTCTGTGCAATTACGCGGAAGCCTGCTGTTGAGCATCTTTAGTTGCTTTCTGGTGTGGTGGAACCCGGTGCAGGCTGTCGGCACGGTGGGGTTAGTCCTGCTGGGTGTGGCGATTGCGCCGCAGTTCCCATTGTTGATGGCGGAGACAGTGCGCCGGGTGGGGTTGCGTCATGCGGCCAACGCCATCGGCTTGCAGATGGGCGGCGCGAGTCTGGGTGTGGGCGTGTTGCCCGGCCTGACCGGATGGTTTATCGAACGTCACGAAGTAAGCGTACTGCCCATCTTTACGCGCAACATACCGCTTAATACCGCCGCGTTGACTTATAACCCGGCGTTGGAGGTTGTGACGGTAATTTTCATCGTTATAGCGTTGTTGCTATTTATTCTGCATGAGATAATGTTGTTTTGGGTGCGCCGTCCCGCGCACATTAAATTTAGCCAGTCAAAACAACCCGTGAGGATGAACACATGAGTTACGAAGACCTTTCTTTGGATGACTATAAAACACAATACTACGACACGGATGCAGACCACGTCCTCATTGATGTGCGGACGGACGAAGAATACAAGGAATTCCACCTGCCCAATGCGGTACACATCCCGCTGGATACCATCGCGGCGTCCTTGCAACAAGTGCGGGATTTAGCCGGAGAAAAGCCCGTTGTGCTGGTGTGTCGCTCCGGCGGGCGTAGCGCAATGGCCGCCGAAGCGTTGCTGGGTGCGGGCTTAAACGATGTCCGGCTTTATAACTTAGACGGCGGTTCGCTCGGCTGGAAGAATCGCGGCTGGGAAGTCGAAGAGCCGTCATAGTTGCTAGAGTGGCCACACAATCAAAATCATGGCGGTGGCAACCACCAGCACAATAAATGTGAGGGGCAAGCCCATCCGCCAATAATCCCCAAATTGATACCCGCCCGGCCCCAGTACCAATGTATTGGACTGGTGGCCGACGGGCGTTAAAAACGCACACGATGCAGAGACAGCCACGCCCATTAAAAACGGGTCTGGCGATACCCCCAAACCGACAGCAAGGTTAACCGCAATCGGGGCCATCAGCACGGCGGTGGCGGCGTTGTTTACCACGTCGGAAAGCGTCATGGTGATGAGCATTAATGCCACCAGCGTGATGACGGGGGATAATGTGCCGCCTAGACTCAGCAGAACATCCGCGATTTGTTGTGCGCCGCCACTGGTCTCTAGTGCCGTGCCAAGCGGAATCATCGCGCCGAGCAAAATCAGAATCGGCCAATCAATCGCCTCATACGCCTCTTTGAGCGAAACCATCCGCGATAAAATCATCCCTAGTAACGCGCACATCATCGCTACCTGGATGGACAGGATGTTGAACGCGACCGTACCTAAAGCGACACCAAAAATCGTAAGCGCGGCAATCAGGCGGCGCGGCTTGCCGATGGGCAGGTCACGCTCCGCCAGGGGCAAACAGCCGAGCTTGTGCAGGGTTTCCGGCAGGGCGGCGGTACGTCCTTGTAACAGCAACACATCACCCGCGCGAAAGCGTACATGCATCAGGCGTTTATTCCATACTCGCTCACCCTGTCGCGCAACCGCCAGCAGATTAACGCCATAACGCCAACGCAGATTGAGTGATTTAACGGTGTTATTGATGATAGGCGCATCCGGGCGGATGACGGCCTCTACCAGCACAACATCCCCTTCACCCGTCAAGGCGTCCGTGACGCGCTCACTGCCCACCATGTCTAGCTTAGCGACATCCATCAATTCTTTAAGGTCTTCAGGGTCGGATTCCACCACGATTACATCCCCAGCTTCAAAGACAATATTGCTAGGGGGATTGGGTATGCGGCGGCCAGCGTGGATGAGCACCAGTACCAGCACATTAACATCCGTCAGGATGGGCAGATCGCGCAGGGTTTTACCGAGTAACTTTGATTCTGTGCTGATGCGAAGCTCGGTCACGTAGTCCGCCATCTCGAAGAAGTTGCTTTTATTACCGCGTCCTTCGCGCACGGGGATGAACCGCCAGCCCACCAGCGTGATGAACGCCACACCACACAACATCACGACCAATCCCACAGGGGCAAAGTCGAATGTCGTGAATACCCCACGCCCGGTTGTTGTGCGGAAGGTGGCGATAATGACATTGGCCGGTGTGCCGATGACGGTTATCAGCCCGCCGAGCAACGAGCCAAACGCCAATGGCATCAGCAGGATAGAGGGGGAATGGCCATGCTTGCGGGCGAGGCGCACGCCGACAGGCATCACCAGCGCCAATGCGCCGATGTTATTCATGATGGCCGAGCAAATCGCCGTTGTGAGCGTCAGGCTACCGACGAGTACCGTCGGGCGGCGTCCCATCTGCCCCAATGCCCGCGCCAGAATATCCACAACGCCCGCGTTGCTTAGCCCGCGTGTAACCACCAGCACTGCCGCAACAGTAATCACCGCCGGATGGCCGAACCCGGCGAAGGCTTCATCCTGTGGCACAATGCCCATCAAAGTGATAAACAACAATGCGGCCAAAGCGACCACATCATACCGCCAACGCCCGTTGATGAACAACACCAACGCGCCTAATAACGTCAGATAAACCACCCATTGTTCCAAGTGCATACTCCCTGCACCGAGCGGATAGAACCGATATTATAACCATACCTGTACAATTGTTTGATAAAATTCATAAAAATTCTGCGATTATTTGTTGTTTTGTAACTCCCATATCGTGTAAACTGTACTTACAAACAAATTATGTTGTTGAAAAGAGGGTACCACCAATGAAGCAACTTTATTCACTTGCAATCCTGTTCCTTATCGCAATTGGTTTAATGGCTGTGCCCGTGATGGCGCAAGATGCTGTCATGGAAGAAACCGGCGTCCTGATTATCACGCTGGATGATGGTAGCACACTCGTTTATGCGGAAGACGGAGAAACCCTGTTATTAAATATCGTGCCCGCGCTGGATTTTGCACCGGGCTACATCATTGATGAAAGTGGATTTAACACCACCAACTACGGCCTCATTCACCTGCAAAATGACTGGAGTTTTGCGGATGAACTGGTCGCCTCCGCTGTGTTGCAACTGGGCGAAACACACCTGGAAGTTGTGCTGGCCGACCCATCCTACGACCTATCCACCGGGATTATGACCTACATTGTGCTGGAAGTTGACGGCCTGGAACTTGATAAAGACGAGGCTTTCCTCTTACCACAGTTCAACGCCGGGAGCCTGTTCATTCAACTGGACTCCGTCTTCCTGGAAGGGTTGTTCGCTGGTCGTGATGCACGCATGGCGGGTACACGCTTCATCTGCCCGGCTTGCGGCTGGTAAATAACGCATTAACGGACATAGCGTGTTCACAACACGTCAGCGCGTTGATGAAGCGTCGGCATGTTAACAACACGCTATGAAACAGCCAAGATTGCGTTAATTCGGCTGATATGTGCAACAAGCTTATAAAAAATTTTATATATTCTTGTTGCACATTTGGAACATCATGTACACTAAAAATCGTAAACTACGAAAGTACAGACAAATAACATTGTCCATTTTAAAGAGGCAGACTCATGAAACTTCGTAACATTCTCATTCTTCTGATTATTGTGGTACTGGGAACATCTGTCGTGCCCGTGATGGCGCAAGATGAAATTGACGACTCAAGTGGTGTTATTGCGATTGCTTTAAGCGACGGTAGCGCCTTTGCCTATGCGGAAGATGGCGAAACACTCCTGCTGAATATCTTATCTCCGATTGATTTTGCGCCCGCTTACCGCATTGCTGACGGTGAATTCCGCACCATCAACTATCTGCTGGCCGACTTAGAAGGTGACTGGAACTTCGCGGAAGAACTGACCGCCGAAGCCGTCCTGCAATTGAGCGATGCCCGCCTGGAATTAATCATCGGCGCGCCGGTGTATGACTTCGAGACAGGCACATTCAGCTATGTTGTGCTGGATATTGAAGGCGCTGAACTGGACAAAGACGGCTTGTTTGTCCTGCCGGAATTTGAAGAAGGTAGCTTGTTCATCCGCCTGAGTACGGTATTCCTGGATGGCTTGCTGGCAGGCCGCGACGCCCGCGCCGCTAATACACGCGCTATCTGCTTGGCTTGTGGTTGGTAAGCAACAGACTTTACCGATACCAACAAGTGTGATTGGTTAAGATGCTACTTTTAGAAACTAGGTGTGGATGGACAATCTGCACCTAGTTTTTTTCCATATAGAAGTCAAACAAGCGAGTACAAATGATGAAATTACGCTATTTATTGCTGATGTGTCTCGGCTTAATGTTTAGCCTCACCCTATCTGTCATCCAGGCCCAGATTGATGAAGAAGATAACTTCGTCTTGACGGCGGCAGGGCTGATTGACGATGAAAACCCCTTTACAGAATACCGGATTGTTGTTCCGCGTGATGGCAGTACCATCATTGCGGATTTACGCGCCAGTGATGGCAACATCCGTTTTGACACATTGCTGTATCTGGTGGATGAAAACGGGCAAATCATCGCGGAAAATGACGATCGCATCGGCGGTGTACCGGGCGATTTAACCTCCCGCATTGAATACCCACAGGCACTCGCGGGTGAATACCGCGTCATCGCAACCCGTTACCGGGTGCTGGACGGTACAACCGTTGGAAATTACATCATTGATATTGCCGTCCGCCCGCCGGAAGAAATCGCGGCGGATTACCAAGTGGATGAAGCCGCGCTAGTCGCCGCCGGGTTCCCCATCTTACCGCCGCGCCCACAGGCCACATTCACCGTTTTGGCTTATTACGGTGGCGATAACAACCTGGAACAAGCCCTCATCAATGACTTAAAAGAGTTTGAACGCGCTGGCGGCAGTGATGAAAACGTGCGGATTGTCGTCCTGCTAGATCGTAGCGCGGAACAGTCTAGCGCGAGTGGGGATTGGTCGGGTGCGCGGATTTTTGAAGTTGGCCCGGCCAACCCAAATGATGAACCCGATACCATCAGCAGTGTGGAATTGGTGGACTTTGGTGAGGTGATTGATAGCGGCGATGGCGAAATCTTCGCACAGTTCCTCACATGGGGCATCCAGACTTTCCCGGCGGATAGCTACATCCTGGCTGTTGGTAGTCATGGTGTGGCGTGGCGTGGTGTTGTCACGGATGACACAGGCGACAAGACAGTGATTAGCCTGCCGGAAATCAGCGAAGCGTTGCGTGTTACCCGTCAGGCCACCGGGCTGGAACGGTTTGACCTCATCGTGAACGAAGCCTGCTATATGGGCAGTGTGGAGTATCACAACGTTATCGCGGAGTATTTTAACTATTCGCTGGCATCGCCGGAAGTTGTGCTGAACCCCAGCCACGACATGACGCTGATGACAGACCGTTTACGTTTGTTGGCACAAACGGGCTTCGACTTCTCCCCAGATATTGTAGAAACTGTCGTTGAAGTTGAAGACGCTACGCCAGATGATGCACTGGCTTTGCCGGACGAAGAATCGGACTTAGTGCCGATTGTGGCGGAAAACCCGCTATTTCGTTTATCTGCGGACTTAGCCGACCAATACATTGACTTTGACGCACAGACGAATCCCGGTTCCGACGTGGTGTTTACCACCAGCGCCGTTACTGACTTGCGCGAATTTAACCAGGTGACAGACGCGATTAGTGTGCTGGCGCGGTATGTGCAGGAAGACCCCATTAATCGGGGTGCGGCCATGTGGCAAGCACGGGGCAACACCTACGTTTACTCTGGGTATAAAGGCCGTGATGAACTGATTGACTTAGGCAGTCTGATGCGCCAGCTCATCAGCGTGCTAGACCCGGTGGAAGATGCCGAATACGTGCAATATGCCCAGAATGTGATTACAGCGCTGGATAGCTCTGTTGTTTATGGGCGCGGCGGCTTGGTGGCGGAACGCAGTGTTTCGTCTTATCACAACATTTACTTCCCCTCCAGCAGTAGCGTGTTTGACCCGTACTATTTTGAAGCTGGATTTTTGGCGGAATGGGGCGCGATGCTCCGCGCATTGTATAGCGGTGTGACGCCGAACCCGTGGGATGTTGGCGAAGTAACCTTCAACTTCCATGCCCCTACCGCGCCGAACCTTGCCATTGTGAACGTATTCCCCAAAGGTGAAGTCAGCACGCTCCGCCCGTTGAATGTGGCGATAGAAATTACCGGGCGCAACATCAGCACCGGCAGTATGGTGATTGATCGCATCAACCCGGATAGCACAGTGGAACGGGTATTTAGCGGACGCTTAACGACACAGGCGCGTGGGCCGCGTGGTGAATTGCTGTTCCAGAACATCTGGACGCAAGGGTACGAAGGGAAGTTCCTGCGCTGGGATGCCCGCCTGCCCATCCTCACGGACGGCACGAATACCAACTTTGAGCGCGTGATCCTGACGGAAGAAGTCGCCTCGCTGGATGGCCGTTACCGCCCGGTGGATAGTGACCGATGGGCAAACGTGACGCTGGTTTTCGACCGTGTGACCGGCGTATTTAACCGGGCAATCACCCAGGATGCGGAGACAAACTCCGCCGCCGTGATCGAAATACCCGAAGGCTCGGTCTTCCAGGCATTTAGATACCGTGTGACTTCCGACGGGCGGCAAGTAGCGGAACTGGGGAACGAATACACCTTCTACGCGGAAGAAATACGCTGGCGCGAAGTCCCGGCGGAATCCGGCGAATATGCAATTGGCCTCAGCCTTGCGACTTACGGCGGCACACAAACCACACAAACGCTCAACGTTACGGTCAACAATGATGGCGTGGATGAGAACTTGCTCGGTTTCGAGCAATCGTTTATCGGCTTGTTCCTCGCACATCCTAGCGATTGGCTCATCCCGTTCTTTGTGGGCACTCTCCCGGCGCGGTCTATCCGCACGGAGTCCATCGCTTCGGATGTCAACATCACCGTTTACCCGTCCTTGCTCCGCTTTGACGAAAACGATGATGTCCTGCAATTGACGATTGATGACATGGTGGCATTGTTCGACTTGAACATTACCAGTGGCCTACGGCCTATCACCCTGCCAGATGGCACGCCGTCGGTGGAATTTGATTACACCGTGCGGCAGAACAACGCGCTTTACATCGGGCGGGCTTTTGTCAGCTATCTGGATAAACCCTTTATCCGTGCGCCAGGTCTTGTCGTCGGTGCTGAAGTCATCACTGGCTCGGAAGATTTGCTGGAAGGCGCTTACGATATTCTGCTGAATAGCTTCCTGCGATATGACCCGGAAATTGACCAGCTTTCGGATACGTCCAGCTGGCAACTGGTAGAAACACTGGCAAATATCCAACATCCGATGCTATCCACCGGCTGGGAGCTTATCCAGCCAACAGAAAATGACGCATGGTATAGCTGGGAAAATGAGGAAGAAAACGCCTTCTTCCGTGTGGCGGATTTTATCGCCAACCCCAGCCGCCCCCGCGCACAGATCCGTGATGCGTTCTTCGACCGTGAAGTGCGTTCTCGCCGTACAAATTTAGAAATCATCGCAGATGACCTGACCTATACCGGCGCTTATGCGACGTGGTCGGCGGTGGCGTATGAGGCAGACCGTGACGGTGTGCGGATGCAAGGCCGTTTTTACCTGCGACTGGTCAACCAACGTGCCTATATCATCTGGTTCGAAGCCCCCTCCACCCCGCAAGGCCAACAACTGACACAATCCGCGCTGGAAATCATGGTGGACGGCTTCCAAATTCAAGAAGTGCCGTTAGAGCAGTTGGGTGTGTTGCCGGGTGTCGTTAACTTAGGCCCGGCCAACATCCTGGCGGAAAATGACGCTGAGCCGGAATTGTTGCTTCGCTATGATGCGCGTTCCATCGTGATGTACAACCGTCTGCCCAACTTCGGCACGAGCTTAAACGGGCTGGAATTCCGCCAATCGGATGAGAACGGCAACCTGCTGTACTATGTGCCCATCAGCGCGTTCACGGTGGGAGACATCAACAATCTGCGCCCGCAGGATTGCTTCCAGGCGTGGACGGATGCTTACTTTGAAGTCCCTGGCGATGAATTCCCGGCGGATATTTGTAACTTCCGGCGCTCGTTCCTGACGACACTTAATACCTTCTGGTTGAGTGATGAACCGGGCAAGACCTTCACGGTGACGCAAGGCGGGCGCGTGGTGGCGACATGCTTAACGGTGCGTCCTACCGACAACTATATACCGGGCAACCCGGATAACACAGAACGTCAATGCCTGGTGGATTTACCCAACGAATAACCCAACGTCAACATCCCCACGCGGGTGTATACTAGACGGGGTAGGGCGCTTGCTCTGCCCCGTTTTATCTTTAAAAAGGCCAAAAAACGCGCTATGTTCAGCCTATCAAAAAATATCATCGCCCAAGCAGAATTTAAACATCAACGCTATATCCTGGAGAATAATCGCTCTAACACGCTGGCTATTGTGCTGGCGGTGCTGATGCTTGCGCCGGGCGCGTTGTTGTCATTGGGCGCGTTTTTGCTCGCGCTGTTTAATGTGTATGTGGGCGATTGGGCGCTGGTGGAAGCGTTAGAATCAATGCCTGTGTTGCTGGTCGCGCTGGCGTCCAATGTGGTGATGAACATTGCGCTCTACTTTGTGCTGATGTTAATTGCGCTCGGCTTGGCCTATAACAGCATCAGCCGGGAAAAAACCGGGCGCACATGGGATATTCTGCGCCTGACGAATGTAGACGCCCGCACGGTTGTCTGGGGTAAATGGTGGGCGTCGTTGTTGGCGCTATGGGGCGACCATCTGATGATTGTCGTGTTGCGCGTAGGGCTGGCCTGTGTGGTGGTGTTATATGCGCCGGACGGCGTAGGTGGGTTGGTTGTTGTGCTGGCGATTGCGCTCATTGTCGCCGCGTTCACATTTGTTGATGTGGCCTTCACGGTGTCGCTGGCGATTGCGTCGTCCCTTTCCGGCACGGCCAGCCCGGTAACAGGATTGGTGGTTTTAGCGGTGCGTTTTGCCGGGATATTTGCCGTGATTGCGGTCTACTTCTGGATGATTTTGCTCATCCTGCGCGGGGATGTGACCGCGTTCTGTGTGGTTGGCCTGATGCTGACATTGGTCTTCGGCCTGTTGACGTGGGTTACGCTGAGTCTGGCGCGGGTATTGGCGGTGCGTGGCGCGTTGGTCTCGCCAGCCATAGCGCCGCCCCCAGCCCCAATGCCAGGTCTAGCCATTGGTCAAACCGCAGACTAGCCAGCGTCCCAGCAGAATCACCCCGCAGATAGCCTAGCGCAAACATCCCGCCTGCTAACAGCGCCAACGCCAACGGAAAGCGCCGCCCGGTGAACATCCCGCGCCAACTGATGAAGGCTAAGGCCATCCACACCAGCCACGCGGCAAACATGCCGATAGGTTGCGTTGCGAAGCGCGGCGCGATGGTGTTGGTCAGGTCGCGGGCTTCCCAGACCAACGGCGCGGGATAATCCGCCAATGTGACGACTTCCGCGCCGAACGCACAGGCCGCCCGCCAGCACCCCCACCACGCCGCAAACGCGATGAACGGCAAGCACCATGCCGCGCTATCCCATATCAGGCGTGGGTTGAGCTTATGCCAGTGGATCATCCCGCCGAAGGCCACGCCCCCACAGATGACCGCGCCGTGCCAGTTCAGGCCGCCTGCCCCTAAGCGCAGAACTTCATCGGTATGGGTAGCGAAGTAATCCCAATTTAGCCCGACATGAAATAACCGTGCGCCCACTACCCCCGCGATAAGCGCCGCCAGACCTGCATCAAAGGGCGCGGCGAACGATTTTTCCGTATGAAAAGTCCGGTGACGCAACGCCACAAAAGATATACTCAGCAGGATGCTAAAGGCCAGCAGAAACGTAAATGAAGGTTGCGTCAGTGTGCCGATTGCCAAATTTTAGATGTCCTGTCCTGCTGGCTGTGAGCCACCAATCACGCTATCAATGATGTGAATCACGCCGTTTGTCAGCAAGACATCCGTCGCAATAATGCGCGCATTTTCCACCAGCACATAATCCCCCTGTGCGGTGAAGGTCAGGGGATACCACCCCAATGACAGCAAGCGGAAATCAACGTCGCCCATTAACGGTAGAATGGCCTCGATTGTCCCAGAAACCACATGACCGGGCAGGATGTGGCGGGTTAAAAATGTCCTCAGCAATGCTGTTTCGTTCAGTAGCTCATCCGTTGACCAGCCAGCCGCCGCTAAATCCGCCTCGATGATGGCGTCGGTGGGGGCAAACACGGTATACGGCCCGTTGAAAGTTAACTGGGTTTGTATGGCCGGGAATTGCTCTAGCATCGCGTTGAAGATGCTGAAGTTCGGATTCTGTGCGATGTAATCCGCCAGTGTGACGCCTAACGCGGCGGAAGGTTCATCCGGGATAAACAGGCGTTGCGGCGGGATGAGCAACTGCTCCACGCGCAGGAATTGCCCGTTTGCGGCACGTCTGCCATTGCCGATGACGGGCACAGTGTTCAGGAATACCGCGTCCGCCTGAGATTGTACCAGCAGACCGCGCTCCTCTAGTAACGTCATCATGTAGGTTAGGTTGCGCTCTTGCAGGGCGCTATAGGTGAACACTGCCGGGATGATGTGGTGGCGTAGGACGTTATTCAGCACGGTGGCATCACTCAGCAGGTCATCGTAAGTTAAGCCGACGGCGGCCAGAGTCTCCGTAATGCCCCGATTATCCGGCACAACAACCGTCAGCAGGACATCCGGGTTTTGCAACAACGGGGCAAGCGTGCCGTCCTGCGCTATGGCTTGCAGGAAAAAGCTAAAGTCATCATCCTGCGCGATAAGGTCGTAGAGGGTGGGCGTTTGTGTTCGCGTTTGTGTTTGCGTTTGCGTGTTGGTCTGTGTGCCATCATTCTGCGCGAATGTGGGAAGCACAACGAACATCAGTGATAAGACAAGAAACGTAATTTTCCGCATGGTTTGTTTATATCCTCTTTTAACCAGAACACACGCTCATAACTTTTTTGGGGCGTAGGGTCTTCTGCGAATGTTATTGTGGGCACGATGTATCGTGCCCCTACGGTCTAATTTTTAAACGTTTTTACTGTGCCCAAACAAAGCCGGATTGCATCCGTCATCAAACCCGATGATGAGCTTTCCCGCTATTCTACATCCTGAAAACTCCATACCGTGTTTCTTCTATGGGCTTGTTCAGGCACGCGCTGAGTGCCAGCCCCAACACGCGTCGGGTCTGTGTCGGGTCGAGTATACCATCATCCCACAAGCGCGCAGTTGAATAGTACGGCTCGCCTTCGCGCTCGTACTTTTCCAGGATAGGCCGCTTGAAGTCGTCCTGTTCTGCCTGCGTCATGTCCGGCACGTCGCCGCGTGCCAGTTGGTCACGCTTGATGGTCAGCAAGACATTGGCGGCTTGTTCCCCGCCCATCACGCTGATTCGTGCATTCGGCCACATCCACAAAAAGCGCGGCGCATACGCCCGCCCGCACATGCCATAATTCCCCGCGCCGAAGCTCCCGCCGATGACGACCGTCAGCTTAGGAACGTTGGCATTAGCTACGGCGTGTACCATCTTCGCGCCATCTTTGGCGATTCCGCCCGCTTCATATTCCTTGCCCACCATAAAGCCGGTGATGTTCTGCAAAAATAACAATGGAATCCGCCGCGCTGTACAGAGTTCGATGAAGTGCGCGCCCTTAAGTGCAGATTCGCTGAATAGTACGCCGTTGTTAGCGATGATGCCTACCGGGTAGCCGTGTATGCGGGCAAACCCGGTGACGAGTGTTGTGCCGTAATTGGCCTTGAATTCACGGAATTGACTCGCGTCCACGATGCGGGCGATGACTTCGCGGGCGTCGTAACTCTCACGGAAGCTCGTCGGCAGGATGCCGTATAGCTCCTCAGCAGGGTAAAGTGGCTCCTGAGGCGGCTGTACGTCTGTCTCTACCCGTTTGCGGATGTTGAGCGTAGCGACGATGCCGCGCACAATTTCCAGCGCGTGTTCGTCATCTTCTGCATAATGGTCGGCCACGCCGGAAACACGGGTGTGTACTTCCGCGCCGCCCAGTGCTTCGGCGGTGACTTCCTCACCCGTTGCGGCCTTGACCAACGGCGGCCCGGCCAGGAAAATTGTGCCCGTGCCCTTGACGATGACCGTTTCATCACTCATAGCGGGTACATACGCGCCGCCCGCCGTACAACTGCCCATCACACAGGCAATCTGCGGGATTCCGGCGGCACTCATCCGCGCTTGATTGTAGAAAATGCGCCCGAAGTCGTCACTATCAGGGAAGACTTCATCCTGCATGGGCAAAAACGCGCCGCCGCTATCCACCAGATAAATACACGGCAGGTTGTTTTCCAGCGCGACGGTCTGCGCCCGCAGGTGCTTCTTGACTGTCATCGGGTAATAACTACCGCCCTTCACGGTGGCGTCATTGGCAACAATCAGGCATTCCACCCCACTCACGCGCCCGATTCCGGTCACAATCCCGGCGGCGGGTGTCTCATCCGGGTATAACTTCCACGCGGCAAGCGGCGCAATCTCCATAAAAGCGGAACCTGCATCTAGTAGCTTATCAATGCGGTCACGGACGAACAATTTGCCCTGTTCGCGCTGGCGATCCTGATATTTTTCTCCGCCACCCTGATAAATATGCGCCATCCGTTCCCGCAGTTCTTCTGCTAAGGCGCGGTTGTGGGCGACGTTGCGCTGGTAACGCTCATCTTTGATGATGTGTGTTTCTAAAACTTCCATTTAAAAAATCTCTTTTCAGTCCATGCATTAATCATCCACCGATTATAACAAATGGTTCAGTCACTCGGTCGGTCTATCTCTACCGCCTTTTTAAGCGATTGCTGGACGGACTTCAGCGCGGATGGATACGGGGGTGTGTCCGCAAGGCGCGTATAAACGTCTAAAAAGGCGTGCAGATGTGCCTGTAGCGCCTCTATGGGGTAGTTGGCGGCCTCTTTGCCGATGATGCCCTGATGTTGTGCTTCTGGCACTCTGTTGACGATAAAATCCTTGAGTATCGCGCCGACCATCCCGCCGACGATGGGCATTCCTCGCGCCCGTGCCTCTGGTTGTACGATTGACCGATTAATTTCATGGGAGCGCGCATTGGCATGGCGGACAGCGCCTAAAATCAACGTGCGTGCCTCTAGCGGCCAGGCCGCGTTCGCCTGCCGCGCTACCGCCATGATTGCGTTCTCTAACGCGCCGTCCACCTGTGCGGATGGATTGCCCAACTTGAAGTAAATCGCGTGGGATTGCTTCCAATCATCGCTTGCGTTGGACTGTGTATAGATGGGGCTGATGTATAACGTCAGCGCCCCTTGTAACACCAGCGAAATCAACGTCAGGTAAGGCGTGCGCGAATCCGGTGACATAGCGCGGATGTCGTGCCGGGAATATTGGCCGATTTTGGGCAACAGACGCTCGCCTGCTTCGGTCACGAGTAGCAGACTGACGGGAATTTGTGGCTGGTGGGCGTAGGCCGTCAGGTCTTGGGCTTCCGGCGGATAGGCGACTGTGTTGGTGCGCCCGGACAGGCTGACGTGTTGTGTCCATTGGCTGAGGTCTGCGCCGGTGAGCGTGAATTCGCTCTGGAACAAGCGCGAGATATTCCACAGGATGATGAGGAATGACACCAGCGCGGCCACCGCGAATTCAGTATCGAATGTCCTATCACTTGTGCCTGTGCTGACCCGCACGTTGAGCATCAAAACAGCCAGGCAAAACAGCAACATCACCGACGCGGTAATAATAGCCTGGATGTTAGGCTTGCGGCTTCGGGTGGTGCGCGTGTAGTAACAGGCATCGCTTTTGCGGGCGGGGCATGCGCGTAAGTCTTTGCTGTTTTGTGAGTAGCAGATGGGGCAAGTGAGGTGGTGAGTGCTGGTGTTGGAGGCGGGGCCAGGCCGGATGCTGATTTTTGTGTGAGCAGGTGATGCAGAGCGCATCAGTGTGTTGATTTCTTCAAGCCGTTTTTGCCTTCGCTTATTCTGCGGGAGTGTGATGAGCGTTACCCATGCCTCTCTGTAACGCTTTTTGCGGATGAGGTTATCCGCTTGCTTGAGTGGTTGATTCGTCATCTATCTGTTACCCCCAGCTTGTATTGTGTTGTGTCTGCTACTGTATTTTAGCATATATGGTAAAATCTCCCGCAGACTATAACGCACCCGAATAGGATAAATCACGATGAGCGATTGGATAACGATTATCGGGCTGGAAGTCCATGCCGAGATGCTGACCGATAGCAAGATGTTTAGTGCCTGCCCGGTGGTAGACAGTGTAGAAGCGCCGCCCAATAGCGCGGTAGATGCGCTGTCGCTTGGCTTGCCCGGCACGCTCCCGGTGGTGAATAAGCTGGCGATGGAATACGGGATGATGGTCGGCCTGGCGCTAAACTGTGAAATTCCGGCGTTTTGCCAGTTCGCCCGCAAGAGCTACTTCTACCCGGATTTGCCTAAAGGCTACCAAATCAGCCAATATGAGCATCCGTTGGCGGTGAATGGTTACATCGACATTGAGCTAGAGGACGGCACGACCAAGCGCATCGGCGTAACCCGCGCCCACATGGAAGAAGACACCGGCAAACTGACCCACATCGGCGGCGGTGGGAGCCTAGTCGATTATAACCGGGCGGGTGTACCATTGCTGGAAATCGTATCCGAGCCGGACATCCGCAGTAGTGCAGAGGCCGAAGCCTACGCCCGCAAGCTCCGGTCTATTTTGCGCTATCTAGGCGTGAATCACGGGGATATGTCTAAGGGGGTGCTACGGTTTGAAGCCAATGTGAGCATCATGCACAAGGACGATACGGAGTTTCGCACCCGTACCGAGATTAAAAACCTGAACAGCATCCGTAGTATGGTGCGTGCCATCGACTTTGAAGTGAAGCGCCAGCAAAAATTATACGAAAGCGGCGATACGGTCAAGCAGGCGACGCTCGGCTGGGATGAAAACGCCAGCAAAATTATCATCCAACGCTATAAGGAACGCCCGGACGAATACCGCTACTTCCCCGACCCGGATTTGCCCATTGTGCGCTATACACAGGCCGAAGTTGAGGCCGTCCGCGCTAAGTTAACGGAATTGCCGGACGCCAAAAAAGCGCGGTTTATGACCGAACTCGGCCTGACGGAATACGACGCCCGGCAATTAGTGGGCGAAAAAGCCGTCGCGGACTATTACGAGGCGGTACTCAGCGCGGGTGCGGACGCAAAATCCGCCGCAAATTGGATGCTGGGCGGCTTGTTCAGCATCTTCAACCGGGAAAGCGTCGCCCGTGAAGACCTTGCTTCCATCAGGATTACACCCCAAAGCATGGCGGAACTCGTTAAATTGGTGGATGGCGACACGCTGAATAAGGGGAGCGCGGAAAAAGTGCTGAACATTATGTTCGAGACAGGCGACACGCCCGCCGTCATCGTGGAGCGCGAAGGGCTGGCACAGGTCAGCGATGAGGGCGCGATTGCGGCCAAAGTGGACGAAGTTATCGCGCAGAATTTAGCGATGGCGAAGAACTGCGCCAACGGTGAACAGAAGTTGTTTGGCCCATTGATGGGTAAGACGATGGGCGCGTTCGGCGGTAAGGCGAACCCGCAGGTCATCCAGCAAATTCTGCGTGAACGCCTGGAGGCGTTAAAGGATTAGTTTGGCCGACAGGAGAAACTTTATCCGGCCAGACTACGCAAGTCATCCAGGTTGATGAGCAACCATTCGCGGAGTTCTTCCGTTTTGATGTTCAGGGTTTGGATGGCCTGTGTTTCTAACGGGACAAAATCCGGTAGATAGAGTCCGCGCTCTGGCTTGGTGAATTCCGGGCCGGAGCGTAAGCCTAAGTTGAGGTTACTTAACTTGCAGATGTAAAAATGCTCTTCCAGGTTTTTGCCCGCTTTGTGATGCCGCAGGATAAACGCCGGGCGCAGGACTTGGGCTGTTGCGCCGAGTTCTTCCATCAGTTCCCGGGCAAGTGTCTGGTGCAGGCTCTCGTCTTTGTCTTCCACGCCGCCGCCGGGTGCAACCCAATAGGGTGCGCCATCGGGCTTAAGACGTTTGATAAATAGCACACATCGCCGTTCCGCCAGTAAAATAGCGCGGACACGCTGGCTGATTTGTTCTTGTTGTCGCGGTGCGGAGTGTGCCATTTTAAATATCCTGAATTTATAACATTTGTATTTTAACACCTTCACGTCAGCAAAAAACGCAGAAGCGGTTAAAGTCTTTTTAAGCTTTGGTGTACGTGGATAGTAACACTATCACAGTACAGGAAAAAACCGCCGGATGTCAAGCACACGGCGGTTCAAGATAGGTCAGGATGGTTTGGGTTTTAGTAAACCGGAACCTGATTAAAACTGCCGCGTGTGGTGCGGAAGTAAGGCGCGTACACCCATCCGACAACACCATCAAAGCGTACCAGAAGCCAATGGTTTTGGCCGCCTTGCACTGTGCGCCCCAACACTTCTACCTCGCCCCCCCACGGCACCTGCAAGTTACCGACACGGGCGGCGCGTTGGCTAGGTCGGCGGCGCACGTTGATGAAGGCATTGGGTGTGGCGAATACGCCCGTACTGGGTGGGTTGCCCAACGACTCAAAGACCGTGCCTTCTACGGGAGGATTGCCGTTAAACACCAGCAGATACCGCCCGGAAGCCCAGCCGACCTGCTGGCCGTTCTGCACTTTGTACCAGATAAAGCCGCTTCCCTCATCGGTGTTCTGGGCGAGTACCGGGTATGCGATGCCCGGACGCAACACGCCCACAAAGGAACCGCCCAAGTACGGCCCGGTGCGGAGCGAAAGGCCGCGCACATTAACGACCTGAGCGATGGGGCCGGGTGGTAGCACCGGCCCGGCGGGGGTGGGTGTGAAGGCTGGCGGCGGTGTGAAGTTCGGCGGCGGGAACGTGGGGATGATGACTCCGCCGTCCAAGCGCCACCGGAAGTTGAGGATGGCTTCTGCGCTGAATTCCACAAAATCAACACGGATTTCAATATTGCCACCCGTCAGTGGCACGGAAAAACTGAACGGCCCCAGCGCGGCACTGGTGAACGTGGGCGTGGGTGAACCCCCGATATACACGGTGATTCGGTCGTCTACCGTGCCCTCAAAGATGTAATTGCCCGGCGATGGGAAAAACTGCGTGCTGAAGAAGCGCACGCTGAAGTCATCCTCTTGCGTCAGGGGCGTGGTATCAAAGCGGGTGATGGGATTGCCGTTACCGTCACGCGGTTCGTTCGGCCAGACAAAGTTAAGCCCACTAGGGTAAAAAGCACTAGCCACTGGTGCGCCGGTAAAAGTCGTGTTATCGTAGAAGAAGCCAGTCCAATTAACGCCGAATGTCTGCGCCTGTAATGGGCTTTGACCCGGCATCCACACGGCAAAGAACCCCAACAATGCGGCCAATAGAAGAGTGAGTCGTTTGAGCATAAGCGCCCCTTTCTGCTGAATTCCCTACATGGTAGGGGGATTATCGCAACTATCGACTCTATTTTAGCGTATTAAGGTATAGAAACGCCAATTGAGAGGAAAACTTAACATGACAAATGTAAACGAAGACCCGCAAGACGCCTACGAAGGTGAAGTTCAGCAAGACCCGGTGCATACCGTCACCCAACAGTTAGAAGTTGTGGGCAAAGAAGTTGTTGCGAAGGTACGCGAACTGGTAAAGCAAGGCAACATCCGCCGTATCATTGTCCGCACGTCGGAAGGGCGTGTCCTGTTGGATACACCGCTTAACGTGGGCGCAGGCGCGGGTGCTGTGGCCGCCGTACTGGGCGGGTTGCCCCTGATGCTGGTTACAGCAGGTGTGGCCGCTTTAGCACGGGTGAAGATTGAAATTGTGCGCGAAGTGGGCGACGGCGACGTTGTAGACGATGGCGAAAACCACGTTCGCATCGC
>DAIMZF010000040.1:0-11767 GCA_036734085.1 Aggregatilineales bacterium
CTGTTCGAGACAAGTCTTCGATTGTGGGCAATATAGGACTCGAACCTATAACCTTCTCGACGTCAACGAGACGCTCTGCCAATTGAGCTAATTGCCCATCTTACGCCATATATTAGCCCAAATTGGCGCGATTCGCAAGCCCAATTTATACTAAAATCCATGCTCTTTGCTTGCTCGCCAATGCTCCTGCCCAATCAGGAAAGGCCGCTTTATGTCGCGCAGAACCGCACTCATTATCGCTATCGTTACGCCTATTGTGTTCATCTTGTTGGTGATTGCCAACTTCACGCTGTTTGCCAATTAATCATTGATCAACACCCATCCGGGCAATAAGCCGCACATCTGCCTGCCCCTGCCCGGATACATAACGCATGGATGTTTGTTTATGGCGCAATTTCGATAAAGTAGAACTCCGCGCCACTTTCCGCCACCCAGCCGTCCAGCCCATCTTCAAGCTGAACCGCCCACCACGTATAGCCATTGGCGCACACCGGGCCGCCGATGATGGTAAAACGGGTGTCTTCCGGGATGATGCGCGCCACCTGCGCCGATGTACTCGGTGCGGAACGTACATTCAACGGTGAGCCGTCGATGATGGTTGAACGCGCAACCACGCCCACGCGCACGGCACTGGGCAATGTGCCGCAATCACTCCCTGTAGACGGTGAAACCACAATGCCGGAACCCGTCGTGATGGATTGTCCATCAAACAACGCGGTTAACCCCAAAGGCACATCGGTAAACTGCACCCATGCAAACACCGGGTTACCGTTGCGCGGCGGTGCTGTCCAGATGGCTTGTCCGCCTGCAGGCGAATCATAGTAGTTAATGGTTGGCCCGGCGGCACTATCAAGCGTCGTCAACACACCGCCCGGTGCGCCTACCGTCAAATTCGTCAGTATGTACTCCGCACCACCGGCAAGGTTACGCACCGTATAGGGCGGATTCATGCTGTTTCTATCTGTGAGCGTACTATAGATAATCTGGTCGCCATTGGCCGCCCAGCGCACATTCAGGATAACTTGTGCGCTTCCCTGTATCACAAAGGCTTGATTGTTGCCCGGCTCTAACGGACGATCCGATATCACAACATTAGATGGTTGAAACGGGCCATCTGCAACTGCGGCGGGGAATTCCGGCAGATAATCCGCATACAACAAACGGCCATCCGGCAGAATATCCGCCGCGCTTGTTCTACCAAACGGGCTTTGCACAACGGTATTTGCCGCCGGATTCCATGCCAGCGCCGGGTAGTTCGTCGCGCCGCCTGCAAATAACAGGACGAGATAAAAATGCACGTTGCCGTCATCATCCAGGAAAACTGGATAAGGACTGAACGCTGATTGATTGTTGATTTGTGCGATAAAGTCCGGTGAGGCGCTTAATATCGGTAAAAGTTGCGCTCTGGTTAATTCGTGCAGGGTTGTGCCCGTTGCAAGGTCAACCACCAGCACGCGCCATGTGTTGGCGGCCATATCTGGTATGCTGGTGAAGCTCACGATAGCCTGTGTGTTATCCGCGTTGGTAATCAGGCGTCCACCCGTGTAGAAGCTACCATTATAAAAGTCACTCGCACCCAAAGACGCTTCCTCATTGCCTGCGCCCGGAATAGCGACCATCGATCCAGTCTGCATATCGAAGATGGTCACGGCCTCTGTGCCATTGTTCAGGCTGACCGCTTGCAACAGATAGCGCCCATCGCGGGAGAAGGCGAAGCTCTTCAGGCTATCAAAATTTTCACCCGCCATCATCGGGCGTTGCACCGATGCCAGTTCCCCTAACTGTGAATTGATGAGGTAGAACTGTTGCTGTGTGGACATATAAATCCAGGCGTGGAAGTTGGGAATGTTCGTAGAGACAGCCTGCGGAGTCTGGCCGGGCAAAAAGGCCGGGTCATCACTGCGGTAAAGCGGCTGGCCGTCTGCGGCGCACAATACGAGGATAGACCCGTCCCAAGAGGCACGGTAATTATATTCCACACTGTTATAAGTGATGACGATGCTCGGCCCACGATTAGGTTGTGCCGGGTAGCTCTCGCCGGGAATCGGACAGCCTAAGCCCGCATCTTCCCATACTTGTTCTTCCCATCGCCAGCTATGTGATTGCCGTGTAATCGTACTCGGCGCGTTGACGTAGCCCGTCAGATGCACCATCGCTTGATCAATCCGTTGCAGAATAATTTCATCCTGAGCTTGGGCGGGGATGACCGCGACCAAAGCCATCAGGACAAGTGCGATAAAGCGTATTAAATACGTATTTTTCATTGAATTCTCCTTAGTCGATGCAATTTTACTTTGTTGCTTACCTTTAATTGTCAGCGATTCGCTGTTTCGTGCAACAAACGTCAAGCCGCCGTTTAACCGCCGTCTGTCGGGCTGTCAGCTTCCTGCGCTTCCGCGCTGACGATTAACTCTAAAAAGTAACTTTCCAGGTCGCCCTCTGCTGACCACCCTTCAATGGTGCGGCCATCGGCTAAAGTCCAGCGTATCGCCCACCACAGATAGCGGTTGGTGCAGGATGCGCCGCCGATGACTTGTCCCACCCGGCCTACGGGCATCTCGGTCACTTGTGCCCCACCCGGCGCGGCGCGCACGCGCAAGGGGGTATCACCCACCACCTGCACCGCCTCACCTATTAACAAACGTGGCGGTGGCGCACCGTCACATGGCGGGAGTACGGGCGCGGTAACGTCGGCCATGCCAGATGGCAAGCGCACAATATCAAGCGCGGGCGGCACGCTTTCCGGCGTCACACCGATGACCTGTGGCAACTGTTCCGGGTTGGTCACTTGGGGCGTATAGACGGTCTCGCCATCCGGTTGACTGAATTCCGCCGTGAATGATACCGTGCCATCATCACGCACCGCCAGATACCCGCCCGGCGTGCCGAACACATCCCGCACGGCGGGCGACAGCGTAATCTGCGGGATTGCATCGCCGGATGATTGCACCGGGATAATCTGCCAGTTGCCACGCTCGGCGCTCTGTGCGTAATAGCCCACCCAGTTGCCCCCCGCCAGCCAACGCGGGCGAGATTTCACCGTTTCACCATCCGCATAGACTGTCTGCGGGTTTAGCGCATCACCCCGCCCGATAGTATTCCCGCCGGAAGCACCCGGCACGCTGGGCGTAGGAAAGGTGCGATTGTTCAGTGTAAAAATCGGCTCATCGGCGGCATATTGAAAGTCCGCGTTGAGGTCGGTGAAGTCGCTCGGCTCGATGGAACCCGAATCAGGATACCATACATAGGCCAAATTCGGCGCGGATGCGCCATCTGTTGTGAGGTGGAAATGCACCGCATAGCTGTTCAACTCGTCGCTGTACGTGTGCAACAGCACAACAGGCGCACGCCCTACACCGGGCGGGATGACCCCCGCAAGCGGCGCATTATAATTCAGCACCTCGACCGGGTCGCCATCACTATAGTTAAATGTAATCATGCGCCATGCGCTCCCATCGGAAGCTGAAAGCCCGATGACAACGCGATTCCGGCGCGAGATATTGCGCGTTAGCGGCGCGACAACTTCGCCCGGTTGCGTTTGGTGAATCTGTGTAAAGACACCCGCCGCAAAATCATAAAAGCCCACGCCCTGCCGCCCGTCGTTTAAATCCGCAACCAGCATCATGTAACGCCCATCCGGGCTGATGTTAAAACGTGGGGTAGCGTTAAGCACTTCATCCGGCAGGCGCGGACGTGCAAGCGTGGCGGCAGTCCCGGCGGCATTCACCCAATTGAGCGTATCTTCCGCCGGGTTCCACACCACAGCGTACCATTCCGCCGGTGGGAGCGCGAACGCTTCTTCTTGTTGGGCAAAGGTTGAAGGTATCAGGGTAAAACACAGGCAAAGCAAAATCAGCACACGGCGCATAGGGGAATCCTCAGCAGTGATTAATTGGAGACATTTATCACTTTAGCATAGCAGAAGGATGCAAAATGCAAAACGGGGCAAAAGGTCATGGGGCGGCGCAGTGGCCGCCCACAACACAGTAGAACAGCTAACGGGCGAAGTTTTTATCCTTGATAGCGCGAACGCCGGCGACCAAAATCAGCGCACCGACCACGCCCGCGACAATCGTCATGACTAAGCCGCCCGTGCTGATGCCCAACACGCCCAGAACAAAACTGCCGACGATGCCGCCGCCCAAGCCGAGCAACGCATCATAAATGGGGCCGTAGCTCTTGCCGCGCAGGAGCTTACCCGCAATCCAGCCGATGAACATCCATATCAGCACGGAAAATGCGAAGGCCACAATGCCAACGACCAGCGAAAAAATGCTGGTAACGACGAACCACGCCAATACCAACAAGCCGATTAAGACGATAAGTTCAATCATGGTTAAAAAACCCTTCTCTATGTCCATCCAAACGTGCTAAAACCTATACGCAAGCCCGGTGTAGCGGGTTGCACATAGCATCATGTGGTCATCCCGGCGACGAACAAATCCAGCGCCAGTGCCGGGTCAATTTTTCCGGTCTTCATGTCGAAGTCCGCCTGTTGTAACGAGCCATAAATGCGCTCTAGCTCATCAATCGTAAAGCTCCGCGCCTGCCGGATGAGACTTTGCGCGACAAACAGTTGCACCTTCGCCGCGCTTGCCACATTCCCCGCAGAGCCGCCCACGTCCAGCACTTCCCGCGCCAGAATCAGCAGGCGGAACTGGCGCGTAATCATCCCAAACAAGCTGAAGGCATCCTGTTTTTTATCACGCATCAGCCGATGGAGCATTTCCAGCGCCATTTGCCCGCGCCCTTCCGCGATGGCGTCCACCATTTTAAAGATGTTGGCCTCCGGCACATAAGCGGTGAGTGCGGCGACATCATCTTCCGTGATGGGTTGGCCGGGTTCGACATAATCCGCCAGTTTTGCCAGTTCATTATCCGCCAGGCGCATATCCTCCCCGACGACCGCCGCCAGTGCCGCCGCCGCGCGGGTGTCGATGCTGGCCTGATACACATTTTTTGTACGTTTGATAATCCAGCTAACCGGGTCACTAGGCGCGGTCAACTTTAACACATGCCCGGCGTCTTTATGAGCTTGCGCAGTCTGTAGAATAGCGTGCTTATCCGTCAGAGATTCACGCTCGACAAAAATCAGACGTGCGTAGGACGGCAAATGGGGCAGATTATCCTGTAGCCGGGCGATAGCGTCCTTGCCCGTCTGCCCTGCCCCTTTGCGCGTCAGCCATGCCAGCATACCGCGCACGATGACCATCCGTTTATCTGCCAGAAACGGATACGACGACACCGCGTTGATGACTTCCGCAACGCTGACGGTTGTACCGTCAAATTCGGCAATATTCATCTCCGCTTCCGTGCCGCTTCCCATCTCCGCCCGGAACTTTTTCAGCACGTCGTCTATGCCTAAGTCGTCGTCACCGTGTAGCACGTAAAATGTGGGCATTCGTCGTTACTCAATCACCCGGCAGGTGTTGGTCAATTCGCAGATGCCTTCCACGCTGACTGTCACCGTGTCGCCATCGCCCAAAAAGCGGGGCGGCGTCATGCCACTGCCCACACCGGCGGGCGTGCCTGTCAAAATCACATCACCGGGATTGAGTGTCATCAATGAGGAGATTTCCGCGATGAGTTGCGGCACATTGCGAATCATCTGCGAAGTGTTGGAATCCTGCATTAACTCCCCGTTGACCGTCGTCTTCAAGGCGAGGTTGTGCGGGTCTGGGATTTCATCACGGGTCACGATGACTGGCCCCATCGGGCAGAAGGTATCCATATTCTTAGCGCGTATCCATTGCGATTCACTCTCTTGCAAATCGCGGGCACTGATGTCATTGACCACCGTATAACCGAAGATGTGGTTATAAACGTCCGCTTGCGGGATGTCCTTGCCGCGTTTGCCAATAATAACGGCCAGTTCACATTCCCAATCGACCTGGCTGGTCAACGCACCACGCCACGTAATCACATCGCCCGTGCCGATGATGCTACTGGGCAACTTAGCAAAGAATAGCGCGGCTTCCGGCACGTCATTGCCCATCTCGGCGGCATGGGCGGCATAGTTGCGGCCAACGGCGATCATCTTGCCGGGTGTCAGCGGCGCGTGCAGGCGCACATCAGCTAAGGCGTAACGCTCGCTGGTTTTTTCCGGCAGAACGCCACGCCGAAGCAGTTCGGTCATGGTGGCATCAAACGAGATGCGACATATGGTGTTATCGCCCTCCATAATGCCGACGCGATTCCGTTGGTTATACGAATAGCTGACGAGTCTCATCCTGTCCTTTTTCTTTCTGTTGGTTGGTTGGTTAATTGGTTCAGATGACCATTATTAACTGGCATCGTGCAGTTATGGTAGGGCACGAGTCCCGCGCCCCTGTAAAAAACCGGACAAATAACCGCCTACGGGCGTCAATTGCCTACCCGCGACTCCAGATGCGCGCCTGCTAGTTGCCCCCATACGCTATCGGGCGCGTCCAGCCACAGCGCGTAATAAGCGTTGCGGGCATCACTCCGCCGCCCTTGTAAATCCAGCGCAAAAGCCCGGAAGTACCGCGCTTCTAAGTTTAAATCACCCGCAGGCGCGGCATCTTCCAGCAAAGTTAATCCCAGCAGGGGATCATTCTGCACAAAAAGCGCCCGTTCCGCGTTGCCGGGTACGCCTAACGGCGCGACGATGGGTAAAGCGGTTGGCTCGACGTAATCCGGCGGCGGATTGCCCGCAGTCGCTACATAAAAAGCCGGGTCAGTCGGCGCGAAGACCCACCAACTCGCGCCTGTTAAATCAAACTGCACATATTGGCGCTCCGCTTGCCCCAAGGAGCGCACGCTGATTAATTGGGCGACGGGCAACCCGGCAATCTCCAACTGTCCCCGCACATCACCCGCACGCGCAACGGGTAATTCCGTGAGGATGCGTTGTATCAGTGCGTCAATATCACATGCCCCTTGCGCGTTTTGCGCTAACAGCGCGGCGCATACCTGCACCGGAGATAAATTCGCATCGAGTGCGGCCTGCATCGCGCCGATTTGACCCTGTAGATACACATTATCCGGGTCGGCATCGCCCAGCACATCCAGCCATGCCCGTGCATCCGTGTTTTGTCCATTCAGCACATAAAGCATCGTTAACGCCATTTGCGCCCGGTCATAGCCGAATTCATTGGGGTTGATGACTGACTCGATGAAGTCGCGGATTTGTACGATAGCGGCTTGTGGCGGTTGCTGGAACAGGGGCGGTTCCAGACTATGCACCCTGCAACCGATGCTTATATCGTTCTGGTAAGGCGCGGATGTTGGCTCTGGCCGGAAGAAGTTCGCGCGGTATGTCCAGGTTTGTTGGGTCGTGCTGACACAATTCCACCGGGCGGATTCCAAGCGGGCGGGTAAAACGCGCACCTGACGCTCGCCGCTTGGCGCTATGTCCGTCTGGAAGTCGTAGCCCGTGATGGATGTGCCCGGTTGCGCCAGATTGATAATCTGCCCATCGCGCCAGCCGTAAATCTGCCAGGTGGCCGCCAGCACACCCGATGCCGTTTGTTGGTACAGCAAATTGGCGATACCATCGCCCGTTTCGTCTCTGGCAAATACAAAATCCGCGCGGATGCCCTCCCGCACGGACATAATCCCTGACGGAATCTCGGAAACATCCGGCAGGTTATAACTGTTACCTTGTGCCACTAACGGGAGCGCGTCGCGGTAGATGGTCACATCATTAACCGTATAATCAAACCGCAGGATGACATCCAGTGTTTCATCCGGCGTTAAGTGGGTGAGTTGTGGAACAATAACCCACCCATTGACGGTGGTTGCAACGTTGGTCTGTGGCTGGTAGCCCTGCGCGATGCGATTGTTAAAAAGCGCCACAATATAAGGTCGCACCATGCCGCGCATATCCACACTACCGGGCGGCACAGCCAACATCGCGTTGACCACCCGCTCACGTAGGGCAAAATCTATCGGCGCTTGGGGGTAGCGTTGGTCTAATTCAAACAGCGTATAGCGGATGGCGTCCGCTTGTTCGGCTTCGCCGCGTGCAAGACGGTTCAACTGATTAATCAACACTTCCACCAGTTGAGCTTCCTGCCAGGTACGCAGTGCATATTGGTCAACGCGGCCTTGTGGGGATTGATTCAGCAAATCCGGCGGATGCGGGGTGTTAGTCACAAAGACCAACTGTTGATGATCAACCTGAAGTTGATGATCAACTCCCTGTTGATAGTCAACATCGGCGGATGCCCCGAGCGCCAGCACAAAGGCCGCGCCCATCAGCCACACCCCCAGCAACGCCGCCCCGCTAGCAACCATCAACCAACGCTTGCTCATGGTATTTCCCCCTGTTTATTTCATAAAAGCGGAAGTGAGCATCCCTAGTGCGCCACCCCCCACCATTATAGCAAGCCCAACCTGAGTCAGCACAAAACCGTCCCCTGTGATGAGGTTCGCACCGGGCGCGAAACCACCTGGAGCCGCGCCGCCTAACAGATTAAAGGCGTCATTAAACCAGTACATCGCCACGCCCACCGCCACAATGATGATTAACATGCCTAGCCAGTGGATGATGTTCTGCCCACCCAGCGCGAACGCGGCAATGCCTATCTGCAAGATGCCACCCAACACCACCAGATACATCGAATAAGACAGCAAGGAACGGTTAATCCCTATCTCGGTGAGGTTGCTATCCTCGCTGGAAGAAAGGCGCTGGGCGATGCTATTCTGGTCGGAGGCAATGTCCATCGTGTTATAGCTGTTGACACCATCCACCACCAACCAGGGCTGAAGCCCACCCCAGGCTGTAACCGCGCCACCCACCATGACGATGATCAGCGCCAGCACGCTCAACATACCAGGACGCAATAAGCTCCGACGCCGACGGCCCGCGCCGGACTTTAAGCTGGCCTTGATAGACGCCACCGCCTCGTGCGGGGATAGCCCGGTGATTTGTGCGGCGGTCTGCCGGGCGTCCTCATCGTCGGCTAACCGGGGATTGGCCTTAAACGCGGCCAACAGCCGGGATTGCGCCGTGTTATAGTCCCCTCCGACGTAGGCATCCAGGGCTTGCTCGATGAGTGATGCCTCTGGCTCGCGCTCGTCCAAAAGGTCATCATTTGTTTTGTGCGCGGCGGGCGCTTTTTGCCGAATGTATTTCATCGCCTTGTTCGCCAACAAACGAACGTCCTTGTCTTCGTCAGATTTTGCGACCTCTGCCAGATGAGGCAAAGCATCCCGGTCTAATGATTGTGCAAGGGACATGACTGCTTTCCCGCGCTGGGTAGCGTCCTTGCTCTTCAGGTCTGCCATCAACCGCTTATCAATCATTGTGCAACTCTTTCTACTCTAAAATTATTTTTTTCCTCCAGAGGTCAAAAGACCCAGAATAGATGCAAGGGCTAATAAGCCTGCCCCACCTGCGGAGAGCAAAAAGCCTGTGCCCAATAAATCCATCGCGCTGAAGGTCATAATACCGCCAAAGATAAGGTTTAACAGTTCGGCAAAGTCATTGACTGTGGTATACATCCACAACAGACCTGCACCGCCAGCAAGTGTCATTAAAATCCCCTGAAACCAGTACCAACCCTTGCCCCCTCCGCCTAAAAACACCAATAATCCCAACAAAATCTGCAAGCCACCAGCCACGGCGGTTAAAGCCGGGCTATAGGTGATTGGGTTGCGGTTGGGTTGCTCCAAAGAAAAATTACCACGTAATAAATCCGCAAGGACAGCTAATTGAGACAGCGTAACCGCGATGTCGTCCGTGTTCTGCACAATGTCCAGTCCGCTATAAGCATCCTGCCCTTCCGCTTCCACCACATCCGCTTCAAACGCTAATAAATTGGCGTCATCAGGTGATTGCAACCATGGCAGGAAGAACCCGGCCAGCATCAGGCCACCCGCGATCAACATCAACAGTACAAATAGCTTCCCGCCGCCTTGGCGCTCTTTTTTGGGGATTTTGACCTCTTCCATCATCAGGTCATATAGGGCTTGTTCTTCATCTACGCCGCCCGCAATTTGCAGGACAAGGCTCCGGGCATAGTTATCCACGCGCAGATGCGGGTTAAGCGTAAACGCTTTTTGGAGCGCAATCTTCGCGGGGGCCATCTCGCCCTGCACGCTGAAGTACATGGCCTTGTCCATCTCCGCTTTGGCGCGTTCCACGTTTGCGCCGCTAACGTTCAGCGTAGATAAATCCACATCCAGCACACGCGGGATTTTTTTGACTGGCTCACGCGCTTTTTCCTCCGCTTGGCGGGCTGTTTTGGAGGCGGCAATAATCGACTCCACATCAACTTCATCGGGATTTCTGGGTTTGCTGGGTGGTTTACTGACTGGCTGGCTATCGCTCCCTTGCTGTTTGATGTAAACGCCCGCCTTACGCGCCAGGTCGCGCAGTTCGGGGTCGGGGTCGGTACGGTAGATATTAGCCAGGATGGGCAAAGCATCGGCATCGGCGGATTTGCCGAGCGCAGTAATGGCTTTGCGGCGGATGCTGGGGCTAGGGTTTTCCAGTGCTTGCAGGATGCGCTTATCAATCATGCGATGAATCCCTTTAATGAGTGAATATAACTAACGTCATTATACGGGGAATAGAGCGATTGCGCTTGTATTCGCCCACGATTTAGGGGGCTGAGGAGCAACAGACCCGCAACGTTTTAATTCAGGTGGAAGTTGATACGAATGTGCTAACCTTCCTTTGATTTCGTCCTGGTATCGGCTAATTTATGACTATGGGGAAGTCATTAAGGAGGTCTTTAGATGTATAGACTAGGGTTGTTTTTTGTGTTCCTGTCGGGTTTATTCCTGGCATTATCCAGCCCTACCACCACCGCGCAGGATGTAATCGCCCTGCCCGACCCAGGCATCATTGATGACATCCTTTCTCGCACGAACGCCCTACGCGCCCGGCGTGGATTGCCGCCCTATGTGATTAACACACAACTTAATGCCGCCGCTCAGGATCAAGCCAATTGGCTTGTGGCTACCGGGCAACGCGGCCACTACCGCCCAGACGGAAGCCGCCCTTCTGACCGGGTGCGCGTGACCGGCTACCTGCCTGTGGGCTGGTGCTGTGGAGAAAACTATTACATGAGCATCGACGCAACGCCCGATATGGTCTGGAATTTCTGGGTGAACAGCCCCGACCACTATACCAACCTGACCAACCGCAACTTCACGGAATTAGGGGTGGGTATGGCGACCAACGGCTACCGCCATAGCTATGTGATGGTCTTTGCACATTCCGACTACAACAACATCCCATTAACCGCCGCCCAAGCACCTGTCATCGCACAATCCAGCGTGATAAGTGCGCCACCACCGCCCGCATCACCCCCTGCACAACCAGCTACTGAAGGCGGCGTCTACATCGTTCAACGTGGAGACACACTAGGCCGCATCGCCAGCCGCCACGATACCACCGTCGCGGATTTAACGCGCCTGAATAATATCGCCAACCCGGATTTAATCTTCGTTGGCGCACGGCTGATGCTTCCCGGTCATGCCAACACATCCGTAAATGCTCCCGTCACCGTTGCCCAAGCACAACCCGCACCGCCTATCACAGATGCGCCCCCTATCGCAGAAGCACCTCCCCAGAGCACCAAGACTTACACCGTACAACGCGGGGATAATCTGTACACTATCGGCTTGAACAACGGCGTGGCCTTAGCGGAAATTCTGGCGCTCAACGACATCCCTAACCCCAGCAGAATCTATCCGGGTCAGGTGATTTTCCTGCCAGCCAGTTAAATAAAAACCGCCCCGTTTGGGGCGGCATTTCATCTTATTCATCACTGGGCGGCAACGCTGTAGGGGT
>DAIMZF010000040.1:11867-24689 GCA_036734085.1 Aggregatilineales bacterium
GCGTTGCTGTGGGCGCGGTCATCGCCAGCATATCATCCGTAATCGGCAGATAGCGCGGGATGTCCTCTTGAGCGTATAAACCAGCCACATTCCGCAAGGCACTTATGGGCGCACGTTCTCGCGGCCAGAAGACAACAACCACCATTTCTTCGGTAATTTCCGTTCCCGCCGGGATGTCGATGAGCGCCGTCAATACCGGGAAGTGCGTCGTGGCAAAGGCGTAATCGTGGGGTACTGCTGTCGGCAAAACCCACAGCGGAATCGGTGTTGGTGTGGACAAAACGCCGTCTATAGCGGACACGGGTAAGGGCGTGGCTGTCATCAGCAGAGGGGTAGGGGTGGGTGCATCGGCTTCCTGTGCTTCTTCGGTCTGTTGTGCCAGGCCGATGTTGTTCAGCCCGTCGTCCGGCGGTGTGAGGTTACGCATCATTAATGCGCCTGCGCTCATCACCACGATTATTAAGATCGCCGCTACCCATGCAAATGGGAATGATTCCGATGGGTGATTTTGCAACGGTAACGTATGGTTCATGTCTTGATTCTCCTCTTTTGATAAATAATCCGCCGAAGTGCGGAGCACATCGTGCCACATCTGCGCTTTAGCGGTGCGGGAAAGCCGATGCTGTGCCTGTGATGGTGAACCTAACTGTGTGCGTACCATCTTACGCGCAAAGACCGCCGTTTCCGCATCCAGTTCACGCGGGGGGATGGCGTCCAAATCCGCACGGAGGGCTTGCATGTAAACGTGTAACAGGTCTGCTTGTCGTTGTTCGTTCATGTTTAATGCTCCCCTATCAAACGGAAGTAACGCTCACGGAGTCCCCTGATGATACGATGCAGTTCCACACGCACGGCTTGTGGGCTTTTGCCGATGGTCTCCGCGATTTCTTGTGATGTCAGACCACAATCCAGCGATAAAGACAGCAGATTTTGTTTGTCTTCCGGCAAGGCCGCCACAAGCGCCGTGATGATGCGGCGGTCGTCCGCCTGCTCCACACGCTCCATCGTGCGGTCTTCAACCGGGATGTCGATGTCATCCAGTGCGATAATCTGCTTGCGCCCGCGATAGTGGTTGGCGATGACGTTGCGCGCAATACGGAACAACCAGGCAGAAACCAACCCGCCCTGATAGGTATGCAAGCCAGCCAGCACCCGTACAAATACCTGACTGCACAGGTCTTCGGCGTCCTGCGGCGTCGCGCTCCGCCGCAAGCAGAAGGCATACACGCGGTCAACGTATGTTTCGTATAGGGTCGCAAACGCGGCGGGGTCAGCCTGTGCATGGAACATCTGCGTTCGTTCCGCTTCGGCGTTTGCCGCCTGGTTTTCATCGGGCTGTTCGTTTGGTAGTGCCCAAAGTGCTATCAACATCACATTATCTCTAATCGGCTTATAACCAACGACACTTTTAAAGACACATCACAAAGCAGAGTGTTACATTTCATTTCTAATCGGTGTCCATTTTGCCGCCTTGTGCTATAGTTGTGTCTGTATGTAAGCCTGCCAAAACACTAAGAAGGCGCATGAGTATGAGACAATCCCCCTACGACCCGTTTGAGCGCCGCCGGACAACCCTGCGCGTCATCTTCTTTTTAATCATCGTCGGGAGTGTGCCATTTTATATCGTCGGGTTTTTGCTATGGGCGACTGCGCCTTCCGGCGCAAGCACGGGCGGAGAAACCAGCCTCGCCAGCGCAACACCCATCGGCGTAGGCGGCACGGCCACCATCACGCCGCAGCCATCATGGACGCCGTTGCCTACACGCACACCCATCGGCGGAAGCATCGTCACGCCGCCGCAGTTCGTCATCCCGACTTCGGTCTTCCCGACATTCGCGCCCACGTCGCCACCACAACCCACCGCAACCAATGTGGTCATCCCTACCTCGACGCCCGCGCCAACATTGACACCCATTCCGTCCGCGACGCCCATCCCAACATTGACGTTTACGCCGATTCCGTCGGAAACACCGCTTCCGCCGCCGTCGGATACCCCAACCCCAACGGCAACCTTAGAAACACCCGAAGGCGTTTAGCCGCTACTTCATAAAACTAAAACGGCGGTGATTGTCATAAAGTGCAATCACCGCCATTTTAATGCTTCTCCACCTATCATAATACAGTTATGAACCCTTGTGATACCTCTTGACAACTTAGATGATTCCCGGCATACTGTTGGCATTGGTAGATTTAAAATTCCGACAAAATTAAAGGAGCGCACAGTATGGAAATCAAAGTACAGCAAGTGATTGACTACGGCGCACCCGTTCGCAGAGCCGCGTAACCCTGACCCGCACACTGAATAATTGACACAATCCCCTCACGCGGCATAGGCGAATAGGTGCATTCGCTGATAGCAACCCGCTATCAGCCATCTGCTTTGATTCAGTCCGAATCAAAGACAGCTATTTTGCCTGTATCGCGCCGCGTTTTGCTTCCGCGATACATCTTCAACTTAAACAAACTGGATGAATCAAGGATAAGCCCTTCATCATGAGCAACAAACACACAACCGATTATGACCGCTATGCAGAAATCTTCGACCCGATGCAATCTGACCGACAGGCAAGGCGCAAGCGCAAAGCCAAAGTGCGGCATGTGCCTAAAAAGAGCGTGGGTGATATTGTCAGCGAAATTGCGGAAACAACCGGTGTAGAAACCCAAGCACAAGAAATGAACATCACCTATCAGCCGTCGCTTTATGAAGCGGGCTGGTTGAACGAGTCGCTTAAGCCATTTTTTGATCAATCGCTTATCACGGATGTGCTGACGCTCGTCAAAGGCGGCAAGGAAGCCAGCGTGTATTGTTGCGCCGCGCACCCGTCTACTGGCGTGGACTATCTGGCGGCTAAAGTGTACCGCCCGCGTCAGTTCCGCAGTCTTAGCAACGATGCGCTGTACCGCGAAGGCCGGAGCATGTTAAACAGCGAGGGCAAAAAAATCCGCGCAAAAGACCGTCGCACCATCCGCGCAGTAGAGCAAAAATCCGCCTATGGCGCATTAATCGCGCATACATCCTGGCTGATGCACGAATATCATACGTTGGCGCTATTGCATCAGGTTGGGTTGAATGTGCCGCGCGTGTATGGCAGTAGTGATAATGCGTTATTGCTGGCCTTCATCGGGGACACACCCCACACCGCCGCGCCCACGCTGAACCAGATACGCCTGCCGCGCCCAGAAGCACAGGCTTTATTCGATGACGCCATCACCGCCATTGAGCTTATGCTCCGCCACGAAATCATTCACGGCGACCTTTCCGCCTATAACATGCTGTACTGGGAAGGAGAAATCATGCTGATTGACTTCCCGCAGGTGATTAACCCCAATGTCAATAGCAACACCTACGCCATACTCCAGCGTGACATCCAGCGTGTGTGCGATTATTTTGTAAAGTTTGGGGTGGATTGTGACGCGCACGGCATCATGACCAGATTATGGGAGCACCACTTAGCGCCCAACCCGCAAGACCGCGCCGCCGATTTATCCCGGTTGGAAAAAACAGAGGAAGACGACGAGTAGCAAATCAGGCGGCACAGTGTGTCTGTGCCGCCCTCTTAAAGGATTATTCCGATTCGCTCAATGCGATGGCAAGCACGGACGCCATCAGCGCACCGACAATCAAACCACCCAGCAAGCCGCCGATGAAATCCCCCAGCCCTAACCCACCAAAGCCGAAGTTTGTCCCGACCACAAATGTAGAAATAATACCACCTGTCCCGCCTGCAGAACCAAAGATAGCCACAAGTGCAATTGCCGTGACGATGAATAAGTTACGGCTCAGGCGGGGTTCGCCCTGTGCGGGTACAAAACGATTAGCCTTTGCAAACAGGTAAGCGATGCCGACACCCAGTAACACGCGCCAGAACCAGCCGACAATGAACGAGGTATTGAAGAAACTGAAAATCATCTGGCTTTCGGTCAGCAATGCGATAAACGTTACTACACAGGTGAAGCCAACGAAGATAAAAAATGTGTTACGTGGAATCTTGGGAAAGGCCAAAGACAGCGCAAAAGCGATGCCATAAGCAACAAGCGCAGTAAACAGCGTGCCAAGTATGGCGTTAACAAAGGCATTATCTGCCCCAATGCTCAGCATAAGCGCGGTAGATACGCCATACAGCAACGCACCCACAGCGGCCACACCGCCGACTTTACCCAGCCGCTTGATAATCTGCTCATCGACAATATCTGCAACTTGCGGAATCATCGGCACAGTGTAATCTGCCGCGTTCTTACCCGGTACAGACGGGGTTGGTGTCGGTATCGGGTTTGGGGTTTGATCGTCGCTCATTTTGTTTGCTCCTTGTGTTGTGCGGTCTAAATTGTCCAGTCGTACTAACCACTTTTGCGCGGTATCGTTATGGGGCAAGCTCACCAGTAATGCGCGGGCGTCTTCGTATTGCTCCGCCTCTATCAATGCCTGCGCCCGCCGGAGTGTTGCATCATCCCCATCAGCATCAATCGGATGGCGTTCATCCAGTTGTTTAAGCCACTTTTGCGCCGTCGGGTGGTCTGGCATAGTGACAAGAATACTCCGCGCTTCGTCGTAGTCACCACTCTTGACAAGTTCCTGTGCCCGTTTAAGCTGTGCCGCTTCGTCTGGCATACTCTGTTTCCCTCTCTTTTCTTCACGCGATAGGTCTGATTCTAGCACAAATCATAAATTGTGCTTAAACCATTAAGAACGTAAAAATGCGGACTATGGAAAGTCCGCGTTTTTGCTTTTTGAAGGGTGTCAGGGTAGTGTTGGCTTGTTTGCGCTTGCTTGTTTGCTTAATCCGTCACCCGGCGCACAACAGCCTGCGCGTTCTCAATCAACCCACCGGATGCCACAAACCTAAATTGCACACTTTGACCATTGATTGTTTCGCGCATTGTTTGGGTTCCACCGGCGCTCAGGTTAACGGTCACGGTGTCGCCTGTACTATTGGGGAAAGAGATTTCTACTGTGCCTGTTTCAACACTAAATTCAATCTCGACTGGCAATGTTTCCGTCTCATCCCGGTTAATCCAGTCAAGGTTCACGCTGATAAAATCCTCGCCATTCAGCCTGATCATACTTGCACGGCACGTCATCCCAGAACAACCGCCGCTACCCTCCGAGATAAGTTGCGGAGTGCCCCCGCCGCCGCCACCGCCGCAGGCCATCAAGACGATTGCCAGCGATAATAAAGCCATTAAACGAAACAACACACGCATAATTTTTTCCTCTCTGTTTGGCTATATATCAAGGATAAAAATTCCGCGTGCCAGAAACGTGACAAAACCGCCCCGTATTATAAGCAACAAAAAACGCGGACTGTGAAAAGTCCGCGTTTTTTATGACTATTGTTTTGGAGCGTAACGTTTGTTTAGTCGCGGCTGAAGATGCTCAGCAGGAAAAGGAACAGGTTCAGCAGGTCAAGGTAGAGCGTCAATGCGCCCATCACGCTGAACTTAATCGCCATGTTGCCGCCTTTGGCGATTTCCGGGTTCATGCTCATCTCTTTAATCTTCTGCGTGTCGTAGGCCGTCAGCCCGGTGAAGATAATCACACCCAGGATGCTGATAATGAAGCTCAGGCCGTCGCTACGCAGGAACATATTCACAACCATAGCGATGAACACACCCACCAGACCAATCATCAGGTACGTGCCCATCTTGGTGAGGTCTGCTTTGGTGGTAAAGCCGACAATCGTCATAGCAAGGAACAAGCCTGCCGCGCTTGCCGCCGCCGCATACACGGGTTGCGGGTTATAGAATGTGTTCTGGATTTGACCACCAGGTAACACGATGGTTTCCGACAGATAAGCGACCATCGTCACAGAAAGCGAGAAACCCATCACCGCCGCAAAGACGAAGAACATCGCCACTGCCCCGCCGGGTGATAGCCATTGACGGTTCAGGCCCATGCTCAGGCCGATGACCGTGCCGAACAGCACAACAATCGTCAGGATGCCGATGCCGGGTTGGATAGCAATATTCAGCAAGGCGGGCGTGTTGCCCACGACATACGCGGTGAACATCGTCACCAGCAGGCCAAGCCCCATCCATACGTACACCAGCCGCATAATGCTGTTGATTTCAACAAGCGGCGTTACAATCGGGCTGGATTGTTGCAGGGCGGCTTCCGCATAGCGGTTTTGGTTGTCATTGGGGTTATAGAAAGCCATTTTTTCTCCTCTTAAACAACTCTAGCAAGTCATCAGACATTACTTAAAAATTCATCACATCAACCATTATAACCCGTAATATGAAAAAAAGGCGCGTTCTGTTTAAGGCCATCCCCCCAAAAATGGGGGATCTTACGCAAATCTTACAGAACAAACAGCAGGAGCGCGACTCCTTCATGGGGTGCGCTCCTGCTGTGGTCTTATTACACTGATTGTGTTATGAGTGTCTATCGCTAGTCGAACGTCTCCCAGATAGGCCGGATGTATACCCCAATTAAAAACGCCACAAACAGCCCTAAACTAGCGCCGCCAATAGAGGCCGTGCCGCTCACTAACTCGGCAATCATCACAACCAGCGTACTGCCTGCCAGTACCACCACCCCCGCCTTAAGTCGGTACAGGATGGCTTGTGCGCTCACCAGCGCCAGGATAAACCAGGAGGTGTAAAGCAGGTGCAACCACTCCGCGTTAGGCGCGTTATTCCTTGCCAGTGTCAGCACGCTGTAGGTCAACCCTAGCCCTGCAACAACCTGGATAAACCGGAGCAGTAACCGCAATTGTGGGTTTCGGATGCTCATTTGTGATTGCATGTCCACACCCCCTGTCTTGCTCATCTATTTGTTAACTTATTTATAGTGTAAGCTCGTCTGCCGCCGCCCTGTAGTGACATTCATCACCCCTGCAAGATGATTTTTTGCGTATCTTCCTGCACAGCCTATAATTTATGGGAATAAACGTAACAAGAATTTTTTGGAGAAAACATCTTATGACAGAGAGTGAATTTAGCCCACAGGCCAGCGAAATCTACGCTCCCGCGCAGAGCATTATTGATCAGGCACACATCAAAGATTATGACGCTGTTTACAAAAAAGCCGTTGATGACCCGCTTGCGTTTTGGGCAGAACGCGCGGAGACGCTGTCGTGGTATCAAAAATGGGATAAAGTGCTGGACGCCAGCGACGCCCCGTTTTATAAGTGGTTTGTGGGGGGCAAGACAAATATCGTCCTCAATGCGCTCGACAGACACCAAACTACCGGACGCCGCAACAAGCTCGCCATCATCTGGGAAGGCGAAAACGGCGAAAAGCGCACGCTGTCCTATTGGCGCTTGAGCCAGGAAGTTTGCAAATTTTCCAACGTTTTGCGGAGCATGGGTGTTAAAAAAGGCGATACTGTCACCATCTACATGGGGCGCACGCCGGAAATCATTATCGCTATGTTAGCCTGTGCCAAAATCGGCGCGGTGCATAGCGTTATTTATGGCGGCTTCAGTGAGCAAGCCATCGCAGACCGCATTGAAGACGCCAAAAGCCGCGTGCTGGTATGCAGTGACGGCGCATGGTTACGCGGCAAAATCGTCCCACTTAAGGAAAATGTGGATAAAGCTCTGGAGCGTTCGCCCGTTGTGGAGCATGTGATTGTCGTCAAGCGTACCGCGCATGATGTCCACATGGAGCAAGGCCGCGACTATTGGTATCACGATTTAATGGCGCTCCCGGTTGCCAGCAACAAAGCCCAGACGGAAGTCATGGACGCCGAAGACCCGCTATTTATCCTGTATACCAGTGGTACAACTGGCAAACCCAAAGGCATTTTGCACACACACGGCGGCTATCAGGTGTATACCTCCACCACGCTGGAATGGGTGTTTGACCTGAAAGATGAAGACCGTTACTGGTGCGCGGCAGACCCCGGCTGGATTACCGGACACAGCTATATCGTCTATGCCCCGTTGATTTTAGGCGCGACCAGTATTCTATACGAAGGTGCGCCCACTTTCCCCTATCCCGATAGATGGTGGCGCATCGTGGAAGATTACGGCGTGACCGTGCTATATACCGCGCCGACGGCCATACGCGGCCTGATGCGCTTTGGCGATGCGTGGCCTAACCGTCACGATTTATCCAACTTGCGCTTGTTGGGCAGTGTGGGCGAACCCATCAACCCGGAGGCGTGGCGCTGGTATCATAAGGTCATCGGTAAAGAAAAATGCCCCATCATGGATACCTGGTGGCAGACCGAAACGGGCGGCTTTATGATTACGCCGTTGCCTAGCGTGCCCCTTAAACCCGGGAGCGCCACGCGCCCCTTTCCCGGCATTGTGGCAGATGTAGTGGATGAGGACGGCAACACCTGTGCCCCGAATGAGGACGGTAAACTGGTGATTAAAACCCCATGGCCGGGAATGCTCCGTACCATCTGGGGCGACCCGGAACGCTTTAAAGCGCAATACTGGAGCGCCTACAAAGCGCAGGGCTGGTACTTAGCCGGAGATTCCGCACGGCGCGATGAGGACGGTTACATCTGGGTGATTGGCCGCATTGACGATGTGATTAAAGTCAGTGGCTACCGACTCGGCACGGCAGAGATTGAATCCGCGCTGGTCAGTTACCGCGATGTGGCAGAGGCGGCGGTGATTGGCGTGCCGGATGAATTGCGCGGCAACATCATCTATGCCTATTGCATTTTAAACACAGGGGCAGAGCCAACCGACGAGATGGTGAAGCTCCTGCAGGAGCATGTCCGGCATGAAGTCGGGCCGATTGCCATACCGAGCAAAATCGAATTTGTGGATAAACTGCCCAAAACGCGCAGTGGAAAAATCATGCGGCGCGTGCTGAAGGCACAGGCACAAGGCTTGCCTGTCGGGGATTTAAGCACACTGGAAGATTAGCCCATAGCGTTGTTCCAGTGGATTTTATTGCAAGCAGGCGGGGTGGTTTGCCCCGCCTTTTTTGTTACTGCTTAAAAAGCACCTTAGTGCCTAAAGCTCAATCGCATTCCCCGCCAGCCCCGCCAGCAAATCAACACACGCCTGCACATCGCGCACATCCACCGTTTCGCTTGTTGTGTGGATGTAGCGACACGGGATAGAGATGCACCCACTCGGCACGCCCGCATGGGTCATCTGGATGGCGGAAGCATCCGTCGTGCCACCTGCGAGCAACTCCCGTTGATACAAAATACCGTCCGCCTCTGCCCGGTTAACCATCCAATGAACCACCGCCGGAGGCACAACCAGGCCGGGATCATGTACCTTAATCGCCGCGCCGCCGCCCAGCTTAACCGCCATTTTTGCCCCATTAATTTCATCGCCGGTGCGCGTTACATCCAGTGCAACCGCCACATCCGGGTTGATGTTATATGCGGCTGTCCGCGCCCCACGCAGGCCGACTTCCTCCTGCACGGTAAACGCAAAATAGACCGTGTTCGGTGTCTTTTTATTCAGCTTTCGCATGGCTTCGATGGCGACCACACAGCCGATGCGATCATCCATCGCCTTGCCGATGAGCCGATGCCCGCGCTCATCCATTGTCCGCCAGAATCCCGCCGGGCTTCCCTCCGCCACCGTCTCCACACTATCGCCGTCATCAACATCAATGAAGAAGTCGTCTAAGGCTGTGCCCGCACCGGATTCTACGCCGATAGAGCCGATGACGCCGTTCTCGAACTTCACACGATTGCCGCGTAACGTCTGCGGGATGAGGCCGCCGATGTTGGCAAAGCGCAGGTAGCCTGTCTGCTTCTCGCGGTACATCGCCATCACGCCGATTTCGTCCATATGCGCCGCGACCATCATCCGCTTGCCGCCATTCCCTACACGGCAAATGAGGTTGCCCAGTGGGTCAACGGTGATTTCGTCAGCAAGGTCTTGTACTTCCGTGCGGATAATCTCGCGGATGTGGTGCTCATAGCCGGATGGCCCCCACGCTTCCGTTAATTTTTTGACCAGTTCTTTCACGTTTGTTTCTCCGTTTTTATGATTTGTGATATTCAATGCAAAACCGCCGCCGTTCCGCGATGACTTCATCCCGCGACCATATCTCGCGCAACCCTGCACGGGTGAACCCCGCTAATTCTGCACGAGAAAGCGGCCAGGGAATGCCCTGACGCGGTTCTTCCGGCTCACGAGCGAGGCACATCACCCATAGCGTGCCGCCGGGTACAACATAAGACGCAATCTGCGCGATAGATTGCTCCGCCAGCGTATGAGGCAGAGCTTGCACGGTGCGAATCTCCAGCACGAAGTCAAACGCGCCGCGCCATGCTTCCGGCGTGTTGAACAAGTCCGCGACGACGTAATTCACCGGCAGGTCTTCCACAAAGCGCCCTTCCGCCCAACTGATTGCCGTCTCGGAAATGTCAAAGGCGGTTACGTCAAAGCCACGCCGCGCTAGTTCCTGAGCATCATCCCCCAAGCCACAGCCAACCACCAGCGCGGTTTTACCCGCCCCGTTGATGTTATTGGCGTCCAGCCATTCCGTTAATTGCGGGTTGGCCTGCATAAACGCCCATGGGACTTGCGCCTCGCCCCGTTGCGCGGCGGCATATAATGGCTCGAACCACCCCGCCGGGTCATCGCCTTCCCACGCATCACGGATTCTGCGGCTGATGTCGCCCTGTGCGCCTTGCGGCGTATCGTCAGTCATAGCGGAAGTCCCCGAAGCTAATATGATTTAGCGCCGCTTGAACCAGTTGGAGCGTGTGCGCGTAATCCGTTTTGCTGAGGAGCGCCGCCGGGCTGTGAATATAGCGACACGGCATGGAGATAACACCCGTCGGTCTGCCACCATTCGCTATATGTATCTGGCCGCCGTCTGTGCCACCGCCGAGTTGCGTCTTTAATTGGTATGGGATGCTGTTCTGTTCGGCTGTCTGGCGCAGAAAACCAAGTAACTTGGGGTTGGTAATCATGCTTTTATCCATCACCGTTAATGCCGGGCCACCGTTCATGCGGCAACCGGGATTGTTGTCTCGTGTATCGTCCGGTTGCGCCAATGGATTTGGGACATCGTGCGCGGTCGTGCCTTCCAGGATGAGCGCCACATCCGGCGCATGAATCTGTGCGGCGACCTTCGCCCCGCGCAGGCCGACTTCTTCCTGCACAGTAAACGCCGCGATGATGTCCACCGGGTACGGCCCACCCTGCAACACATCAATCAGCAGGGAACACCCCACGCGGTCATCAAACGCTTTGCCGCGTACTACTGTCTCGCTGAGTTCGCTGTAAGTGCTATCAAACGCGATACGATCGCCCACGCTGACTTTACCATTGGCGGAATCCTTGCTCGTTGCGCCGATGTCAATACGCAGGCTTTTCATCGCCGTGACGTTCTGCTCCCGGTTATAGTGGATGGGCGGCCACAGGATGACGCCCGGTATTAAATCATCGCCCAGGCGCACCCGCAAGCCGGGCAGGATGCGGTCATCCACACCGCCGACACCCGTAAACTGAATCAGCCCGTTGCTATCAACGCCCGTTACCATCAAGCCGATTTCATCCATATGCGCGGCAATCATCACACGCGGCAGACCTTCCCCCGTGCCCTTCTGGATGGCCGTCACGCCCCCCAGCCCATCAATCCTGATGTCGGTCACATGGTTTGCGATAGCATTCAGCACAATATCGCGTACCGCGTCCTCTTTGCCAGACACCCCCACCGCGTTAGAGAGTTGCTCCAGATACGTCATTATGCGCCCTCCGTCTGCTTGTTGGCTTGCCAGTCAATCGTGGCTAAAAAGTCTGCGTCTAAATCCGCGATGAAGTGCGCCAGTAAGCGCCCGGCGCGCTCAATATCGGCCATATCCAGCGTTTCCACCGGAGAGTGCATATTCCGCAACGGGACACTGAGCAGTGCGGACGGCACGCCAGCGTGCGCGACCTGTATCGCCCAGGCGTCTGTGCCGCTTCTGCCGGGCAGGGCTTCGTGTTGGAGCTTAATTTCGTGATATTTGGCGGTTTTTTCAATTTGTTTGTTCAGCTTAATGTGGAAGTTAGGGCCAATGCCGATAACCGGCCCCTTGCCCATCTCTCCGGCGGCGTTATCGCCTGCGCCGGGTTGGTCGGCAAAGGTCACGTCCAGCGCAATCGCAATATCCGGCTGGATGAAGTTGGCGGCGGTGGTCGCCCCATACAGGCCGGTTTCTTCCTGCACGGTGGCGGTCGCGTAGACATCCCAGGTGTGGTTCATGCCCTTAAGCAAGCTCAGGCATAAGCTGACGGCGGCCACACAAGCGCGGTCATCCATTGCCTTGCCCGCTACTTTGCGCCCCTGCAAATCCAGCAGAGGAGCATCCGGCGTGATGAGGTCGCCTAATGTCACCAGCGCGATAACTTCTTCATGCGGCAGGCCGACATCAATCACCAGTTCATCAAAAGCCGGGTAACGCTTGCGGGCACTTTCAGTCAGCAGATGGGGCGGCACGGCGGCCACGACACCCGGCAACGGCCGCTTGCCATGCACAATAACGGGTTGCGCCAGCATCACGCGGTTGTCCACCCCGCTAACGCGATGCACATAGATGAACCCGTCCACAATATCGCGCACCATCATGCCGATTTCGTCCATATGGGCGGCTAACATAATTTTACGGGCGGGCTGGGTGGGTTGGGTAGCACGCTTAATCCCAATCAGACTGCCTAAGCCGTCCTGCTGGAACTCATCCACGTAGCCCGCCCAATCTTCCCGCAGGATGGCGCGGATAGGTGCTTCGTGGCCGGATGGCGCGTGTGCTTCAACTAATCGCTTTAAATGTTGTTTAAGGTCTAGCAAGTAACGTTCTCCATCAATGCGGACAGGACGTATTGATTTTACCATCTCGACGGGGATTGTTAAAAAATGGACTTACGCCCCTGTATGATGTAACGAATTATCATGCTTACTTT